>CAZZVO010000156.1:0-9605 GCA_964657505.1 uncultured Mucilaginibacter sp.
GTGTTCGTGGTGCCGCTGGTGCTCACCCGCTTTTTGATGATGGCCGGCAACTGGACGCCCGAAATGGTGGAAATTGCTGGCGGAGCATCTGTTTTGGCTATCAGCGGAAAACATTCGCCAGCTATTGATTGGATGGATATGGTTCAAGCTGATCCAGAAATTATTGTAGTGATGCCTTGCGGTTTTAGCATCGAACGGACTTTAAAAGAAATGGATACGTTGCTGCAACAACCTTATTTTCGAGACTTAAAGTCGGTAAAAAACAACCAGCTTTTTATTGCCGATGGAAACCATTATTTTAACCGTTCCGGGCCGCGCATTGCAGATTCTGTAGAGATTTTAGCGGAGATCATCAACCCAAAACAGTTTATTTTTGGTTATGAAGGTGCAGGCTGGATAAAATTTAGTGTGTAAAAGAAGCATCATGAGCAAGAAAATCAAACTGGCAGATATTTCCACTTCTCCCGAAGAAAAAATTACGAAAGAAGAAGCGGCAAAAGAAAGCATCAAGCTAACCGAAAAGCTGGCCGAAATCCAGAATAAATTATATGCACAAAAGAAGTATGACGTGCTGATTGTGTTGCAAGGCATGGATACTTCGGGCAAAGACGGTGCGGTCAAACACGTTTTTTCGGGGATTAATCCTGCCGGTTGTCGCGTAAAATCATTTAAAGCACCAACGGAAGAGGAATTGGCGCACCATTTTTTGTGGCGGGTGAGCAAAGAGTGTCCGGAGAAAGGCATGATCCAGATTTTTAACCGCTCGCATTACGAAGATATTTTAGTGCCCGAAGTGGAGCATTCCGTCAAGCAAGATGTGATTAAAAACCGTTGTGAAGAGATCAACAGCTTTGAAAAAGGCTTGGTGCGGAACAATACGATTTTGATGAAATTTTACCTGCACGTATCGCAAAAAGAACAGGAAGAGCGGCTGCTATCAAGAAAAACCAACGAATACAAACGCTGGAAATATCAGAAAGAAGACGTTGCGGCCATTAAAAAGCACGACGATTACGCAAAAGTTTACGAGTACCTTTTTGAACATTGTGCGGAAGCTGCACCTTGGCAAATTGTCCCTTCGGATAAAAAATGGTATAAAAATTACGCTATTTTAACTGCAATTGTGCTGGAACTGGAAAAGTATGAGATACATTTTCCGAAGGTGGATTTGTAAATAAATATCCGTTCAGCGTCCTTCGAAGTAAATTATTTTAGATTTCTTTTCTTAGGGTTTTGACGGTGTGAGAAGAACGATATTATTTCAACCTGGTTATTTACCAGTCGGTAATATAAAGAATTATGTTTTGCAACAACTGCCCTTCGGATATCTTTCTTAATATCAGAACGTTGAAACAGGTTTGGATTGTTGAAAATAAAAACTATTGTTTCTTCCAGTTTAGCAGAAAAATTTTTGATTTCTTTTTCTGTCCAGTTTTCTTCGAGATATTTTAGCGTTTGCGCTAATTCATTTAATGCAAAATCGGTCCAGAAAATTCTATAACCACTTTTCATAAAGTTCCCTAGCTTTGCTGTGCGGATTTAGTTTTCCTGCTTCCGCATCTGCCAAACCCCTTTCTATAGATTCTTTTTCGTTCTGAGATATAGCATTCCACCAATCTGTATTTTCTTGTTTTCTCAAATCCATTATCTTTTCAATAGTGGCCTGGTTTTCCAATGTTGACAGCCATTGGATCAATTCCAGCTTTTCGTTTTGTAAATTCAATTCAACATTCATATTTACATACAGTTTATATAATCAAAAATACAATAATTATTATTACAGTTTCTGTGTAGGCTTTAATCATTCCTCCAATGTCATTTTACAACAATTATTATTTTAAAAGAATTATGTTACAAACCTGCAAGCAATAGACGCGTTCTTTACACAAAGAAAATATACCGATAAAAGAAGCATCATGGCCGAACTGTTTAAACCCCTTAAAATAAAAAGTATAGAACTGAAAAACCGCATCGTAATTTCGCCAATGTGCGAATACTCGAGCGTGGATGGTTTTGCCAACGATTGGCATTTTGTACACCTCGGCAGCCGCGCAGTTGGCGGCGCGGGTTTGATTATCACTGAAGCAACCGCAGTTTCGCCCGAAGCACGGATTACACCAGATGATTTGGGTTTGTGGAAAGATGAACACCTAACCGAACAGAAAAAGATCGTCGATTTTATTCATGATAACGGCTCAATTGCTGGCATACAACTGGCGCACGCAGGAAGGAAAGCCAGTCACCAATCTCCCTGGAAAGGCAGTAAATTGATCCCAAGCAGTGAGCCGGAAGGCTGGCCAACTGTTGCGCCAAGTGCCATTCCTTACGCAGAAGGAACCGAAGCACCAATTGCTTTAGACGAAGCCGGACTGGCCAAAGTGATCCGGGATTTTAAAGAAACCACCAAAAGAGCGGTGGAAGTTGGTTTTAAAGTAGCCGAACTGCACGCCGCGCATGGTTATTTGCTGCACCAGTTTTTATCGCCGTTGAGTAACCAGCGAACAGATCAATATGGTGGTCCTTTTGAAAACCGTATCCGTTTTTTGCTGGAAGTTACCGCAGCCGTACAGGAAGTTTGGCCGAAAGATTTGCCTTTGTTCGTTCGTATTTCGGCCACAGATTGGGCAGAAGGTGGCTGGACGGCTGAAGAATCGGTTAAATTATCCGCAATTTTAAAAGATAAAGGCGTTGATCTGATTGATTGTTCTACCGGCGGCTTGGTTTCCTGGCAAAAGATTTCTGTTAAAGCCGGTTATCAGGTTCCGTTCGCCGAGCAGATTAAAAAGGAAACCGGTATTTTAACCGGAGCCGTTGGTTTGCTTACGGAAGCACAACAAATGGAAGATATTTTAGTAAGCGGCAAAGCTGATCTAATTTTAATTGCACGCGAATCATTGCGAGATCCGTATTTCCCATTGCATGCCGCACAACAATTAGGCGTTGATTTGAAGTGGCCGGATCAGTATGATCGTGCTAAACATCAGCATAAATAATGCAGGCTTTAGGTTGATAAAAGAAGTATTGCCGTTTTTATTTGTGAATTGATGCTTCTTTTACCGGTATAAATTATGTTATAACCAGCTAATAACTTTATCTTCCAAAAAATCAATTTACATGCCGACAATACTGTACATTTATGGTTGGAGATTATTTTTCTATGCAAACGAAGGAGCAGAACCAATTCATATTCATGCTGAAAAAGGCGATATGGAGTGTAAATATTGGTTGTTAACTGATGAGGTCGAAATTGTAGAAGCTTTTTCTTTCAATGTTAGTCCTGCTTCAAAAAGAGAAATTAAGAAAATTATTTATCAGCATTTTGATTTAATTATTGAATCCTGGAATGCTTTTTTTATCAAGTAAAAACCATGACTGCAACACACAACATTGAAACCGTTTCTTTTGAAGGAAACTTTATTTGTTTAAAAGTAGACGGCAATTTTATCAAGTTGCCTTTAGATCAAATTTCAGAAAAATTGATTCTGGCCAACGATTTACAAAGGAATTTATTTAAAATTTCCCCAAGTGGGTATGGTATCCATTGGCCTTTGTTAGATGAAGATTTATCGGTGGATTTTATGTTGAAGGTTACGAAAAATTAATGTTCCATATATTCAATATTAATTATTTCTCCCTGACTTTCGATTTTTCTGATTTTTCGAAAGCTTAAATATTCTTTTTTTGTTTCAACAATGATATTACAATCATCTTTCCAAAAAGCAGTTATATTCGGGTGATGTCCGCGTACATCGTAAAAACCAGATGAAACACCGTTTTTTAAGTATATAGCAATATAAGTTAACGCGTTTTCTTCTTTTCCGCTTTTTTCTACCGCTAACTTTTGCTTACCATCTGGTGACGATGCTTCTGAAAATCGATTAGGATAATGATTTATTTCTCTTGACGTATATTTTGTAATAGTTCGTTTGTGAAACTCAGCAAGTAAATGATCGAGGATTTCAATTTTTCCCTGTTCAGCTAAAACTTGATGGTAGAAACGACTCAATGTGCTTACATCCTGATATTCTTTTTGATTACGAATATCATTTTGCTTGATGATGTTTTCAACCCGGTTTTGCAGGGTTTCAAATATATTAACGTCGTAACCTGTCGTTTTTTTAATATAATTTGAAAATTCCAAATCAATCCGGAATTGTAGCCCTTCAGTTAAGCTACGAAAGCGTTGTTGTAATGTGTCGAGCCGTCGCTGCTTGTAATATTTCTCTGTCTGTAGCTTCTGCTGCTCATAATAATCAGCAATAAAATCTACGCCATACAAACAAAAGTACCAGCGTGTTGTGCAAGATGGTAATCTAATGTTGCAAGTATTATTGCTCTATTCCGATTAAGTGCTGCTTGCTTTGTATCTGATATCATATTTTTTAAACCCTACTTTAACTTCGTTCCCTGCACGCCTTCCTTCGTAATCACAACCGACTTAATCAAACCGCCCGCATCAAAATACATTTTATCAATACAAGTTACCCGATGGTTGCCATCCGTTTCGCCAAGCGGGCGGCGGTGATAAACAATGTACCATTCATCCGTTCCCGGAACCTGGATTATAGAATGATGGCCTGCGCCTGTTGCTACTTTTGGGTCTTGTTTTAAAACTACGCCGATCCGTTCAAACGGGCCTTCTATCGAATTTGCCATCGCATAAGCTACACGGTAATTAGGGCCAGTCCAGCCGCCTTCGCTCCACATTAGGTAATACTTCTTTTGCCGGGTAAAAAGTACCGGGCCTTCCACATAATCTTTTGGGGTGATGGATTTGTACATTGTGCCATCTGCAAACGGAATTAAGCCGGTAAAAGAAGCATTGAGTTTGGCAATATTGCAATGCCCCCAGCCACCATAAATGATATAATATTGCCCGTCGTGGTCTTTAAAAACAAACTGATCAATCGGTTGCGCGCCGTTTACGATTTTATCAATCAGCGGTTTGCCGAGATAATCTTTAAACAGACCTTCCGGACGATCAGCAACAGCTACACCAATGCCGCCAATTTGTTGATCGTTCTGAATATCATTCGCCCCAAAAAACAAATAATATTTGCCATCTTTTTGTGTGATTGCTGGTGCCCACATCGCTTTTTTCGCCCATTTTACGTTGGAAGAATCCAGCACATGCGGATGCTTTGTCCAATGCACCAAATCCGGCGAGGAGAAAGCATCTATAAAAACCTGCTGCTCATACGGTGCAGAAAAAGTTGGATAAACCCAATATTGCTTACCAAAAACCGCAGCTTCCGGATCGGCATACCAACCCGGAAAAATCGGGTTGCCGCTACTATTTTTATCGGTGGTTTTTTGGGCAAAAAGCTGATTGGTTAAACCCAACATCAGCAAAATCATTGTTACTTTCTTCATATAATATTTCTCAAAATTCCCGCTCTCCGCTCCTTCATCTTTACACTTTCCCTCGCTCCCCGCACCTCAAACCTCGCACCTCCTTCAAACCCCCAACTCCTTCATCAATTTATCCACTGCTTCTTTTAGCGAGGAATAATCCTGTTCTAATTGTGTAACGCGCGCTTCCAGTTCACCAACTGATCGGCGTGCTGGTTCTTGTGGCGGTTCTTCTTCCTCAAATTCAATTTCCCCGCCTAATAAGTGCATAAAACGCACTTCTTTTTGTCCGCTGCGGCGCGGCAATTGTTTTACAAAAGGTGTTTCCGGTTGAGACAGTTTTTCTAAAACCGACTGAACTTCCTCCAAAGATTCAAACTCATACAACCTGCCCGAATTGGTGTTAAGTTCGCCGGGCGTTTGCGGCCCGCGTAAAATTAGCAAACAGATTAGGGCAACTTCCGCCGGAACAACCGGAAAAACGATGGCAAAATTGTGTTTGTATTTTACCGAACGAATAGAACCGCCGGTTGCCGTAGAAATCAAACCTTTTTTCTTGAGCGAATTTAAAGCTTCCACAACCGTTCCTTCATCGTAATCTACCACTGGTTTTCGGGATGATTTTTGGTTGCAGGCCGTAGTCAAACTGTTTAAAGTCATGGGATAATAATCCGGCGTGGTTTTGCTTTTTTCCATCAAAACGCCCAAAACGCGCAATTCTTCGGCAGGTAAAATTGGTATTGTGATTGGTGAATCCATGTTTTAAAAGTAATGATTGGTTTGCTTTTGAAGGAATATCAATTTTAGGTTGATAAAAGAAGCATCGGCATAAAATTGAATCAACACAAATAATAATTTAATTATTTAATGTTTTATTTTAAATATTATTTGTTTTAGTTTATTTAATGATTATGTTTGATAAAAATTAAACGATATGAAATCTTTAAAAATCCAACGAATTTTTATACTAATCTGGATAGCAATCTTATTTTCTTTATTTGGATCAATATATTTAGCAATCCAAGGGTTTATAAAATATCCTAAGAATCTACCTGGAAATTGGGTTATGGTCGCCAGAATGATTATAACCTGTATATTGCTAATTATGAGTATAAATTTATGGCAAGTTTTAAAGTCTTATACTGACAATAGTAAATGGCAACCAAGTTTTTATTACAAAATAAGAGCTATTGGCTTTTGGTCTGTAGCAATCAGCTTAATCAGTCCTACCTTTCAAACGTTGGTTTATTATCAACAATTTATGCACAATTTAACAACATTTAAATCTCAATTGGATGCTATTTTATACACCTGTTTACTAATCTTTGCAAATTCCGCGTTAATGTGGTTCTTCTCACTCAGCATCTTTTTATTTGCCGAACTGCTTCAAGTTGCTAACCAATTTAAAGCCGAAAACGAATCAATTATATAGCCATGCCAATCATTATTAATTTAGATGTGATGATGGCCAAACGCAAAATGTCGTTGAACGAGTTATCGCAAAAAGTTGGTTTAACAACCGTCAATCTTTCCATCCTCAAAACTGGTAAAGCTAAAGGTGTTCGTTTTGATACGCTGGAATCCATTTGTAAAGTGCTGGACTGCAAGCCAGGAGATATTTTGGATTTGGAATGAATTGGTGTTCAATAGTTTTGGGGTGATAAAAGAAGCATTGTATATTTCTACCCAAATATAAAACTGATGGCTGTCAAAATGTTAGATTATGCCAAACGCTTGAAAGCGGTGGCGCATTTAGGTTTAACTTATGCCAAAAACGAATATGACGAGGAGCGTTATCGAGAACTGGAACAGATCAGTTTAGAAATGATGCAGCAGGTTTCCGGGCAATCGCTGGAAAAAAATTACTGCTTTTTTCGGCATAGAAAAAGAATATATTACGCCAAAAACTGATGTTCGAGTCGTTATTTTTAATGATCAAAAACAGCTTTTATTAGTCCGCGAAAAAGCCGACGGCAAATGGTCATTGCCTGGTGGCTGGGCAGATATTGGTTTTTCACCCAAAGAAATAGCAGTAAAAGAAGCATTGGAGGAAACCGGTTTCAACGTAAAATCTGTAAAATTGCTGGCGGTTTTGGATAAACGCTGCCATCCGCATCCACCGCAACCGGACTATGTATATAAAATTTTTATCCAGTGTGAAATCATTAGCGGAGAAAAAATTAAAGCTTTTGACATTTTGGAGGTGAATTTTTTCGATCAAAACATGATCCCAACTTTATCTGAAGACCGCGTGCTTCCAACCCAAATAGATTTGATGTTTGACTACCTAGCCAATCCGCAAAAAGAAGCAATTATTGATTAATTCAAACTCAAACATAATTTTCACTCGATAAAAGAAGCATCAGCCTCAATTCAATTTTTACAAACTACCTTTAATTTTTAGGGTTTGATTTTGAAAGAAAACACGATGTCGATAGAAGATCAAAACATTCCGCAACAGCAAAAAGGCAACCAGGTGGATGTGGTCCACGAAGAAAAGCCGGACAATCGGGAAGAAGCCGGAAAGCTTTTTGAAACGGGTAAGAAAAGGCTGCTGGATATTTCCCAGTGGGGAGAAATTGCCGATGGTTTTTCGTCTGGTTTTCAATTGACTAATAGTGATGGACAAGAAGTTTCCCGACCGGCACAAACAGGCGATTATTTTAAAATCCACATCCCGGCACCCGGGCCAGAAAGCGGAAACGGCGAAGATTGGGTGCAGATAGAAGCTATTCAGGATGAAGCTGATCCTACAATTGATCTTCAAATTGTTTCTATAAAAGTCCGGCCGGCTTCTAATCCGCAAAACCCAAACGCTGATACGGCTCATTTTTTTGGCGAAGATGCCAGCAGTACGTTTGTAGTAAAACGGAAAGGGAACACCGTTAGCGCAGAAGTGCATGGCCGAAACGAAGTGCCCAATTTACATGCAAACGGTGTTTGGGATACAATCCGCCACGCAGCGGTTGCCATCGGCGCAATATTGGGTTTCTCCAATTATCAATGGAAAAATTTAGTTAAAGGTTTGATCGACCCCAAAAAAGAGGGATAAAAGAAGCATCGGCAAAAAAAGTACTTAGCCAACTCCTTTTTCTGTTTGTTTTTTCGTGCCAACTTCTACCAGTTCGTGCTCTTCTTCTACAGCTTCTGTTTGGGTTGCGTAATTTAATTTGCGGAAACGCCAGATGGCAAAAGCGGGTTCCTGGCTACGGCCAATCAGCTTAAAATATTTTGGGAAATTGTGTATCTCGTCCAGCAAAACGCCAGTTACAATGCCGCTGTTGTCCAGGATTTCGCGGATGGTATATTCTTTATCTTTCACCACCCAAATTTCGAAATCGTTACGGATCTCTTCCGATTTTTCGGCATCAATGGTTGCATCAATGCAAATTACTTTGTCGCCTGGTTTCATGGCCTTGGTTTCTTACCGGTTTACAATTTATCAGTTTATGGCTGATCTAAGTTTTTTTGCTGCTCTTTTTTATGGTATAAAAGAAGCATTACAATCAATCTAAACTAAATTTCCGCTTCCCGCTCAACTTATGCTTTAAAGTGTAAAAGTAGCCGAAATTTTTAAGGTTGAAAATAAACGCTGCCATAACTGCATTAAAATTTAGGTTGATATTAGAAGTAAATGTTTAAGCAAACAACTGGCGTATAAGAACTGTAAAACGCTAATTTATCTTCCGCATAAAACATTACCTTCATGCTTATACTTAAACTCGCATGGATATCAACACAGAACAAAGCCGCTTGAATGAAAATTATGCTTCCCAAAAAAACTGGCTTAAATGGGGACCGTATTTATCAGAACGCCAATGGGGAACGGTGCGGGAAGATTACAGCGCAAACGGCGATGCCTGGAATTACATCACTCACGATATGGCACGCAGCAAAGCTTACCGTTGGGGCGAAGAAGGCATCGGCGGCTTTAGTGACGACAAGCAATTGCTGTGTTTAGGGCTTGGTTTATGGAACGGCAAAGACCCAATTTTAAAAGAACGGCTTTTCGGTTTAACCAATGGCGAAGGCAACCACGGCGAGGATGTAAAAGAACTTTATTATTATTTAGACAGCACACCAACGCACAGCTACCAAAAAATGCTGTACAAATATGTGCAGGACGCTTATCCGTACGAATGGTTGATTAACGAAAACCGCCACCGCGGAAAGTTAGACCCGGAATTTGAGTTGATTGATACCGGTTTGCTAAACGAGGACAGGTATTTTGATGTTTTTATCGAGTACCTAAA
>CAZZVO010000157.1:0-9602 GCA_964657505.1 uncultured Mucilaginibacter sp.
AAATACGGAACCCAGCATCAGCTTTATTTTAGCCAATGTTTTAGCTGAAGAAGTAGCGGAAATGAGGTTTGATATCGTTTTAAGCACGTTGTTTACGCATCACTTTAACGATGAAGAATGGATTTTGCTGATTAAAAAAATGTTGGCGTGCAGTCGCCATGCTGTAATTATTGATGATTTGCATCGGCATTGGCTGGCTTATTATGCCATCAAATTAATTACAAAACTGGTAACCCGTTCGCGTTTAGCCCGGAATGACGGCCCGCTATCCGTTTTAAAAGGCTTCAAAAGAAAAGAATTGGAAGTTTTGCTGCAAAAAGTAGGCATCAAAAATTATAAAATAAAATGGATGTGGGCTTTTAGGTGGCAGATTATCATGTACAAAAGTTAAATTTGGTTCATGAAACTCAACGTCCTGGTTTTTATCAATGCATTGGCCGTTGCGGTTACCCTTGGCATCACCAACTTTTATTTCAGCCGTAATTGGTACGATGTGCTGCAAATTTTTTCTATCTCGCTCATTACCAGTTTCGTAGTTTTTTATTACCTGATCGAAAAGTACGTCTATTCTAAAATCAAAATCATC
This sequence comes from uncultured Mucilaginibacter sp., assembly GCA_964657505.1. GTDB lineage: Bacteria > Bacteroidota > Bacteroidia > Sphingobacteriales > Sphingobacteriaceae > Mucilaginibacter_A. The sequence goes on from CAZZVO010000157.1 coordinate 587, forward strand.
TACAAGCTAATACACAGCTTAAAACTTGGGCGCGATTTGCGTGATGCGCTGGGCGAACATGTTGGTTCTGACCCAATCCATGATGTTGAACAGGAAGTGCAGGAATGGGCGAGGGAAAAAAAAACGGAGATTGACAGCCTGAAAAAGCAGGAGCAGTTTAGAAGGGAATTTCTGGCCAACCTTTCCCACGAATTCAAAACGCCGCTTTTTGCCATGCAGGGTTATTTGGATGCTTTGCTGGACGAAGATGGTTTGGAAGACCCGGAGCTAACGCTTAAATTTTTAAAAAAAGCGTCGGACAATGTGGACCGAATGAGTTATCTGATCAAAGATTTGGATGAAATATCCAAGCTGGAATCGGGCGAGTTGCCGATTCAATACACAAAGTTTAAAATAAATGAGCTGATAAAAGAAGTATTCGAATCGTTGGAAGCAAAATCTGCTCAATACAAAATACAGCTCGTTTTTAAAGAAAAGTATAACGAACCGATATTTGTAAATGCCGATCGGGAGCGCATCAGGCAAGTTTTAGTTAACCTGATCGACAATGCGTTTAAATATGGAAAAACTAACGGTACAACTTTCGTAAGCCTGTTTACCCTGCATCAACAGGTTTTGGTGGAAGTAACAGATGATGGTGCCGGTATTGACGAAAAAAACCTGCCGCGTTTGTTTGAACGTTTTTATCGTACCGATGCCAGCCGTTCCAGGCAAATTGCCGGTTCTGGTTTAGGTTTGGCAATAGTGAAACACATTGTAGAAGCACACAGGCAAACTATCAACGTTAGAAGCACGCTCGGAATTGGCTCTACTTTCGGTTTTACGTTAGAAAAAGCAAAACAACAGCCCTTTCCGGGTATACCTTACCCTAAATTAACATTAAATTAACATCAGTCCTTTACTTTTGTCCGTAATCTAAAAGCATGTCGTTAAACAGTATTTTTCAATATTTTGTACCCAAGGACAAAAAAATATTTTTTCCTCTATTTGAACAAGCAGCGGGCAATGTAGTTACCATGGCTACTTTGTTAGTCGAGGTAGTAAATGTTTTAGATACTAAAAATAGGGAAGCTTTGTACCATCAGATTGATAAGCTGGAAAATATTGGCGACGAGATTACCCACCAGATTTATTTAGAACTGGGCAAAAACTTTATTACTCCGTTTGACAGGGAAGATATCCACTCTTTAGCAACCGCGATTGACGATGTTGCCGATTTAATACAAGGATCGGCCAATCGGATGAGTTTATATCAGATTGCTGAAATGACAGAACCGGTGCAAAAATTATCAGAACTTATTTTGCAAGGCAGTTACGATCTGCAAAAAGCAGTAATTGAACTGAAGGATTTGAAGAATGTAAGGAACATTGCAGAATCCTGCATCCGCATCAACAGCATCGAAAACCAGGCCGATTACGTTTTTGACCGCGCTGTTGCAGATTTGTTTTTGTACGAGAAAGACCCGATCAGGCTGATCAAATACAAAGAAATTTTAGCGGCATTAGAAACCGCGACCGACCGTTGCGAAGATGCAGCAAATGTGATGGAATCGATCATTGTAAAAAACGCATAAGGAATGGTCTCTACCCTGCTGGTTGTCGTTGTTATTTTAGCCCTTATTTTTGATTTTATCAACGGTTTTCATGATGCGGCAAACTCCATTGCCACCATTGTTTCCACCAAAGTATTAACGCCTTTTCAGGCTGTTTTATGGGCAGCTTCCTTTAACTTCCTGGCTTACTTTTTAATTAAAGACCATAAAGTTGCTAATACAATTGCCAAAACAGTTTTCGAGCAGTTTATTACTATGCATGTAATTTTGGCCGGATTAATTGCAGCCATCACCTGGAACTTAATTACTTGGTGGTTTGGTATCCCTTCCAGTTCATCACATACTTTAATTGGTGGTTTTGCCGGTGCCGGGATGACAAATGCTGCTTTTATGCACCTAAATCCATTGTCTGCTGTCAACTATGATCCGATTGTAAAGATCGTGATCTTCATATTTCTCGCACCGATTATTGGGATGTTGATCGGGATGGCCATCAATATTTTAATCATGCATATTTGCAAAAATGCGCGGCCTTCTGTTGCTGATGTTTGGTTTAAACGCTTGCAATTGGTTTCTTCCGGTGCATTAAGTTATGCGCACGGCGGAAACGATGCCCAAAAAGTAATGGGAATTATTTACGTAGCACTGGTGGCTTCAAAAGTAATTACGAACAATCAGCAAATGCCCGAATGGATCCCTTTCGCCTGTTATTCGGCAATTGCTGCCGGAACCATGTCGGGCGGATGGAAGATCGTAAAAACGATGGGCACCAAAATAACAAAAGTAACACCATTGGAAGGCGTGAGTGCCGAAACTGCAGGTGCCATCACCTTGTTTGCTACCGAGCATTTTGGTATCCCGGTTTCAACCACACATACATTAACCGGTTCTATTATTGGTGTTGGATTGACTAAACGGGTTTCAGCCGTGCGTTGGGGCGTAACAATTAACCTGATCTGGGCTTGGATCATCACTATTCCCATTTCTGCAATTTTTGCGGCCATTGTTTTCTCGATCATCAAACTATTTTAAAAAGTTCCTGTCACACCAATAAGTGTGCTTCTTTTAGGTTGACTGAAACTTAGGTTTGTTAATATTGAATCCTTGTTTCGCAATCCTTCGTCAACAGAAGCGTTAAAATAGCATTTAGAAGCAACGTTTTTGTTAAAACAATCTACATTTCATGAAAAAGCAAACCGCACTTTTGTTCAGTACTCTTTTTACCATCCTTTTTTTATCTGCGGATATCCATCCGGCACAAAGCCAAATCCTTTCTAAACTTTTGCCAAAATCTACGACCGGAACACCGTCCGACCAGGAAATTTCTGGTGGTATAAAAGAAGCATTGCAACAAGGCATCATTAAAAGCAGCGACCAGCTTTCTGCAGCAAACGGTTTCTTTGGAAATGCGGCGGTTAAGATTTTGTTTCCTCCGCAAGCACAAAAAGCAGAAGCCACTTTACGTAAATTAGGTTTTAACAAGCTGTGCGATAACGTAATCCTTTCTTTAAACCGTGCTGCAGAAGATGCGGCCAAAGAAGCCAAACCGATTTTTATTTCGGCTTTAAAACAAATGAGTGTGAAAGATGCCACGAATATTTTATTAGGACCGAGTGATGCCGCAACACAATATTTTAAACGGACAACAACTGATTCGTTGGCTGCCAAATTTCGGCCGGTAGTCCACAAAAGTTTAGATAAAACGGGAGCAACGCAGTATTACAGCCAGGCAGCAACTGCTTACAATAAAGTTCCGTTTACTTCTGGTAAAGTTAACCCTGACGTCGAAAATTATGTAACGCAAAAAGCGATCAGCGGATTATTTTTGGAGATCGCGCAGCAGGAATTGCAGATCAGGCAAAATCTGCCGTCTTCACGTTCTACAGCTTTACTCCAAAAGGTTTTTAGCTATGCTGATCAAACTAAAAAGTAAATAATTTAGGTCGATAAAAGAAGCAAGCCTCACCCCGGCCCTCTCCAGAAGAGAGGGAGTAAAATGCTTCTTTTATGGCTGTTATTTTTGTGTTGCTGCCCAGGCATCCATTTTCTTTTCTAAAATAGCCAGCGGCATCGAACCATCTTTCAAAATCTGATCATGAAAATCGGCCAAATTGAACTTGCTTCCTAAAGCTCTTTCATATCGGTTACGAAGTTCCCGGATTTTTAAAGCCCCAATTTTATAACCTAAAGCCTGGCCAGGAATGGCCATGTAACGCTCTATTTCGGCTGTTGCACTTTGCTCGCTGATGGCTTCGTTGTCCATCATGTATTTGATGGCCTGTTCGCGCGTCATTCCTTTCGTATGGATTGAAACATCTACAACTAAACGGATGGCACGGTGAATTTCATCGCCCAAAGCACCCATATACTGGTAAGGATCTGTATATAAACCAAGCTCTTTTCCCAACGATTCGCAATACAAGGCCCAGCCTTCTACATAAGCATTATCACCACCAAAACGACGAAATTTAGGTAGTGAAGTGTTTTCCTGAGTGAGCGATATTTGGTAATGATGGCCGGGAATAGCTTCATGCAAAAACAGCGATTCCATGCCCGAAGTCGTGTTGAATTTGGTTGCATCTAAAATAGGAACATAAAAAATACCAGGCCGACTTCCATCTGCCGAACCTTGATTGTATTCCGCACTTACCGACGCTGCGCGAAAAGCTTCCGTTTGCCTGATTTCAAATGGCGTTTTCGGCACATGGTTAAACATTTTTTTCAGGTTTGGTTCCATCGTTTTGTGAATCTTCTCAAAAGCAGCCAAAACCTGTTGCGGCGTTTTATAAGGCATAAATTTCGAGTCGTTCTTCATGTATTCGAAAAATGCTTTCAAGTCGCCTTTAAAACCAACGCTGGTTTTAATGCTGTCCATTTTGGTACGAATGCGTTTTACTTCGCTTAACCCTAACTGGTAAATTTCTTCAGGCGTTTTGTCGGTTGTGGTTTGCTGTTTCACCAGGTAATAGTACATTTCTTTGCCGTTCGAAATAGCCGAAAAGCCAGAAGAACTGCGAGCATGCGGCAAATATTGGGTTTGCAGATATTCGCCTAACTTTTTATACGTTGGTACAACCACTTCCATAATCGACTTTGAATATACTTCTTTTAGCCTGCTTTTTTCTGCGTCTGAAAAAGATTTCGGGAAGTTGTTTATCGGACCGTAAAACAAGCTTTTTGTTGGATCAAAAACTTCCATCGCACGCATTTGCGGAATCATCTTTACCACCAAAGCTTTGGGCAAAACGATGCCGGTTTTAATCCCTTTATTAAAATTAACAACAGCCGTATCTGCCCAAACCGAAAAAGCGGTAAGGCGTTTTAGCCAGTTCTCATAATCTTTTACGGTTTTAAACGGTTGTGCACCAGTGCCAGAACCAAACTGGCCAAGCGTGATTGGCAAGGCGTAAAACTGGTTGAACGGCAGGTATTCAAAATGGTATTTCAAGCCGTCCAATGCTATTTGTGCTTCGTAAGCAAAAATATCGTAGGAGAGCTGGTCTTCTTCACTTAAATCTTCCCGCTTAAAGTTTTTTAATTTTTGCAGATAACCGGCATAGAAATCATGTTCCTGTTTGAGAAACTGTGTCGAGCCATCGTTGGGCAGTAAATCGTTGTAGCGGTTATCGCCGATAGAAGTAGCTTCTAACGGGAATAATTTGAGCCGGGCTTCGTAATACTGGTCAAAAAAAGCAGCTAAATCTTTGTTTTTTCCCGCGGAAGATGATCCGGTTTTATTTTGACAGCCCGTTATCAATAAAGCCACAAAGGCAAATAGCAATCCTACTTTTTTCATGCTATAAATTTAGTTTTTAGGCGGAGAAATAAAAGTTACCGGCATAAAAAAATCCTGCTAATTTAATTTAGCAGGATTTTATATCGATAAAAGAAGTATCAGATTAGATCAACAACCTAACCGGTTCTTCCAATAATGATTTTACTGTGTTGAGGAAAGCAGCAGCAGTAGCACCATCAACTACACGATGATCTGCACTTAATGTAACTTTCATCACATTTCCCGGAACAACTGCGCCGTTTTTAACGACTGGAACCTGTTGGATACCGCTTACCGCCAAAATACAAGAATCTGGCGGATTGATAATAGCCGTAAATTCATCCACACCAAACATGCCTAAGTTAGAAATGGTGAAAGTTGAACCTTCCCAATCTGATGGCTGTAGTTTTTTATCTTTTGCTTTTTTAGCGAATTCTTTTACTTCGGCAGAAATACGGCTTAAAGATTTTCCATCTGCAAAACGTACAACCGGAACCAGCAAACCTTCATCAACCGCAACTGCGATACCAATGTTTACGTGTTCGTTGTAACGAATTTTATCGCCCAACCAGGATGAATTTATAGCGGGATGCTGTTTTAATGCAGATGCGCATGCCTTCACAACTAAATCGTTAAACGATATTTTAACCGGCGATACTTCGTTCATTTTGGTACGTGCAACCATTGCTGCATCCATATCAATAGAAACCGTAACGTAAAAATGTGGCGCGGTAAACAAGCTTTCGGCTAAGCGTTTCGCAATTACCTTACGCATTTGCGTAACCGGTTTTTCGGTGTATTTCTCTTCACCGATATAAGGAGAAAGGACAATTGCGCCTTGTGCTTTCGCCATGCCTTCTTTTGCCGTTGCACTGGTTGCAATAGCTTCCTGTGCTTCTTTTAAGGATGGTTTTTCGGCAGCAGTTTCAGTTTTGGCAGCAGGCGTAAAGGCTTCTATATCTTTTTTAACAATTCGTCCGCCTTCGGCACTTCCTTTAACTTCTGTTAAATTGATGCCTTTGTCTTTCGCAATTTTGCGTGCTAATGGCGATGCTTTTACGCGGCTGTCATCAGCAGTTGTTGTAGTTTCTGCCGATGCTTCTTTTACCGGTGTATTTTCTGTTTCTTCAGTTTTGGTTTCTGCCGATGGTGCAGTTGTTCCGCCATCTTGCAGTAACGGTGTAATATCTGTTCCTTCTTTGCCTACAATTGCAATAATGCCGTTTACCGGTGCAGCTTCGCCTTCTTTTACGCCGATGTAAAGTAGTGTTCCTTCTTCGTAACCAACCACTTCCATCGTGGCTTTGTCTGTTGCTACATCAGCCAGCGAATCATCTGCTTTTACTTTATCGCCTACTTTGAAATTCCATTTTTCAATGGTGCCTTCAGTCATCGTATCACTCAACAAAGGCATTCTGATAACAGTAGCGGGAATGCTGGAAGTATCAACTTTGGCAGCAGGTGCAGCGGTAGGTTTTTCTTCTGCCTTTGGTTCTTCTGCTTTTACTTCGGTTTGAGGTGCAGCAGAACCACTTTCCGCGTCCAAAGCAGTTTTGTAATCTTCGCCTTCCTTGCCAATTACCGCGATAACAGCGTCAACCGGTACAGCTTTACCTTCTTCTGCACCGATGTATAAAATTGTGCCATCCTGGTAAGATTCAAAATCCATCGTGGCTTTGTCTGTTTCTACCTCAGCCAATAAATCACCGGATTTTATTTTATCACCAACTTTTTTATGCCATTTAGCCAATACCCCTTCAGTCATGGTATCGCTCATTTTTGGCATTTTTACTACTTCGGCCATATATTAATTGGAGTTTTTATATTGATAGGAATGATGCTTCTTTTATCGGCTGAAAAATTAGTCCATAATGTATGGATAATCTTTTTGAACATAAACATCGGTGTATAATTCTGATGCTTCCGGATAAGGTGATTCTTCTGCAAACTTTACAGCCTCGTCCACAATTCCTTTCACTTTTATATCAATGCTTTCAAACCACGCATCATCTGCATATTTTTCTTTGATGATAGCCTGTTTTACTACCTCGATCGGGTCTTTTGCTTTGTAGCTTTCTACCTCGTCTTTAGTTCTGTATTTCTGCGGATCAGACATGGAGTGACCTTTATAACGATAAGTGCGCATCTCCAAAAAAGTAGGGCCTTCGCCTTTACGGGCACGTTCGATGGCTTCGTCCATGGCATTATGTACCGCAACCGGATCCATACCATCAACAGGTGCAGAAGGCATATCGTAAGCCAAACCCATTTTGTAAATATCGGTCATGTTGGTGGTACGCTTAACCGAAGTACCCATGGCGTAACCGTTGTTTTCGCAAATAAAAACTACGGGAAGCTTCCACAACATGGCCATGTTAAAAGTTTCGTTTAAAGCTCCCTGGCGTACGGCGCCATCGCCCATGTAACACAAGTTTACAAAGTCGGTGCCTTTATATTTCTCGGCAAAAGCGATACCTGCGCCAAGCGGAATTTGTCCGCCAACAATAGCATGTCCGCCATAAAAATGATTTGCTTTATCAAAAAGGTGCATCGAACCACCTTTTCCTTTCGAACAGCCTGTTGCTTTACCATACATTTCGGCCATGATTGCATTTGGCGAAGTTCCTAATGCAAGTGCGTGGGCATGGTCGCGGTAAGTGGTGATCATACTATCGCCTTTTTTGATGACCGACATAGCTCCAGCCAAAACAGCTTCCTGCCCGATGTATAAATGGCAAAAGCCACGGATTTTCTGTTGTCCGTACAACTGTCCTGTCTTCTCTTCAAACTTGCGCATCAATAACATGGATTCGTACCACATTAAATACGTGTCTTTGGTAATAGCAACTGAGCTCATGAACTATATTCTGTTTTTTAGATCAGCAAATCTAATTATATCCTGTTAAAAAAGCGAAACCCACAGCAGTTTGTTTACGTTATAATAAATTTAAACTGAAGTGAAATATTTATCACTTTCGCTTTTTTTTATGAAATAAAGCCTATAGATTTGAAATCCTGATAAAAATGGATTTATCAGCGAAAGAAAATTAACTGATTGAGTAATCAATAATTAATCGTAAATGAAGAAAATTGCAATCGTTATTCTGTTTTTAATAACAACAATCACTGTTAATGCACAAGCAACAAAAGCTATACCAAACCAAGCCTCAGAAAAAAATAATAATGATGACGACAACGATGATAACCTAAGCAAAGGTTATTTTTCGCAGATTATGGGTGTAGCTTTATCAGCAACCTCTAATGTTAAACTCTTTCAATTTGTTTACGAATGGATCGGCACACCTTACCACTTAGGCGGCGATAACAAAAAAGGGATCGATTGTTCTGGTTTTGCGTTCCAACTGTATAATAAAGTATTCAATACCGTTATCGGCAACAACAGCCGCAATATTTTCAGCATGGTTAACCCGGTTGGAAAAGAAGAATTAAAAGAAGGCGATCTGGTTTTCTTTAAAATCCACAGCCGTTCTATTACGCATGTTGGTGTTTATATCGGCGATGGAAGGTTTGCACATGCTTCTGCCAGTAAAGGTGTGATGATCAGTAACCTGGCCGACCCATACTGGACGCGATATTATTACAATGGCGGAAGGCTATTGGCCGATCTGACAGCAAGCAACTAACAAAAAACCCCGGTAATTTTACCGGGGTTTTTTGTTAAACATCT
>CAZZVO010000158.1:0-9525 GCA_964657505.1 uncultured Mucilaginibacter sp.
GTAAAATCAAATTTTTTCAGCAGCGAGATTCCGTGCATAAACGATTTTTGCAGCATAAAAGAAGCATCCGGTTCGCCTTGTAAAATGTGGCGGAAACCTTTCATCAACTTAAATTGATGATAATATTCCAGGCGTTCTTCCACTTTTTCCGAACATAAATCAACCCAACCCACAACGCCTTTAACGATGCTGTTTTTATCGGCATTTTTTAGTTGGAAGTTGTTTTCTTCTTCAGATTGATCAGATTGAACAACTATGCAGCCATCAAAACCATTCTCTTTTAAAATTGGTTCCAAATCTTTCGGCAAAAAATCGCGTTGGATTTCAGGCATCGACTCACCAATCCAACTATCCCTTACCGGATCGAATTGCCAGAAATGCTGATGTGCATCAATTTTGAGCATAAGCTTTGACTACCTGGCGGGAAGTTCCTAATCCATCAATTCCTAATTCAACCACATCGCCGGGTTTTAAATATAGCGGCGGATTGAAGCCCAAGCCAACACCGGCAGGCGTTCCGGTAGAAATAATATCGCCTGGCAGCAAAGTCATGAACTGACTTAAATAAGAAACTAATTTTGGAATGCCGAAAATCAGATCATCCGTATTGCCGTCCTGCAGCATTTTACCGTTTAAACTTAACCATAAACGCAGCTTATGCACGTCTTCAATTTCGTCGGTTGTGGCCAAAAACGGACCGACCGGCGCAAATGTGTCACAACCTTTACCTTTGTCCCAGGTTCCGCCGCGCTCCAATTGAAATTCACGTTCGGAAACATCATTATGCAGGCAATATCCAGCCACATAATCCATCGCTTCATCTTCGTCCACATAGCTTGCTTTTTTGCCGATAACCAAAGCCAGTTCTACTTCCCAATCGGTTTTTACAGAGTTTTTTGGGATGATAATATCATCATTCGGTCCAACCAAAGCAGTGGTAGATTTGAAGAACAAAATTGGTTCTTCCGGAATTTTTGCACCAGTTTCGTTGGCGTGTTTAGCATAATTTAAGCCAATACAAACGATTTTTGAAGGCCGCGCAACAGGAGAACCTAACCGTTCTGTTTCAGCAACTTCGATCAATTTGCCTTGATTGGCTTTTACAAATTCTTCCAGGCGCGCCAAACCGTTGTTCTCAAAAAAGTATTCGTTGTAATCTCCGCCAAAAGCAGAAGTATCGTATTTTACGCCATCTATGATTACGCCTATTTTTTCTTTTCCGGCATCGCCGTATCGTATTAATTTCATGGTTTTATTTTTAGGTGATAAAAGAAGCATGTATCAGCACCGGTTATCTCTTCTTCTTTTCAGATGAAACAACCGTTTTTGCTTCAATACTTTTATTCGCAGAAGTATCTTGTTTTTCTTGTTTGCTCTTTAAATTGAAGGGGCTTTCAATCTTATCTAAAGTATAAACAGAGTTGCGTAATGATTTTAGTTGAAAATTAGCATTCTGTCGTAAAGTTATTAGTCTTTGTTGTTTATCTGCACCAGCTTGTATCATTCCTGCATTTAAACTTTCCAGATTACTTAATACTAATAATTGATGTGCATCTGCAATATCTCTAATATTCAAATTTTTTAGAGCTGCATCTGGGTTTGTTTCTTTCCATTGTTTTGCGGTCATCCCAAATAAAGCCACATTTAAAATATCAGCTTCATTTGCATACACTATCCATTCTTTATCTTTAGTAAGGTTTAAGTCTGGTAAAATGTGTTCTTTTATTGAATCTGTATGGATTTTATAATTCGTTTTCGATAGGAATCGTCTATAATCCCACTCTGAACCTAATCTTTTCTGCTCTTCTTCTTTTAATCTTTGAAATTCTTTAACCAGTAAAAGTTGAAAGCGTGGGCTTATCCACATCCCAAATTGGAAGGCAATATCTTTATGGGCGTATGTTCCTCCATAGCGGCCAGCTTTTGCATTTATCCCGATAGCATTGGTTTTTTCAATCCATTCTTTTACTGATAACACATAATTATTACCTCCAGAAGTATTTTTAATTGTACCGAATTCGGTATAATTAAAATTCTCATTATACATAGCTTCCCATTCACCTATATATTCTATTGTATTTTTCAGGCTCAACCACTTTGTAATGATGATATTTTCATGTTGACTTTTAGCTATATCTGTAAGAGAAATATAATCGATATCATTTTTAGACTGAATGTTTATCTCAATTCCTTCTACTTGTAATTTGCTCATGCTATCGAGTTAATTTTTAATATCGACATACAATTTTTTAATTATTCAATTTAATAAAACCGCCGTCCAAAGGATAATCGCAGCCAGTTACAAAACCTGCTTCATCAGAACATAAATACAAAGCCAAAGCAGCAACTTCTTCCGGTTCGCCCATCCGGCCAATTGGCTGACTGGCAGAAAGTTTTTCGAACATTTCTGCTTCTTTTCCAGCATAATTTTTTGCGATAAAGCCATCTACAAAAGGTGTGTGGATGCGTGCCGGAGAAATACTGTTACAACGAATCTGATCGTCAATATAATCGCGCGCAACCGATAAAGTCATGGCAAAAATAGCTCCTTTACTCATGGAATAAGCAAAACGATCGGTGATACCAACCCAGGCCGCAATCGAAGCCATATTTAAAATTACGCCGCCGCCATTGGCTTTCATCGTCGGTATTGCGGCGTATAAACAGTTGTAAGCACCTTTCACGTTGATGTTAAAAATGCGTTCGAAATCAGCTTCTTCCGTGGTATCTGCGCGACCGATGTGCGCAACTCCAGCATTGTTTATCAAGATATCGATCTTATCAATCTTCAAAAAAGTTTCGAGGATCTGCTGCTGATTGCTCACATCGGCACTATAAACAAAAGCTTTTCCGCCGTTTTGCTCAATTTCTGCAACGGTTTGTTCGCCAGCTTCGGCGTTCAATTCGATGATGTGTACTTCAGCACCTTGCTTGGCAAACAAGGTGGAAATTGCTTTGCCAATGCCGCTTCCGCCGCCGGTAATTACCGCATTTTTACCTGTTAAACTAAACATGATGCTGTTTTTATAGTTGAAAAATCTTGTCCATCAATAACCACTTTTCGCCGGGTTTTGCGGTTGGTAACGCTTGCTGGTATTTCCACATCAAAGCTTCCCATTCCTGCACTTTTGGATTGGCTGCATCCATGGCCGCCTTTTTTTCGGCAGTAAAAGAAGTATCGGTTTCCATAATCATAAACAACCGGTTGCCAGCCCGATAAATTTCCATGTTGGTAATTCCGGCATCCGAAATGCTTTTTTTAATTTCCGGCCAGCCGTTGCGGTGATATTCTTCGTATTCGGCAATCAGTTTCGGGTCGTCAACTAAATCAAGTGCAAAGCAATATTTATTCATTTTTTTATAAAATGGGCGAAATTTTATCCAGCGTTTTGATGCGTACGTGATGCCCTCTCCATCCGAAATAAGCTACAACTGCAAAACAGATCATCGGCACAAAATAACCGTTCTGGATGTTGTTTGTGGTATCGCTGATGTAACCAAAAATACGCGGCAAAACAGCGCCGCCAACGATAGACATAATGATTAAACTGCTGCCAATTTCAGTATCGGCACCCAAACTCTTTATGCCCAAAGCAAAGATGGTTGGAAACATAATTGACATAAAAAACGCGATGGCAATCACAGTATAAACGGTAATCATGCCATGCGCGTAAACGGCGGCAATGCAAAGCAAAGTGTTGATAGTAGCGTAAATGCACAATAAATAAGCGGGTTTGAAATAGCGCATCAAGAAAGTGCCGATAAAGCGGCCGATTAAAAATGCAATGCCGCAGGCACCTAAATAATCTGCTGCTTTTACCTCGGTTAAATCGGCAGATTTGGTGGCATATAATATAAACAGACTTAAAACGCAAACCTGCGCGCCTACGTAGAAAAACTGTGCCACTGCGCCCCAAACCAAATGCTTATGTTTTAGGGTGTGAAAGATGTTTTTTCCGGGAATCTCGCCTTCTGTTTCCTGAATTTTTGGGAGTTTGGTAAATGCGAAAAAGATGGCAATGATCACCAAAATAGTAGCCAGAATAAAATATGGCGTTTTTACAGAAGAAGCTTCGGCAGCAAGCGCAACTTTGCGGGCAGCATCTGTCATTTTATTCAGTTCAACATCAGTATAACCTTTTGTAAGGATGATGCGCGCGCCAATGACCGGAGCCATTGCAGCAGCTAATCCGTTAAAAGATTGTGCAAAATTAAGCCGTTGGATAGAGCTTTCTGCATCGCCCAAAGAAGAAATATACGGATTGGCAGCGGTTTCTAAAATGGTTAATCCACAAGCAATAATGAACAAAGCCACTAAAAAGAAGCTGTACAACTGTGTATTGGCTGCCGGAATAAACAAATAAGCACCAACTGCAAACAGCAGCAAACCAGTAATAATTCCAGTTTTATAGCCAAACTTTTTCATGATGATTCCAGCCGGAATCGCCATTACAAAATAGGCGATAAAAACAGCAGAATCTACCAGCGTTGCCTGTACCGTAGTTAAAGTAAACGATTTTTTAAGGTGAGGGATGAGTATTGGATCGAGGTTGTGCGCAAATCCCCATAAAAAGAACAAAGACGTTACTAAGATGAGCGGAAACAAATATTTGTTCTGAGACATGCAAAATCTGGTTAAATATTAAACGGCTTGAGTTGTAGGCACAATATTAATACTATCAGCGGAAATAATTGTAGAAAAGACAGTTAAATAATTTGAAGCATGTTAAACGTTGCTTTTCTCTTCCCAAATACTGCATAAATGTAAAATTGTATCCACTGCTTTTTGCATATCCTGCACCGAAACCCATTCTTGTTTGCCGTGAAAAGCATGTTCGCCGGCAAAAATATTAGCGCAAGGCAAACCCATAAAAGACAAACGCGAACCATCTGTTCCGCCACGGATGCTTTGTAATCGCGGTTCTAAACCTGCTCTTTTTATCGCTTCGATTCCGTTTTCAATTATCTGCGGATGCTGGTCGAGCATCTGTTTCATGTTTCGGTATTGTGTTGAAATTTGCATGGTAAAAGAAGCATCGGGGAAATTTTGCAAAACCTGTTCTGCAATTTTCCGGATTACGTTTGCATATTCTTTCAGTTTTTCATCCTCAAAATCGCGGATGATAAAATCAATTACCGCTTCTTCGACCGAACCATTTAGTGAAACCGGATGGATAAAACCTTGCTTTCCGTTTGTATTTTCGGGAGAAAGTTCTGCCGGAAGTTCAGCCAAAATCTTTCCGGCAATTTTGATGGCACTTTGCATTTTTCCTTCAGCAAATCCCGGGTGCGTACTCACACCTTGAATAATTAAACGCGCACCATCTGCCGAAAAAGCCTCATTTTCTATTGTTCCTGCCGATTCTCCATCCACGGTATAGCCAAAATCTGCAGCCAACTTTTTCATATCGGCTTTATCTACACCGCGGCCAATTTCTTCATCCGGCGTAAACAGAATTTTGATGATTCCGTGTTTTATTTCGGGATGATCGATTATTTGTTTGCAAGCATCAACAATGGCAGCCAAACCTGCTTTGTTATCGGCGCCGAGCAACGTGGTTCCGCTTGCCGTAATTACATCGTTGCCAATTTGGTGCTGTAAATCCGGATGCTCTTTTAAGCGGATAATTATAGTTGGGTCCTCAGGCAAAACCAAATCTTGTCCCTTGTAATTGCTGTGGATGATTGGTTTTACATTTTCGCCGCTGCAATCCGGCGAAGTATCCATGTGCGAGCAAAAGCAAATCACCGGAACAGTTTTCGAGGTATTGGCTGGAATGGTTGCATAAACATAACCGTATTCATTCAAATGCGCATCTTGCAAGCCAATTTCTAATAATTCTTCAACCAAAACCCGACCTAAATTCTTTTGTTTTTGGGTGGAAGGAATGGTTTCGGATGCTGCATCTGATTGAGTATCAATAGTTACATATTTTAAAAATCTATTTTGTACGGTGTAACGCAACATAAGCGAACCAATCATCGTTAAACATTTTTGATAATAAGTTAATAATTCTATTTTTGAAAAAATCGTTCTCACAAATAAACGATAATCGTGCTTACACCCGGATCATTTAAAAATATATTCTCTTGAAAAAGATCTCCTTATTAGTTGCTTTTGTTGTGATCAATTTATCTGTTTATGCCCAACTTGGCTACAACTACGATCAGTTTAGCTTGGGGGTAGGCATCAGCAACGCAAAGATCCATGGCGATTTAAACAAGGCTTTCAGCGCAGCAGCATATAGCGTTAATTTGAATTACCATTACACGCCTTTTGTTACTTTTAGTACCGAAGCGCAGTTTGGCCGGTTAAGCAGCGGAAATGCAGATTCTACAAAACTTTATTACGGCGAGCAGTCAAGTAATAAATTTACAACAGTAATGTTCCACGCCGATGTGCAGTTAGGGGAGTTTATCAATTACGAAGACGATTACACCGCCATTCCTATTTTAAGCAAAATTTTAAACGGTGCCAAAAACATTTATATTGGTACAGGTGCTGGTGTTATTTTTAACAAAATGGATTTTGTTAACCGTCAGGATTATAAAGATGCCAACATCGTTTTTAGTGGTTTAGATAAAAGTACCGAGCTAATTATTCCATTCAGGGTCGGTTACGAATACAAAATATACAATGGTTACGACGAGCCGCAGTTCCGTATCAATTTGGGTTACCAAGCCAACTTTTCTACCGGCGATAATATGGATGGTATTAAATCTGGCCGTTACGGTGATTGGTTTTCGCAAATTGTGTTTGGCATTAAAGTAGGTATCGGTGGTAATACTTCATACCGGAAACCAATTCACGTAGGCATTTTTTAACTTAAAAGAAATTTATTACTTTTATTCGATAGTTTTACATTGATTCCAATAAACGTATTCCTTGAGAAAAAGTATTGTTATAACGGTTGTGCTGTTTTTATGTAGTAAAATTTTAGTAGCACAATTAAGTTATAATTACGCAGGTTACAGTATTGGAGTTGGAGGAGGCCTTGCACGGGCTTCGGCAGATTTATCTAAAGAAATCAATAAAACAGCCTTTTACGTCAACTTTAATTACAATTATACCCCTTTTACAACCTTTACTGCCGAATTGCAAGCCGGAAAACTGGCAGGAGGAGACCCGTTAACTG
Source organism: uncultured Mucilaginibacter sp. (assembly GCA_964657505.1). Classification (GTDB taxonomy): domain Bacteria; phylum Bacteroidota; class Bacteroidia; order Sphingobacteriales; family Sphingobacteriaceae; genus Mucilaginibacter_A. Next base: position 7,137 of record CAZZVO010000158.1, read on the forward strand.
ATAAAGATACGCGTGGTTTTGAAAACAGCTTTAAAGCGGTTATTCTATACGCCGACTTTCAGCTTGGCGAATATATTAATTACCAAAACCGTGGTTTTTTAAACATCGTTAAAAATATTTATGGTGGTACCGGTTTCGGTGTTATCCATAATCAAATGGATTTTGTACAGCGCACCAGTCTTATCGACCCAACTTATGTTTTCCCCGGTCAGGATTCCAGTACAGAATTACTGATTCCGGCAAGGATTGGTTACGAATTTAAATTTTACAACGAGTTCCAGGAACCTTATATCCGCTTAAACTTAGGTTACCAGCAAACTTGGGTTTATGGCGAAGGTTTAGACGGATATAACGATCCGCCAACTAAGTTTAAAAACAACCACGTAGATCGTTATGCGTTATTTAGTGTCGGTGTTAAATACGGTTTTGGCACGCCAGTATCCTACAAAAAACCAATACGAGGATTTTATTAATGTACAATGAATATAGAATCGTTACGTGATTATTGTTTGCAGCAAAACGGCGCAGAAGAAACGATGCCATTTGGGGATGATACGTTAGTTTATAAAGTTGGCGGAAAAATGTTCCTGCTGGTTTCTTTAAAAGAAGCCAACCGTTTTAACGTAAAATGCGACCCAGATTTAGCCATCGAACTACGCGAACGTTACAGCGAAGTGCAGCCCGGTTACCACATGAGCAAAGCCAACTGGAACACGGTTTACTTTGATGGCAGCCTAACAGAAAAGCAATTGCTGGAAATGATCGACCATTCGTACCAGTTAATTGTAAAAAGCTTGCCCAAAAAAGTGCAGCAAGGTTTACAATAATTTAGGTGGTAAAAGAAGCATCCTGCTAATTCTTTGCTATCTTTTCAGCATGAAAATTTCTTTGTGTCTTTTTTGTTTTTTGGTGACTTCATTTGCTGCAAAAGCACAACTTACGCCTTTTGAAAAAGATCCGCAGAAAAACACAACGGCAACTTACGCGCAAATTGTAAATTATTATCAGGCTTTAGACAAGCAATACGATCAGCTTAAAGTTTATAACATCGGCACAACAGATATTGGCAAACCGTTGCAATTGATCGTGCTTTCAAAAGATAAAATCTTCGATCCGACAATCATCAAAAAACAGAATAAACGCATAATTTTAATCAACAACGGCATTCATCCCGGTGAGCCAGAAGGAATCGATGCAAGTATGATGCTGGTTCGTGATATGCTGAAAAAGAACACTTTACCTTCCAACGTCGTGGTTTGTTTGATCGCCGTTTACAATATTGATGGCTGTTTAAATCGAGGAATTTCGCGCATCAACCAAAACGGACCGGCAGCTTATGGTTTCCGCGGAAATTATCGAAACCTGGATTTAAACCGCGATTTTATCAAAGCTGATTCTAAAAATGCACTTGCTTTTATGCAGATCTTAAACACCTGGCAACCCGATGTTTTTCTGGATAACCATACCAGCGACGGCTCGGATTACCAATATGTGATGACGCTGATCGAAACGCAGCACAACAAGCAAAATAAAATTATTGCAGATTATACCAGCAAAACGCTAACGCCCGAACTGTTTTTAAGGATGAAAAAAAGCGGTTTCGAAATGACACCTTATGTAGAATCGGAAGGGGCAACGCCTGATTCGGGCATTGTAGCTTTTTTTGAAACACCGCGTTATTCTTCCGGTTTTACGGCGCAGCGCAACATCATCAGCTACATTACCGAAACGCACATGCTCAAAACTTTTGCGCCGCGCGTGATTTCTACGTACAATTTTATGCAGCATTTGATTGACGTTGTGCAGCGCGATGCTGTTTTTATCGGCAAAATAAAGTCGCAGGCTGATGAAGAAACTAAAATTCAAAGAAGTTTTGCTTTGAATTGGGAACTCGATAAAAGCCATTTCGAGACCATCACTTTTAAAGGTTTTACGGCTGGTTACAAACCAAGCGAAATAAGCGGTTTGCCAAGGCTTTATTATGATCGAACTAAACCTTTCACCAAAAGAATCCGCTATTACAATACTTATAAAGCCACTGTTTCTGCGGATAAACCGCTGGCTTACATTATTCCGCAGGCTTGGGGGAAAGTGATTGATTTGATGGATAGGAATGGCGTAAAAATTCATCGACTTAAAACAGATACCACTTTAACCGTTCAAACTTATGCCATTGCTGATTACAAAACCGCTGCCCGTCCGTTTGAAGGCCATTATTTGCACAACAACGTAAAAACATCGGTAAAAGAAGCATCGATAAAATTTTACCGAGGCGATGCGGTGGTTTATACGGATCAGCCATTAAACCATTACATCGTAGAAACTTTAGAACCGCAAGGTGTAGATTCATTTTTTGCCTGGAACTTTTTTGATTCCGTCCTCGGACAAA
>CAZZVO010000159.1:0-9494 GCA_964657505.1 uncultured Mucilaginibacter sp.
CTATAGTGGCGGCGGTGGCAGAAGCTTTGGTGGCAACCCCGGAATTAGCAGTGCGCCCCGAGGCGGTTTTGGCGGCGGTGGCCGTGTTGCAGCAGCGCCACATTTTGTACCAAGCGGCCGGGTTTATGCTGGTGTACGTGGTGGCATAGGTTACCGCGGTGGTTATAATACTTATCGTGGTGGTAACTTTGGCCGTCCTTATTATGGCGGTGTTTATGGCCGTCCGTATTTTGGTGGCTACGGAGCTTATTATAGAGGGTATTATCCGCATATCGGCTTTAGCATAAGTGTTTTGCCTTTTGGTTATTATCCGTTTTATTTTGGTGGATACCCTTATTATTACAACGAAGGTTTGTTTTACCGTCAATATAACGACAGTTACCAGGTGGTTGCCCCACCAATGGGTGCAGAAGTGCCACGTTTGCCAAGAGGTGCGCAGGATATAACTATCGACGGGCAACAGTATTTTGAAAAAGACGGTGTGTATTACCAACCAATAGTGAATGAGGATGGTAAAAAAGTTTATCGTGTTGCTGGTAAGGATGGTGTTTTGAATACGGATGGCGGTCAGCAAAATGATCAGCAACAAAATGCCCAGCCTCAAAACAACAACAATAACCAACAACAGTACAATAACAATCCGTTGCCGCGAGTTGGCGATGTGGTAAATTCTATCCCTTCCGAAAGCAGGCCGGTTACCATTAACGGAGAAAAACTATTTATTTCTGCTGATGGCGTTTACTATCAAGAAGATAACTCCGGCGGCACACGAATTTTTAAAGTAGTTGGCGTGCCTTCTACAGATGGTGGAACGGATGCTGATATTAACCCTTAATATTTTCCTTCTTTAAAAAACAAAACCCGGACTGAAATTTCAGTACCGGGTTTTGTTTTTTAGGTGGTAAAAGAAGCATTGTTAGGTGTTAGTTGTTAGTTGATAGTTGATAGTTCATCGTTCAAAGTTTTCTGTCCTTAAACTCCGCTCACCGTTCTTTCTTCTTCACTCCGCTCACCGCTCTTTTCCGCCTAATCCTTCTTCCCTTTTTTCAGCTCACTTTCAGATTTTAGCGCCTGGTTGCCATTTTCCTGTTCTACTAAAACGGCTGGTTTTTCTTTGCTGGCATTACGTTTTACGTTTGCGTTTTTAATTTTTTTTTCAACCGGCTCGGTAAAAGTTTCTTTTACTTTGCCTTCGGCTTCCCCTTTGCCGTAGTTCCAATGTACTGTTTCCCCTTTTTTCATGATTTTTAATGGATGATTTAGCAGATAAGCCGAACAATTAATAAAAGGTTTGCTGTTTAAGTCGATTTTTTGTTTGAAAAGTCAATGCTTCTTTTACCACCTATTTTTTTGTTTTTTTCTGTAACAATCCATCCGGCGAAACATCTAATCTGAAACCGTTACTATTTAATCAACCTAAACCATGATCAACTGGAAATTCTGGAACAAAAAGCAGCAAGAAAATCAGCCAAAAAAAAGCAAAACCCGCGAATGGATGGACGCCATTTTATTTGCGGTTGTGGCTTCAACCATCATCCGCGGTTTGTTATTTTCGGCCTACGCAATCCCTTCCGGTTCTATGGAAGGCACTTTGTTAACTGGCGATTACCTGTTTGTAAGCAAAATTAGTTACGGTCCGCGGATGCCGTTTACGCCCGTTGCCGTTCCGTTTTTAGAATCAACTCTAACTAAAGATAGCTTGAAAACTTATTGGGACGGCATCCAACTGCCGTACTTTCGTTTGCCGGGATTATCCGAAATTAAAAAAGGCGACATTGTGGTTTTTAACAAACCGGAAGAAATTGAAAAGCCGGTTGATGTGCGCACCAACCTGATTAAACGCTGTCAGGCTACGCCCGGCGATTTGCTTTTGATTGTTAACGGACAAGTTTTTATCAACGGGAAAGCTGCGCCAAATGCAGAAAAAGCGCAAACTTCGTACGAAGTAAAAACGGACGGAAGGGAAATGAACCCCAAAGTTTTTGAAGATTTACATATCGAAATCCGCCAGCAATTAGCAGAAAGTACTTTCGAAATGATTATCCCGACAGCGAATGTCGGTATTTTAAAAAGCTATTCTAACATCAAATCGATCAATCCTATCTTTCAAACTAAAAACGAATTTGATCCGCAGGTTTTCCCGCACAATTCCCGTTTTAAATGGAATGAAGATAATTTCGGTCCGCTCATTTTGCCAAAAAAAGGTATGACGGTTGCGTTGAATGATTCCACCATGATTTTGTACCGAAGGGCAATTGAACTGTATGAAAATAATACGGTAAAAACAGTAGGGAAAGAATTTTTGATCAACGGTAAAAAAGCCGACAGCTACACTTTTAAGATGAATTACTACTGGATGATGGGTGATAACCGCCACAATTCTTTAGATTCCCGTTTTTGGGGCTACGTGCCTGAGGACCACATTATTGGCAAAGCAATGATTACCTGGATGAGTACGGATAGTGCGGCTACGGGTTTGAATAAAATTAGGTGGAGCAGGATTTTTAAGGTGATTGAGTAGGAATTTGATAGTTCTGCAGCTTTGTATCCTGGCGCAGTAGCTACCCAGCGGTGGGTTGATTGCAGGACGGAGACGACCCGAAATAAAGCGATAAGCCCGGTACGGCAAAATCCTTTTACGTAATAATTCCCTAAACCACCATCCTCATTTTTATGCCGGTAAAAACAGTATCAGATTTAAATGTCCAATTCCGGGTGGTTCTGTTAAAAATTGTTAAAAATTTTAAATTTTTCTTTTAACTAAAGTACAATTAAAAAATTAGTTATATCTTGATTGCCGTTAGCGTTTGCGTATGAAGGGAATTATTTTTACTTTAATTTGCTGTTTGGCAACCCAGTTTTTAATGGCACAAAATAGTTACCGGATCAAAGGCAGCGTTGCCGATACGGTGGCAAATGTAAAACTCAAAAACACCAGCGTGGTGGTTTTAAACGCCAAAGATTCTACCCTCAAAAAGTTTACGCGCGTTGCCGATGACGGCACTTTCAGCATCAACGGTTTAACAAAAGGCAAGTTTATTTTGCTGGTTTCGTACCCGAATTATGCGGATTACGTGGATAATTTCACTTTGGATTCGATCAATAAAGAACATGATTTTAAGCGAATTTCTATGTTACTTAAAACACGTTTGCTGGCCGGTGTAATTATTAAGGGAACGAAAGCCGCCATCAAAATAAAAGGCGATACCACAGAATTTAATGCTTCCAGTTTTACCGTTCAGCCAAATGCCAAAGTGGAAGATTTATTAAAGCAATTGCCTGGAATTCAGGTTGATAAAGACGGAAAAATTACAGCACAAGGCCAGGCAGTAAACAAGGTTTTGGTAGATGGGGAAGAGTTTTTTGGTGATGACCCAACCTTGGTCACTAAAAACATCCGCAGCGATATGGTAGATAAAGTGCAGGTTTACGATAAAGCCAGCGATCAGGCGGCATTTACCGGCGTAGATGATGGCAAGAAAACGAAAACCATCAACATCAAACTAAAAGAAGATAAAAAGAACGGTTATTTTGGTAAAATAGATGCTGGGGCAGCTACCGATAAATATTACCAGGAACAGGTTTTGTTTAACAAGTTTGCGGGCAAAAAGAAGTTTTCGGCTTACGGAACTTTGGCCAATACCGGCAAAACAGGTTTAGGCTGGGAAGACAGCAATAAATATGGTGCATCTAACGCCAACACCGAAGTTGGCGATGATGGCAGCATCAGCATTTATTTTAGCGGCGGCGATGACTTGGACTCTTTTGATGGAAGATATAACGGCGAAGGCATCCCAACAGCCCGCACCGGTGGCTTGCATTTTGACAATAAATTTAATGGTGATAAAGAAAGCATCAACACCAATTATAAAACCGGTTTTTTAAACGTAAATGGCAGCCGCGATGCGCTTACGCAGAATACTTTACCTACAGGATTAATCAAAAGCAATACAGAGCAGGATTTTAATAATTCCATCTTTCGGCAGAAGCTGGATGCAGCATACACGGTTAAGCTGGATACCACTTCAACCTTAAAATTAACGATTGACGGCACCATTAAAAGCAATAAAACCCGCAATAATTACTTAGCCACCAGCTTGCGCGGCAACGATACGCTGCTGAACAAAAGCAACCGTATTTTAACTAACGACGGCGACGATAAAATTTTAAACGCAAGCCTTTTTTACACTAAGAAATTTAAGAAAAAAGGCCGAACCTTTACGGCAAGTTTTACTGAAGCACTGGACCAAAACAATACAAAAGGTTACTTAAATACCGAGATCAGTTACTACAATAATCTGGGTAAATTGGATAGCACACAGCGTGTTAACCAGTATAAAACCAACGCTATACAAAGCAGCGTGCTCAATTCAAACTTTACATTTTCGGAGCCGCTTACCAAAACGGTTACGCTAACGGGTAATTATCGTTTTATTTTAAACAACAGCAGTATCGACCGATTATCCTACAATCAATCTCTGCCGGGAGAATATGACCAGGTAGATAATACGTTGAGCAGCAATTACAAACTGAACCAAATTAGCAACCAGGCAGGTGCTGTTTTTAACTATAAAAAAAATAAAACTACTTTTAATTTCGGGACGAAAGTAGCAGATGTAAAATTTGATCAGACAGATTTATATTCAAATAACGAACTCAAAAGAAACTTTATCAATTACAATCCGCAGGCCAGTTATCAATATCGTTTTTCTGCCCAGCGTTCCATTCACATTGATTATAATGGCAACAACACACAGCCGAGATTAGATCAAATCCAGCCGGTACTTGTAAATACTGATCCATTGAATATCACCATTGGCAATCCGGATTTAAAGCCATCGTTCACCAACCGTTTCAATGCTTATTATAATTCGTATAAAGTTTTGAGCGGACAATCTATTTATGTAAGTACCGGATATTCAATAACTTCCAATTCAATTATCAGTAACACGATGACGGATTCTGCCGGAAAAAGCATTTATCAATCTGTCAATCTTCATGGAAAACAAACAGCTAACTTTTATTTATACGGAGGCTACAACCAGAAAATTAAATTTTTAAATATCGATGGCGGAATTAATGTTAATGCTAACGGAAATACATATTACAGCTTTACCAACAGTGTATTAAACAAAACCCAATCGTACACTTATAATTTAAATGCTCGAATTTCTAAGTATAAAGAAAAAAAATATGATGCTTATTTATCCGCCGGGCCAACTTACACCCGAAGCCAGTCTTCATTGTTAACTGCAATTAACAACAACGGCACAGGTTTTAATGCCAGAGGAGAATTCGGTGTTTACCTTCCTAAAAAATTCAGGATCAGCACCGATCAGGAATATACTTATCAAGGCAAAACGGCTTCTTTTAACCAAGATTTTCAACGGACAATTATCAATGCTAGTTTAAGTAAAGCTTTTTTTAAGGATGAAAGTTTAAAGCTGCTGGTAAGCGGAAATGATTTACTGAACCAAAACACAGGTTTCAGCCGGAGCGCAACCAGCACACAACTTACCCAAAGCACTTATACCACTATCCGCAGGTATTTTATGTTCTCGATTGTTTATGATTTTAGTAAAATGGGCGGTGCCCCTCAAAAATAATAACATGAAAAAAGTTCTCCTAATGATGGTTTGTCTATTCGTTTTCAGTCAAACCCAAGCGCAAAACACACATTTTACAACCGTTGGTTCCATCGAGTTTGAAAAAACCATCAACATGTTTGCGGCGATGAAAAAACAGATCAACAAAGACAATGAAAGCTATATGCAGCAGGCTTATGATCAGTATAAAAAAAATCAGCCGCAATTTAAAAAGCTAAAAAGCACTTTGTATTTTGCTAACGATAAAACCATGTTTAAGCCTGATGCAGAAGACGGAACACAAGGTGGTTTTTTTGGAAGTGCGCAAGCAACACAAAACAACATTATCCGCACAGATTTGGGAACGGGGACTTTTATCGATCAGAAAAAAGTGTTTGAAGAAACGTTTTTGGTGAAAGATAGCATACGGAACATCAACTGGAAAATTACTGACGAAACCCGCGATATTGCCGGTTATACTTGTCGCCGCGCAAATGCCATCGTATTGGATTCTATTTATGTGGTTGCTTTTTATACCGATGAAATTGCGGTTTCTGGCGGACCGGAATCTTTTACCGGTTTGCCCGGTATGATTTTGGGCGTGGCTTTACCGCACGAAAACATCAGTTGGTTTGCAACCAAAGTAAACGAAGTTGCGGTTGATCCAAAAAACCTAAATCCACCAACCAAAGGAAAACCTGTGAACAGCAAGCAGTTGCGTGCTACTTTACAAGCCGCTTTAAAAGATTGGGGCGATTATGCTAAGGAATCTTTTAAAGCATTGTTGTTGTAATTTTTAGGGTGATAAAAGAAGTATTGATGCAATACTGTTTTTATCGATATAAAATTTATTTTAGTCTGATTTTGACTGCTACAAAGCTTTACTAAACTTCTCTTTTAGCTTTTCATTTGCGCCATCCTTCAGCAGATTGCCATGGCCAAACACGGCTTTATCAAAAGAAAAACCGGCTGCTTTTAAAATACTTTTGCGGCCTAATTCACGGTCTTCGTACACAGGGCAATAATCAGGTCCGAAAATATTCGAACAAATATCTCCGGCAATCAACACACCTTCACTTTTAACCAGTAACGAAATATGTCCTGCGCAATGCCCCGGCGTATGGATTACCTGGATGCCACCGGCAATGGGTAGCACATCATTGTCTTTCAGCTTTTCTTCCACGATTACCGCCTCAACTTTATTTTCAGCTTTTTTTACAAAAAAGTTGTAAACCAGCCAGTTAATAATACCCGGCGTTAGTGTAGTTGGCCGATGTGCTATCCCTTTTTCAATCAGTGCAGCATCAATTTCGTGAGCAAAAACCGGCACCTTGAGTTCTTTTTTAATAGCAGCTACGCTGCCTGCATGATCCGAATGACAATGGGTCAAGATAATTTGCTTAATGTTGGTTGGGTTTTTTCCAGATTTTTTAATGTCGGAAAAAATCTTGTCCATATTATTTTTTAGTCCGGTATCAATTAAAGTTAGTCCGTTATCTTCGATTAAGTAAGCATTAACTGCACCCAAATCGATTTGGTAAATATTACTGGTAATTTGTTTCATGTTGAGTTTTTTACGAATATAAATTTTTATGCCATCAAAACAGTATCAACATTAATGAACAATTACTTGTAAATATTTTAGTCGCTCTTTCATGCCGAACATGTTCGGCATCCCATCATAAAAGTAGCCAGCAAAACTAAATTTTGAACCTTGCTTGTAGGATGCTGAAAAAATTTCAGCATGACAAATCGCCAATTGTGCAACGCTGGAAATGAATAGGTTAATTGTATTTAACGTTTTTTTTGTTTAAGCAAAAAGAACGTAATGCCAGCAACCATAGGTTTGCCAAAATCTAATTTTTAGGCGATAAAAGAAGTATCAACAACCGGTTAAAAACAAAAGGTGGAAACAAATCCACCTTAATTTTACACCGATAAAAACAGCATCTATTTTTCAAAAACACACAACGATTCCACATAATCCTTGCTGCCATCCGTAACCCAGGCATCCAGTTGCGCCGGGTCTTTCATTTGCTGTCCACGGAATCTCGGCACAACCAAATAGCCACATTTTAAATCAGTTAAAGCCGTCATATCTGTCCATAGTTTTTCAATCTGAGCAACCGGATAAATATCTTCCTGCCCATGTCCCCAGCGGTATTTTACATCTTTAATAGTTACATAAGTTGGGATTCTGGCAGCAACGTGTCTAACTGCTTTTGCCAGTTGTGCCTCGTCGTTTTTTTGCAGATCTTCGCGCGTTAAACCAAACAGTTTCAACAAAGGATCAATCTGAATCCAGGTTGTGTTAGAATTATAGTAACTCAAATTCAACTCATCTTCTTCCCGAGGCTGCGCTAAACCTTCCAGCAAACGCAGGTTCCCGTTTACGAGTGCCAAGCCTCCGCCTCTATCCTCAATCCGACGCGGAATCAGTTCAAAAGTCAGTGCATTGCCCGACGCCAAATGTGCCGCCAAAGCATCCGGAGCAACATCAGCACCCAGAGTATCCACATTATGCAGCATTAAAGTTTCCAATTGTGGATGTTCGGCAAGCATTTTTGCCAGCGTACCATTACGCAATAAATTGGAAACTTCGTACCAATGTCCTAACGGCGAAAACCGTTGCGCGGCAATATTATCCGTATAATCAGCTCCTTCGCCTTTGGATTTTGCCCAGCCAATCATCGTTTGCCGCACGGCATCGCGCACTTTCTGCTTGTTTTCGTCCAGCGTTTCCTGCTGCGTTTCTTCCCACAAAAAACTCAGATCGCGCGCCATCGGCACAAAACGTTGTCCGATTGAACGGCCCGGCGACAAATAAACACTTCCTTTATTGCCAAAATTTTGGGTGAGATGGAGTTGCTGCTGAATCGGATTGTGCGTGAGATAACTAGTAGCCACAATATGCGGAATCGAAGTCTGATATTTCTCTGCCACTTTCCGGGTTTTCGCCAGATGTATTTCCAGAAAACTGCGGTGCGAACCTTCCAGTTCTACAAAGGGATTGATGGCTTTGATTACGCCTGCACCTTTCGTCCAGCGGCTTCCAATTCCGGCAGCCAGACTCATCACCGCAACCTTCCCAGCACGAATAGCTGCTTCTCCTGCTTCTTTTACCGTACTATTTTCGAGGTTGATCACATCGCCTGGCTGCACATCTTCAATCAAAGTTTCCGCTGGCAAACGGTTGCGGGATATGCCGATTAAACCTTTCTGCATCTCTTCCCGGATTTCTTCATGTTGAATAAAATCGAAGCCGTTTTCCTGTTTAATGAAGTCTGCCTTTTCATTTTCCGCATTTCGGTTTCCTTGTGAAGAAGGATCAGAAACTTTAAATAAATTGCTGATGATTGTCCGCAACAACGGATAAGCCAGGTTATTCTTCTCGCAATAAGTGGTAAAAAAATCTATTTCTGCACGGCGCACATATGAAACCGAAGCCGGATCCTGTTTTACCAAACCCGAAACGTGGATGCCGTAATATTGCTCGGGCATCAATGCTTCGTTTGCCTGCAACAAATTGCTCCAACTGCCGCGGTTGTTAATGCTCCAATTGTAAACTACCGGCTCCATGGCAAAAGGCAACGAACTGGACAATTCCTTTTTGGTTTCGTGGAGGATTTCGAGCACTTTCAATTTGTAATCCTCGTACTTTTCAGGATTGACGAACATGCCCATTCCGCCACCAGACATTCCTCCTAACATCAAAAAGCCGTAATAATCTTCGCCGAACTGTTTTTTTGCTTTCGCGATAATTTGTTCGGTAAAAAAAGTACTCGCCCAGGGGATGATCGTTTTAATCGGACCTTCCCAGTTCGCGGCCGTACTTGCAGCTATTTTTTTAATGTCGCCGGTTTTAATGGCTTGCAAAATATTATCGTAAATCTGGTTGGTTTGCTGGCG
>CAZZVO010000160.1:0-9457 GCA_964657505.1 uncultured Mucilaginibacter sp.
TAGTGTTGTTATCGTAGCCAACGTTACGGTTACCTGCACCGGCAATCACTCCAAATTCAGGGAAAATAACAGGTTTTACACCTTTGTCTATAATTTTCTGGGGATTTGAAAAATATATATCTGATTCCAACCTTAGTTCTAATCCATTTTGGGTAATACGCGACCCTTTTTGGTTAACGTAATTGCCATTTAAAAATTCAGGGACAAAATCAACAGCATCAAAGGCGGCACGGTACTCGGTATGGCGGCTGCCTAAACTAATCTTAGGGTCGAACAGAACAGTGTTTTTAGTTTCCCTTGTTTCTGTAGTCGAATAATAATTAGCAATACTCACACCAACTTGTTGCATGGTTAAAAATGCCTTTGGTTTGATAGTAACCGGGGCATCAGGGGCAGCTACTGCTACAAGGACTAAATCCGCATTGCTCATGTTATTTGTTTTACCAGTTCCAAATCCAAGAGACTTTAATTGTTCTGTACCATGGTTTGTTAACTGGCCTAAACGTGTTGGGGTAAACTCTGTGGTTTGGTTAGCAGGGATAGAACCTTTACCGCTCACCAAGCTTTTTAACAGCTTTACCGCATCGCGTTCGCCATAATGTAAAGCGGTAAGCGTCATCAGCTCCATAGCTTTGTCTTGCGCATGCTTTTGCACCTTGTCCGCGTTGATTACAGAATCTTCTGTTAACAACACCGGCCCTTGGTTTCCCGGTACGTTGGCATCAAAAAAGTTATTGTTTTTTAAAGCATTAACCACGTTACTGTTTTTACCCTTGGAAAGATCGGCTGCAAGCTCATCTACAAAGCTTTTGGTTGCCGGGTGCCTGTTGATATCGCCTTCTTGCAGATCGATCAATTGAAAAAGGGCAGTCCTGTAATTTTTATTGGCATTTTCCGCAGAAATCTTTCCGGGAAAAGTATGCTCACGAAAATCTAATACAGCTTCTTTTTCAGCCTGTAATTTATTCCCTGTTTTGGCCTGTTTGCTTGCCAGGATCTTTGCAAGTGTCGTTGTACCGCCATTGTAATCAATAATTTCCAAGGATGGTGTTTCGCGTATTTCGCGTGTAGCAGAAGTGATCGTGATGGTGTTGCTCAATTTGGTTGCATAATCCCGCGCCATGTACGCCTGAAATATGTTTTCTTTCCATTGAGACGGATTGTTTGATGCTGAGGCTGGATTAGCAGCAATCATTGCCCGAAGGTTTTTAAGCACTAACGGATTTTTTCCGGAAGTTACTTCAGCTTCGTTTTCGCTTCTGAAAGTAACACTTTGCCCTTTTGGAAGATGTTTATTAACTAACTCAAATAAAACAACTGCACCGTTCGGACCTTGTTTGGCCACATATTGCAGGTCATCGTTGCTAAATAACTGATCCATCGATAAACCTTTTTTCTTGTCATACTTTGTAGTATCCGACAAAATTTCGGCAGCTTTAACAGCCGCGCCGATAAAGCGTGAATCTGGTGTGTAAGGTTGTGTAGTTGTTTGATAACTGGTTAATGGCGTATTCGGGGCACGTTTCTTTTTAACCGTGTCTTGAGGTGCCTTGTAGCGCGGTGCTGTTTGTGCATTACCTTGAATTGATAAAGCAATACAACCACACGAAATAGCAATACAGCGCAGCACACTGCTATTAATACACTTTTTGGTGAGGACAAGTTTTTTCATAATGTAGTTTAAAAATGGCGACGTAATAATAATATATTTAATTTTATTTTTAGGGTTAATATTAACTATTGATTCAACTTTTATACCAAAGCGTTCAAACCTCGGTTTCCGGCGTTTATTTACCGAAATCAAATTAACTGAGGAATCAATACCTCAAAATGGGTAATGGTATCATCAAACTTGATTGTGTTAAAAAAATTCAACAATCGCTTGTTACATAGTTGCACCGAAAACACATAACTATTCCGGTGCTTTACACACAACTTTTACCTCTTTTACTTTGGTAGAAATTGTAGGTAAAGCATTGGGAAATACATTAAAAGTAAGCTTAAACTTATAAGCAAACTGACGATGCTTCTTTTATACTACTAATTTTAAGTTAATGTTGTGTATCGATACAAAAAAGCTTGCACAGTTAATTTTTGGGGTGATAAAAGAAGCATTCGTCATAAACTAATTGGATACCAGAAATAAGGGATTACAAATGGAAGCAATAAATAAAAAGGGCACGCAACTCCTTGATGTTTCTCAAAAGCTAAAAAGCCCTCCAACTTACTGGCTAACCCGGTTTGTTATTCTTCGCTTGCTTGGAGTAATTTATGCAGTGGCTTTTTTGGTGGCCATCAACCAAATTATTCCTTTAATTGGTTCTAACGGTTTGCTTCCCGCTGGGATTTACTTAAAACAAGTTATTGCTGCGTTAGGTTCGGCTGGAGCTGGTTTTGTCCGTTTGCCATCGGTCTTTTGGTTTAGCCACTCAGACACAACACTTTTAACTGTTGCCTGGATTGGGTTCGCGCTTTCCTGCATCGTAGTGGCAGGCTACGCAAATGCTTTACTGCTTGCCGTACTTTGGTTTCTCTACCTATCGTTTGTTCATATCGGACAAGAATGGTACGGATACGGCTGGGAGATCCAACTGACCGAAACAGGTTTTCTCGCCATTTTCCTCTGTCCGCTGTTCGATTTGCGCCCATTTCCGAAATACGCGCCGCCTTTTGCCATTATTGTTTTATTTCGATGGCTGACCTTTCGTATTATGCTTGGTGCCGGGCTGATCAAGTTTCGTGGGGACGATGTATGGCGTAACAGCACTGCCTTGTATTATCATTTTGAAACGCAGCCCATCCCCGGCCCGTTGAGCCGATGGTTTCATTTTCTACCTCGCTTAAATTTAAAAATTGGTGTGTGGTTTAATTGGCTGGCCGAACTTGCAGCACCATGGTTAGTGTTTTGGCCCAGGTTTGCAAGGCACATTGCCGGATTAGTGATCGTATTGTTCCAGCTTAGCATCATTTTAAGCGGCAATCTGTCGTTTTTAAACTGGCTTACCATCATTCCTGCTTTAGCTTGTTTTGATGATGGTTTCTGGCTTAAAATCCTTCCTAACAGGCTTGTTCAGAAGGCCAAGACTGCTGCTGACCGTTCCAAAGAATCCAAACCAATGTTAACTACGGCCTGGATTGTAGCTGCTTTAATTGCAATCCTGAGTATTCAACCTGCTCTAAACATGGTGTCTCCCGGCCAAATTATGAATACCTCTTTCGATCCGTTAGACCTTGTAAATACTTATGGCGCGTTTGGATCTGTAGGAAAGGAACGTTTAAATGTAGTATTTGAAGGAACGATGGATGATAAACCCGATGATCGTGCCAACTGGAAACCCTACATCTACAAAGGACTGCCCGTGCTGCTTAATAAAAGGCCGCCTCAAATTGCTCCATACCAGTTGCGGTTAGACTGGCAAATGTGGTTTGCTGCAATGGCCTCTCCAAATGAATATCCGTGGACGTTAAATTTGGTATGGAAGCTTCTTCATAACGATCCTGGTACTATAAGTTTATTTGCCGGTAATCCTTTCCCGCAAAAACCACCTAAATATATTCGTGCAGTTTTGTACCGATATATGTTTGCAAAACCAGGCAACCTGCAAGGACTTTGGTGGAACCGCGAGCGGATTAGTATTTGGCTTCCGGCTATGTCTGCCGATGATCCACACTTAGTTGGATTTATAAAAAGTGCTGGTTGGATGAATGCGGATTAATTTTATAATTAACTCAAGAAAATCACTAATGCTTGCCATAAACAGCCATAATGTTAGGCACTTCATCAAGCGTAATGACCTGCTCATGGTTGTAAACATGTTTTAAGTATTCTTTGTCGACTTTTTGGATATGGCTGGTATGCCAAACCATCCACCACGACCACTGGGCACCTTGAGCTAAAGTTTGATCAGGATCTGGCGGGGTGCCGCACTCGTGAAACGCTATCGGCATTTTATCCCCAACAATATCGTGTACTTTGTTATACATTGCCAAATGCGGACTATTATCGCCATAAGTATCGGCACCGGCAATGTCCACAAATTGGCGGCCTGGAAACCAATCACCGTCAGGATTCCCGGTGTAGCATAGCACCCAAATTAAGTTGTTTAATTTCTTTTTGTTTACGTAGTAGTCGTACATCGTAGTCCACAAAAGCTTAAACTTTTCCGGGCCTTGCTTGCCCCACCAAAACCAGTTACCGTTTAATTCATGGAACGGACGCCATAAAACTGGTATATGTGCTTGGTTTAGCTTTTGAAGCAACGCCGCCTTCTCATCCAACTCCTTCCAAAAAGCTTTGTATTCTGGCGTTCCTTTTTCAAAACATTTATCAATATCTATAGCTTCCTTCGAGTTAACATAACCACCGCCTTTGCTTGGCGCGCCCCAATGCCACATAATGGTTGGTATGCCGCCGTTTTTCCACCACTGTTTGGCAAATTCTATTTCTTCGTTGTTCTTGCTGCTGTCGATCAAGTCCATTCCACGGATAGCAGGCTGTTTGCCGGTTACTTCTTTAATGTATTTAAGCTCGTCAAATTGGCCGAAATTTGAAACCATTTGCCCTGAAAGGATTTTTTTTCCGCGGATAGCCAGCAGGTAATTGTATAAAGCTTTCGCTTCTACGGTTGCGTTTTTGTTGGATAATTCAATTGGTGGCTGGGCGTAAACCCAGTTGTTTCCAATCAGAAAAAATACAAAAACAGTAAAGGTTATGTAGCGAAAATTTTTCATGGGTTTTAAAAAAAGGGATTTGTTGGTTATCAAAAATAGGGTTACCAACAACATGGTTATAATACTATCTTGGCATTACATCTTCAAATTAGGTTAAATTACAATGCTTCTTTTATGCCTGTAAATCTGGTGCGTACTTTCTGGGCTATAAGATATTTTAATGGTTTTTATCCGATAAAAGAAGCATAGGAAACAGGTTCAATAACGCTTAACAAAGTCAAAGTTTACTGTCATGTTCAAATAATGATTGGTAAAAAAGTATTATAAAGCCTGATATAAAGTAATTATTTTGTCGCCACAGTTAGACCGATAAACTTTCCATCTACATGAAAAAAAGGTTACCCAACTTGCACTATTTAGTGCTTGTGTTAGTTTTAATTTGTTCTCAATCAAAAGCCCAAAAAACAGAACTGAAATACCTTTCGGGAACCGGGAAGGATAATACCGTGAACTGGGATTTTCAATTAACAAGTGGCAGGAACAGCGGCAAATGGACGACCATCCCGGTTCCTTCAAACTGGGAACTGCAAGGTTTTGGCGGATATAGTTACGGTAAAGAAAAAGAAGATATAAACGAAGCAGGCTTGTACCGGTATTCCTTTTCCGTGCCTTCAACCTGGAAAGAAAAAAATATTTTTATTGTTTTTGATGGATCGATGACGGATACAGAAGTCAAAATAAACGGACAATCTGCCGGCCCAATCCATCAAGGTGCTTTTTATCGCTTCCGGTACAATATTACCAAGCTTTTAAAACTCAACCAGCCTAATTTGCTGGAAGTTAAGGTAAGTAAAGTATCAGAAAATGTTTCGGTAAACCGGGCCGAACGGAACGGAGATTTTTGGGTTTTTGGAGGAATTTTCAGGCCGGTGTTCCTTGAAGCTTATCCAAAACAGTATCTGCAAAAAGTTGAAGTTGATGCGAAAGCAGATGGCTCCATCAAATTAAATGTTTTTCCGGGGAAAATATTCACAACATCAAGCATCGTTGCACAAGTTAAAACACGAGATGGCAAGCCGTTTGGAAAACCTTTTCAGCAGACGGTTCAACCTGGCGACTCGTTAGTTCGGTTAAACGGTTCGCTGATAAACCCAGCGCTTTGGTCGGCCGAGTTTCCAAACATGTACAAATTAGATGTTAGCCTGAAAAAAGGCGCAATTGTATTACATACCGTTACCGAAACTTTTGGTTTTAGGACGGTTGAGCTGCGCAAACACGACGGGTTTTATGTGAACGGGCAGAAAATCAGGTTTAAAGGGATTAACCGCGGATCGTTCTGGCCAACTACCGGGCGTACCACCAATAAAAAAATCAGTATTGATGATATCAACCTGATTAAAGATATGAACATGAATGCCGTCCGCATGTCGCATTATCCGCCCGACAAACATTTTCTGGACGCTTGCGATTCCTTGGGCTTGTATGTATTGGACGAATTGACTGGTTGGCAAGCCAAATACGATACGCAAGTTGGCCGGAAATTAGTAAAAGAACTGGTTGAAAAAGATGTTAACCACCCAAGTATTTTGATGTGGGCCAATGGAAACGAGGGCGGTTTTAACTTCGACCTGTTGCCCGATTATCCGCGATATGATTTGCAAAACCGCCCGGTTGTGCAGCCTTGGAGCAATTTAAACGGCATCAACACTAAACATTACATCCCTTATAATTACGGCATCAATACTTTTTTTCAGGGCAACGATGTTTTCTTCCCAACAGAGTTTTTACATGGTTTGTATGATGGCGGGCAGGGCGCCGGTTTGGATGATTTTTGGGATTTGATGCTTTCCAAACCCTTATCGGGCGGAGGCTTTTTGTGGGATTTCTGCGACCAGGGTGTTGTACGCACAGATGAAGGCGGAAGATTGGATACAAAAGGCAATGCGGCAGCAGATGGCATTCTTGGCCCGTACCGCGAAAAAGAAGGCAGTTTTTATACGGTAAAAGAAGTATGGTCGCCGGTTTATCTTCAAAAACGTTTCCTGACTGATCAGTTTGACGGCAGCTTTAATTTGGAGAACCGTTACGAGTTTACCAACCTTAATCGTTGTAGCTTCAGTTGGAAATTAAAAAAGATCAACAGTTTTGCGGCCGCTGATACTTCTATTTTAATCGGTAAAATAAACTCACCGGATATCAAACCAAAGGCTAAAGGCACATTGCAGCTATCATTGCCAACTAATTGGAAACAGTATGATGTGCTGTACATCACCGCAAAAGATTTATATGGCCGGGAGATTTACACCTGGTCGTTACCTATAACTTCTCCTGCCCAAATGACACAAAGGATAGTTCAAAAAGGCAGCGGAATAGTAAAAGCTACTGATCAAAATGATTCCACGCTAACGATGTCGGCCAACGGAGTAGAAGTTACGGTTAATAAGAAAACCGGATTACTGCGTACTGTTAAAAATAGCAAAGGCATTATTTCACTTACTAATGGACCAGTTTTAATTAAAGGGGAAACAGTATTGAGAAATTTAAGGAGTTATGATACGCTGGGAACACACGTAGTGGAAGCCAACTACGACGGGAAAGAACGTTTCAAGTTAAAGTGGACAATGATGCCATCGGGCTGGCTGGAATTGAATTATCAATACCGGCCGGATAACCAGGAAGAAATGCTGGGCGTTACGTTTAGCTACCCCGAAAACCAGGTAAAAGGCATGCAGCTTATTGGTAACGGGCCTTACCGGGTTTATAAAAACCGAATGAAAGGCGTAACCTTAAATACCTGGAACAAACCTTACAACAACGCGATTACCGGCGAAACTTGGGATTATCCCGAGTTTAAGGGTTATTACAGTAACTTTTATGGCGCACGAATTCAAACTAAAGAAGGTGATTTTACGGTGCTTTGCAGTACCGATAATGTGTTTTTACACATGCTAAACCCGGCTGTGCCAAAAGGGTTAGGCCGTGCAGGTTCTATGGCTGTTTATCCGGCTTCGGGCGGAATTTCTTTTATGAACGGCATCCCGGCCATAGGTACAAAAACGCAGAAAAAGGAAGATCTGGGTCCACAAAGTCAGCCTAATATAACCTTTGCCAACGGTGGATTGGATACCATGCAAGGAAATTTATATTTTGATTTTAAATAGTGTGAATTGATTCATCAGGACGATGTTTACAGACAATGCTCCTGGTGATTAGTCTTAGACTGAGAACAGGCTCAAATACTTTTTTCTAATATCTGTATTTGATTGGCTATCATGTTAGCATTATTTATAAAGAAGGTTTAAAAGTAGTGGTTTCGTTCATGGTTTTAAATTGATTTTGATGCTTCTTTTAGGCATGTAAATTATTTATTAAAATCGTAAAACTTCCAAGTCGTAGCGAAATTTTTGTTTAATGGTTGGTTGGTTAACGTTGCCCTGATCATTTCTACAGGAATTAAATTTTCCTTGATTACCGCATCATGATATTGCTTAAAAGTCATTTTACCGCTGTCAACCAGTTCATGTTTCAATCCCCATAATTGCAAACCGCCAACCAAATATGCAATTTGATAAAGCGGACTATAACCGCCTTCAAAAGACCGCCGCACTTCGCCTTCGGCATTGGCTTTTTCGTGGCCTACGCGGTCAATTAAAAAATCGATGCATTGCTGCGGCGTCCAGTTTCCAAGGTGATAATTCAGCGAAAAAATAATCCGCGCGCAACGGTGCATTCGCCAGAAAAGCATACCCACATGTTCTTCCGGCGTTTTCGCAAAACCTTGATCGTACAGCAACAATTCCCAATATAGCGACCAGCCTTCTGATGCAAACGGCGTTTCGAAATCTGCGCGGTAAGATTTGTAACGGTTGTTCATAAAATACTGCAGATTATGGCCCGGAATGAGTTCGTGCTGCACTGTACCGCGCGAAAAATACGGATTGTTGCCGCGCATACTCATCAGCTTATCGTCCTCATTCATGGTGTTGGTTGGATAAGATATGCTAATTTCCTTTCCGCCCGTAAAAAACGGATTCACCAATTGCCGCTCCGGCGTCATCATAATCATTCCCCAGGTTTCTTCGGCCAGCGGCGGTATTGTAATTAAATCTCTGGCTTTGATAAAACTGATTGCATCGTTATACAATTTTAAAATCAATTCTGGTTGATGGCCGACCGGAACGTAACTGTTTTTTACTTTCTCTAAAGCGCCTTTCCAGTTGTTGCCGAAACCCATCTCCTGCGAAGCTTTCAGCATTTCTTTATCGCACCAGGCAAATTCTTTATTGGCTAAAGCGATCAGTTCTTCCGGCGTGTACGGGATCATTTCTGCTTGAAGTTGCCTGATCAGTTCTTCACGGCCAATTGGTACTCCTTTTATGCCGCTATTATCTGGTTTTTGCGAGGTGATGAGTTTGCCTTTTTTCAGCACCAGATCTGCATATTTGGTTAAAGCCGAATCGAGCCGTTTATAAGGTTTTGGCACCCACCAGGTAAACATCGGATCGTAACCCGCATAAAAATCATAGAAGTTTTTGAGGCGTTTTTGCAAACCGGTTACGGCGGATTTGCCTTGCTTGGCCAGCGGCAGATCTATCGAAGTTTGCGCCGTAGTTTGTGCCGATGCTGTTTTTACCTGCTTAAAAATGGTGTCCAATTGAGCGGCAACTTGCTGTGCATCTAAAAATAATCCGCGTCGGCGTTTCTTTTCCAGTTCGTAAATTGTAGTTGCAAAAGGAATAAATTTGGTGATCTGTTGATATTTTTCGCCTTCTTTTTTCAAAACTCC
>CAZZVO010000161.1:0-9341 GCA_964657505.1 uncultured Mucilaginibacter sp.
ATAATGGAGGCTGGAGCCAGATATTTTTTTGATCTTTTCCCCTGTTTGCAGCCTTACCGCGGCCACGATTCCAACGCCATCTGGCAGCAGCACGTCCGACGATAACAGGGCTTTTTTAAACTCTGGCTCTTTTTCGGCCAGGCAAAAAGAGTATTGGTTGATGGTGTTGATCACTATTTTAGGCAAACCCGGCAAATCGCCCAAAGGTTTGGTGAACAAACTATAGCCCGCGTAACTACTTAAAACCTCGCCCATCGTGGTAATTATTATTGCTTAATTGGTGTTGGATGTAAATATAATCAAAACAAATTAATGCTTATTAATTATATATAAAACTAATAAATTTATACTTTGAAAGGACAAATCCGTCTTTCAACTTCAAAGTTTATGCTTGTGCTGTTTCTCACTAAATCACAACGCAGGAATTATATTTTTAACCTGATAAAAGAAGCATCAAATCCAAACGAAACAAGAAGCTTAAATCAAACAGGATTACAATTAAAGCTTTTATTTTTTAGCTTTTAATTAATATTGATCTATGTATTTTTAATAAATATAATCTGAAAAAATAAAACGGCTGGCAAGAATTAGACATACATTACTTTATTCTTGACAAGAAGCCAATTTTACTTGATAACAGAAACATTGGCTGATTAATATTTGACGTTCCTTTGTAACAAAAAAAGCAACAGATGAGGTTTGTTTACAATTGGCTTCTACGGCATTGGATATTGTACATTGTTGGATGGATGGCCGCATCATTTGTGCTAACTTTTACAAATTACGACAGCCAGCAACCACTTCTTCCTCAATGGATTGGCACATCGTTAGCGGTTGCATTAGCTTTTCCTGTTTGTTACTTTGCTGCCAAAAAACTTGTCCCTCAATATCTATATCAAAAAAAAATTAGGCTATTTATCAGCTACATTTTCCTATTACTTTCGGCCAATACTGTTTTTACCTATCTAATTTCTCTTTTTATTTATCATGTTATTACCGGGGTTGCCATGTTCCGTTCTGTTCCAATTGTTTTATCCGTGGCTTTTGCAATTTTGTTGGTTGACCTTATTTTGATTTCCGCAGCCTGTCTTATCAGAATTATCAGCGACCGCTTTTTTATGGAACAACAACTTTTGGAAACAGAAAAAGAAAAGATCAGCACAGAACTTAACTTTCTAAGATCACAAGTTAACCCACATTTTTTGTTTAATGTGATGAACACCATTTACTTTCAAATTGATAAAGAAAACATACAAGCAAGGGCTTCTGTAGAAATGCTTTCCGAAATGTTGCGTTACCAATTGTATGAATGCACTACCGATAAAATTGATATTGTAAAAGAAGTAGAGTATATCAAAAATTATGTTGCCATGCAAACGCTTCGTATGGAAAAAGGCACAGATATAAAACTGAATATTGACAGCCAATTAAAAGGTTTTTACATTGCACCATTATTATTGTTGCCGTTGATTGAAAATGCTTTTAAACATATTTCTAACTTTAAAGAAGCATGTAAGAATAAAATTCATTTGACGGTTAATAATCAGGATGAAAGCACTTTAGTAATTGAAGTAACCAATACTTACGATCAGTTAAACGTGCCCAAACATTTGCTACAATCAGGCGGCTTGGGCATACAAAATTTAAAAAGAAGGCTCGAATTACTTTACCATAACAAGTACGAGCTGCAAACTAACAAGGAAGCACATATCTTTCAATCAATGCTTAAACTTCAATACGATGATTAATTGTTTAATTGTGGATGATGAACCCATTGCCCGCAAAGGCATGTTGGAACATATTGAACAGGTTGAATTTTTACACGCGGTTACAACTTGTAAAAATGTGATTGAAGCAAGTACTGCATTGGAAATCTTCCAAGTTGACCTTATATTTCTGGATATCCAAATGCCAAAAATAAATGGGATTGATTTTTTAAAGAACCTGCAAAACCCTCCGCTTGTAATTTTTACAACCGCATTTCCACAATATGCAATTGAGGGTTATGAGTTAAACGTACTGGATTATCTGTTAAAACCAATCAGCTTTGAACGTTTTTTTAAGGCGGTAAACAAAGCACAAAGCGTTTTAAACGCCAAAGTAAAACAAGATAAAACCAAAACAGAACCTTATTTCTTCATCAAATCAAACCAAAAGATTGAAAAAATAATGATTGATGATATTTTATATATTGAAGCATTATCCAATTATATCATCTTGTACACTAAAAACAAAAAGCATATTGCTTACATGAGTTTTAAAGGAATTGAAAGCCAACTGCCGGAAAACCTTTTTCTTAAAATACATAAGTCGTTTATAGTTGCCATCAATGCCATCCAAACTATTGATAATAATGAAGTCATATTGGCAGGCCAGATTTTACCAATAAGCAAAACTTACAAACTTTCCGTTATGGCAAGGGTTGAAAAAAATCTATTTAAAAGGTAAAAAATTTGCGGTATATTGTTAATGCTTCTTTTACAGCATTAAAATTAATAGACACTGTTGTTTTTCATACTTCTCCTCCGCTATCTTCATTAAAATTCTATAGCAAAACATCACAAATTAAATAGAATTCTCGAAGCTGTGTAGCTTAATTGATTTATCTTTTTCTAAAATAAAGCAAATTTTTACTTTATTTTATACAAACAGAGTTATTTTTATATCTTGCCAGCGAATTCTGATAAAACTAAATTTAAAAATCTACTGATTTTAAATTTTAGTGGTGAAAAAGAAAATAAACCAACAGGTTTATCTGCCCAAATCCTTTTATTTTTTCGATTGCTAAATAGTTTTTCTAATTAAATCAATACTTATGAATAAAATTTACTCTTCGGGATGGCCAAAGCTTAGGTTATCCTTAATTTCTCTCACTTTTTTAATGTTATCAAATTATTTGATGGCACAAACGAAGTACACAATTACTGGTAAAGTTAATGATGCCACAACTAAAGAATCATTACCGGGCGTAGTCGTAAAATTACAAGGCACAGCATATGCCGCAGCTACCAACAATGATGGCGTTTTTAATATAAGTGCCAACGTTAAACCTGGTAAATATCAGTTGTTGATCAGTTACATCGGTTATAAATCGGGTATAAAAAGTATTAACCTGGCTGATGCTGTTAATTATACAGTTAATGCAGAGATAGAAAAAGATTTAGTAGGGCTAAACGAAGTAATTGTAACAGGAACTTCGGCAGGTACAACACGTAAGCAATTAGGCAGTTATGTTAGTACGGTGAAAGCCGACGAGCTTACTAAAGGCGCAACCGGGAATGTGCTTGCAGCTTTACAAGGCAAAACGGCGGGTGCGCAGATCACACAAAATTCCGGAGACCCTGCCGGGGGAATTTCTGTACGATTACGTGGGATCAGTTCAATCAGTTCATCATCCGAGCCTTTGTATATTGTTGATGGCATTATCGTAAACAATGCTACCAACAGGGTTACCAACACAGAATCAAGTTACGATGGTTCCAATTCTGTAGGAACAGTAGGCCAAAACCGGCTGGTTGATATAAACCCTGCGGATATAGACCATATTGAAGTTTTAAACGGTGCCGCTGCTGCCGCCATTTATGGCTCGAGGGCAAATGCGGGTGTTGTACAAATTTTTACCAAAAGAGGAAGTACCGGCGCGCCTGAAATCAGTTTTTCAACCAGCATCACCTCCAGTTCTTTAAGAAAAAAATTACCGGTAAACGAAGCACCAATTAAATTTGGCGGTTCTGTAAATACACAGACGCAGGATTTGCTAACACCTTCTTTAACCAATACAACCGCAGTAACCCGGTACGATTATCAGGATTACATTTACCGAACAGCAATGGGTACCGATAACAACGTTTCGGTAAGCGGGGGTAAAGATGATACCAAATATTACACTTCTTTATCGTATTTCAGCAACCAGGGGATTATTAAAAACACCGATTTTGCCCGTTATAGTTTCCGTACAAACCTCGACCAAAAGTTGACAAAATGGGCTAATTTATCGGTCGGCATCAGTTATACCAACAGTGCTGCGGATGAAAAACCGGATGGCAATTCGTTTTTCTCACCCACAAACGCCATCAATATTATCGGCAATTTTCACGATATTTTTACCAGGGATGCTTTAGGTGCGTTACAGGCTGTGGGCGAAAGAGGAAGGGTTAACCCGGTTTCTATTATTGAGGATATTAAGCAGCGGGAAGAAACGAACCGGGTGTTAGGCAATGTTACTTTAAAGTTGTACCCAATAAAAAATCTGATGATTGACAATACTTTTGGGGTAGATAATTCCTCGCAAAACGGTACCACTTATATCCCGCCGTTTGCTTACAATGTTAGTCCGGCGTTTTATGGTGGCGGTGCAACTTTAAGTACAGCTACGAATGGCTATGCAAGTGCCGGTCAAAATCTAAATTTACAGCTAAACAACGAATTGAATGCTACTTACCAATGGCAAATCAGCGATCAATTAGCGTCTACAAGCCAGGTCGGTTATTCTTATCAGTATCAAAAAACAAGTTACAGTGTTTTGCAAGGCCAGGGTTTGGCACCGTTTATCCAAACTGTTAATGGTGCAAGCACTATCCTTCCAAGCACAGACCAAAGGACACAATTTTGGGTTTCGGGAGAATATTTACAGCAGAATTTTAAATATAAAGACCATTTTTTTATTACAGGTGCGGTCCGTGTAGATGGCTCATCTGTTTTCGGTACAAATCAGCGTAACCAGGTTTATTTTAAAGGAAGCGGCAGCTATGTTTTGTCCTCGGCAGATTACTGGAAAAACTTAGGCGTTTCTAAATGGTGGAACGTATTTAAATTAAGGGCAGCATTCGGGCAATCCGGAAATTTAACCGGTATTGGTGCTTACGATCGGTTTAACACTTATGCGTCGCAGCCTTTTGTCGGCAAAACTTCCTTTTATTCCAGCACCGTTTTAGCTAATGAAAATGTAAAACCTGAAAGACAGAATGAGCTGGAAGTCGGGACAGATTTATCCTTCTTTAACAACAGGTTTAGTGTAACCTACAATTGGTACGATAAAAAAGTTAACGATCTTTTATTCCCACGCCAAATTGCACCTACCAATGGTTTTTCGAGCTTGTTAGATAATTTTGGCTCTCTATCCAACAAAGGATACGAAATTGTATTGAACGGAACGCCGCTAAAATCTTCAAGTTTCACCTGGAACACTACCTTTATTTTTAACCATAACCGTAACAAAGCAATCGGACAGCCTTACACACTACTGAGCACGAATGCCGGTGCTCCTGTATTTATATTGGACGGACAACCAATTGGTGAGTTTTACGGAACTTTTTATGCAAGAAATGCAGATGGCAGTATCCTGACGAATTCTGCCGGAATACCACAAATTGAAAAAGGTATTCAAAACGGCCCTTTAAGTTATACGCCGCAACGCGATGCCAATGGTTTGCCAACCGGAACTGTTTTGCGTAAAGTAATTGGCAACCCCAACCCAGATTATACTGCCAGTTTTGTAAACGAGTTTACTTATAAAAAAATCAACCTTCGTATTCAGTTAGATGACGTGCATGGCGGAAATGTTTTCAATGCTGATTACAGAACAAGGCAAGGTGTTGGAAACGGATTAGTTGCCCAGGCGGAAGATTTAGGCCAATTGCCGCGCGGTTACATTGCCGGCATTTATCCTATTGAAGAATTTCGTATTGATAATGGTTCTTTTGTTAAATTAAGGGAAATCTCTCTGAGTTATAACATTGGTAAGTTTAGTGTTTTTAAAAGCCTAACTGTATCCGCAAGCGGTAGAAATTTAATTTCGTGGGATAAATACAAAGGTTACGACCCGGAAGGTAATGCAGCAGGCCAAAGTACGCTGCTCCGGGGAATTGATTTTGGAAACGTGCCTATACCGAAAACATTCAGTTTAGGTCTTCAAGCCAGGTTTTAATCTCATTATAAAACAGAAATCATGAAAAAACAAACGATATATATATTGTTTACTGCTGCCTTAATTACAATAAGCACAGCATGTAAAAAAAATTATACAGACCCGTCTTCAGCAAATAAAGACCAGGTTTTTAGCACAGCACAAGGCTTAACCGGTGTAGTAGTTGGTTTACAAAGGGTTTACACAGCAGGTATGGCAAGCCCGGTTTATACAACGGTAACGGCTAATGGCTTTACAACTAACGAATTGATCTTATTAAATGCAGGAAACCTGCCTGAACTGCAGTTTAGTACAGGCGGCGGAAGTGTCGACGGTACAAATACTGTTTTAAGCGGTCTATGGGCAACCAGTAACAAGATTATTTATGATGCAGACAACGTAATTGCCAGTTCTGCTGCGTTAAATGATAAGGGCTATGCCAGCGGTTTAATTGGTTACGCTACTATTTTTAAGGCTTTAGCTATCGGTAACATGTCTATGTTTTGGGAAAAAGTACCAGCAGGTATTGGTACGGTAGGCAGTAATGTTACTTTTATCGACCGGATTGCCGGTTATGCCCGGGCTATAACAGCTATCAATAGTGCATTAAGTGCAATCCAAACCACGCCAATCAGTGCTTCATTTTATAATAATGTGCCGGCAGGTATCGATATTGTAAATACTTTATACGCATTAAAAGCGCGGTACTCTTTGTTTTCCGGTGACTATACCACAGCTTTAACCGTTGCCAACGCAATAGATATTACCAAGAAATCTGTTTTTACTTTTGATGCGATTACCCAGAACCCAATTTTTCAATCGATTACTGCAACCAATAATGTTTCGGCACCGATTGATTCTACTTTAGGTTTACCTGTTGCCATCCGGCCTGATGTTGGCGATCAGCGCATTCCGTTTTATCTAACAATCAATTCTAAAATCGCGCCTCGTTTTAGGGTGAATGGTTTTGGCGCGACATCAACTACGCCTTACCCTATTTATTTGCCTGGTGAAATTACGCTGATTAAAGCAGAAGCGTACGCGCGCCAGGCTTCACCGGATTTAACTAATGCTTTGGCACAACTTAATTTAATCAGGACAAAAACAGCAGCAACAGATCCGCTTGGCGTTGGTGCCAGTTTACCTGCTTTAACCGGTCCTTACACACAAGCACAATTGTTAGATTTGATTTACAAAAACCGATGTATCGAACTGTTTATGTCGGACTTAAAATTGGAAGATATGCGAAGATTTGCCAGGCCGCTTACCGAACGTAAACGAAACTTTTTCCCTTATCCGTTTACCGAGCGGGACAATAACGCTAACACACCTGCAGACCCCACATTTTAGTATTTAATTTGAGTGAGTTCGGGGAAATTTTATTTATCCCGAACTCACATTGTTTTATTGATGATACTTCTTTTACCACCTAAATTTCAAGCTCAAACATTACTGATAACCCATCGCCTGCAATTGGAACAACTCCGAATAACGGCCATGTTTGGCAAGCAGTTCTTCGTGTGTGCCGATTTCTAAAATCTGCCCTTTTTCTAAAACGATAATGCGGTCGGCTAAACGAGCAGTTGAAAAGCGATGGGAAATCAAAACAGCAGATTTTCCTTTGGTCATTTCCGAAAACCGCTGAAAAACTTCGTATTCTGCCCTTGCATCCAAAGCTGCGGTTGGTTCATCTAAAATTAAAACCTGTGCATCTTTCATGTAAGCCCTTGCCAAAGCTACTTTTTGCCATTCGCCGCCGGAAAGTTCTACGCCATTATTAAACCTTCTTCCCAACGCTTGTTCGTATTGATTGGGTAGTTTTTCTGCCAGTGCATCTGCCAGGCTTTCTCGTGCTGCTTTTTTAATGAGGGTTTTGTTGTCGATTTGCTGGATGTTGCCTACTGCGATATTTTGCGAGAAACTCATTTGATATCGCAAATAGTCCTGGAAGATAACACCAATATTAAAGCGCAGTTCTTCAATGGCATATTCTTTTAAATCGGTTCCATCCAGCAAAATCCGTCCTTCTGTTGGGTCGTACAAACGCGCAAGCAATTTCACCAAGGTTGTTTTTCCTGCGCCATTCTCTCCTACCAAAGCTAATTTTTCGCCTGGATGAAGTGTAAAGTTGAGGTTTCGGTTAGCCCAGTTTGTAGAGTTGTGGTATTGGAAACCTACATTTTCAAAAGTAAAACCTTGCTTAATTGGATTTGGAAAAGGCAAAGGGTTTTCGGAAACTGCAATTTTAGGTTTGATCTCAAAAAAATCTAAAAAATCATTTAGGTAAATTGCACCTTGGGAAACGGCGGTAAAACGCGTCAATATTCCTTCCATCAAACTCCTCAATTGCCTGAAAGAACCGGCCAGAAAAGTTAAACCACCCACAGAAGTGCTGCCGTTGATGGTTTGGATGATGATAAAAACATAAGCGGCATAATAACCCATACTGCCCAAAACAGAAAAAAAAGTTCCCCAGGCAGAACGGCGGATGGCGAGTTTACTATTGTCAATATAAAACTTATCGGAAAGGGTTTTGAACCGAGCGGTAACAAAATCCGACAGGTTAAACAGCTTCATTTCTTTGGCTGTTTCATCACTTGCGCCCAAATATCTAAGGTAATCCAGCTCGCGCCGTTCTGGTGTTTGGCTTCGCGTTAACGCATAATTTTGAGTGTTGAAGTAGGATTCTCCCAAAAAAGCCGGAATAATAGCAACCAATAGAAGCAAGATGAGCCAGGGATTAAAAGCCAATAATCCAGTGATCAAAAATCCCATGGAAATCATATCCTGAACCTGACTCATCACCTGGGAAAGCAAGATCGTCCGCCCAATCGTTTGCTGCCTTGCCCGCTCCAGTTTATCATAAAAAACAGAATCTTCAAACTGGTCTAAATCGAGTGTTGCGGCATGTCGCATAATCCGCATAGATGTGTAATTGGAAAAAAGATCGCCGAGCAGACTGTCGAGCAGATTAATCATACGGTTCAATCCATCTGTCAATATCGCCAAACCAAATTCAATGGCGACTAACTTCCATAAGTAATGATGGTCGTGATTGGAAGTATTGTGGTTAAGCAGCACTACTTGATCCACAATCAGCTTCCCAACATAAAGCAAAGCCACCGGCATGGCCGAGCGCACCAAACGCAATGCAAAACTGAACGAGGTTTTCCAGGGACTGCTTTGCCAAACGAGTTTGAAGAATTCGGGCAAGTTTTTTAAAGCAGAAAGGCGTTGTTTAAAAGTAATATCCTGCTGCGATACAGTATTTCTTGTTTTGGCCATGCTTCTTTTATCAACCTTTTTTATGCGAGGCAAAGCTAAATGTAATCAAATCACCGAAAGAAATACATAGCATTAATGGTTTTGAGGTGATAAAAGAAGCATCAGAAAATGTCCAAATCTACTTTTTACCAGCAGTATTTTTCAACACGAT
>CAZZVO010000162.1:0-9244 GCA_964657505.1 uncultured Mucilaginibacter sp.
GTTTTACCAAAAATTAAAACTTTAAACAAGTCCTTTTTTTGAGGGTTTGAGAAAGTATGGTAAACGGAATTAGATAAGATTTCTCTGGAAGTATCAACTGAACTAATGTTGTTTCCAGTTGAAGTTGAGATCAGGTTTAACCGACCAAACGACGCAACAACAAAAAAGCCGACTAAGAGATTTGTTTTAAAGAGACGCATTTGAAGCTGTAATTAACAGAACCTTAAATTATTCTAAAGCAAAAACCCCTAACATTTCTGTTAAGGGTTTTTTTCGGGTGGACGATGGGGCTCGAACCCACGACCCTCGGCACCACAAACCAATACTCTAACCAACTGAGCTACGCCCACCGTTTTGCTGTTACAAAAGTAAAAATCTTTGGGTAAAAGTCAAGTAGTTTTATGCTGAAAATATCATGCTGTTTTTATCGACTTAAAACCACTGGTAAAAATTTACTTTTGCTTTTGTATGATTGAAATTTTTACAGATGGAGCTTGCAGCGGAAATCCTGGCCCTGGCGGTTACGCGGCAATATTAAAATCGGGCAGCCATTATAAAGAGCTTTCTGGCGGTTTTAGGAAAACTACGAACAACCGGATGGAACTTTTAGCCGTTATAAAAGCATTGGAGTCGATCAAAAAACCAGGCCAAACGATCACGCTCTACTCCGACTCAAAATACATTATCGATGCCATCGAAAAAAAATGGGTTTTCGGTTGGATAAAAAAAGGTTTTAAAGACAAAAAAAATAAGGATCTGTGGCTGCAACTGATGGAACTTTTTAAGCTTCACCAAATTCGGTTAGTTTGGGTAAAAGGCCACGCCGGTCATATAGAAAACGAGCGTTGCGATGAACTGGCCGTAGCCGCAGCCAAACAACCTGCTTTACCTACCGACGTCTTTTTTGAAGCCGAGGCTGCCAAAGAGAAACTATTTTAAGTAGAAGGACTGACTATTTCAATCACTTCTAAATCGTAAATCCGTTTTTCTGAAATAGAAAACCGCATTAATGTCTGCGTTTTATGCCATCCTTGTTTGCCTGCTGCCCCAGGGTTTAAGTGTAAGCAGTTGATCTTTTTATCAAACATTACTTTCAAAATGTGCGAGTGGCCGCAAATAAAAAGTGAAGGCGGATTTGAATAAATTTCAGCCTTAATTGCCGGATTATATTTTCCCGGGTAACCGCCAATATGCGTGATCCAAATGTCTATTTCTTCACAAAAAAAACGGATGCTTTCAGGATAAACAATCCGTACATCTTTGCCATCAATATTGCCATAAACGCCGCGTAACGGTTTAAAAGCGGCAAGCTCATCGGCCAGGGCAATATTACCAAAATCGCCGGCATGCCAAATCTCATCGACTTCAGCAAAGTGTTTAAAAACCGCCGGATCGAGATAACCGTGTGTATCAGAAATTAATCCGATTTTTTTCATAGGCTTAGTTGATGGTTCGTTGTTGATAATTCAATGTTAAACCAAGGCTGATTGCTAATAGCCAAATACTGACAGCCATCAAAATATCGTTAAAAAGTTTTGCAGCAGCTTTTGATAAGTTTCGCTGTAAACATTTTGGTCTTTATAAATAGTAAAACAAGCGGTTTTGGTTTTGATTTTTTTCATCCCAAAACAAAGTATTTCGCGATGCGGCAAATCATCCTGATAAGAAGAAACTAAAATTTCTTCCTGTAAAAACAGTATGGGTTGCGCTAATTTTTTTACAAGTAAAGCTGTTTTTGGCGGAAGGATTAGCCAAAAAATTCCATCCGCAGAAAGAAAATCTGGAATTTTAGCAAGCAAATTTTCAAAAAAACCTGGAACAGCGTGTTTTGCCAGCGTTTTGTTTTCCTTCGGGGAAGTCAATGTATCCAGATAAAAAGGCGGATTTGAAACAATAAGATCATATTGCTGATGCTGTTTTTGCGACCAAAAATTTGCTATGGAAATTGGGTGTAAAACAAGCCGATCAGCAAAAATGGAATTACTAAAATTTTGTTCGGCAGTTTTAGCTGAACTTTGATCGATTTCCACGGCATCAATTTTCGAACTTGAAAAACGTTGTGCCAGCATCAAAGCGATTACGCCGGTTCCTGTGCCGATATCCAAAATAGTTTTTGGGTTTTCTGCGAAAGCTGTTGTGCCCAGCAAAACACCATCGGTATTAATCTTCATGGCACAACCTTTTTGATTGACCGAAAATTGTTTAAACCGAAAGATTGAACTCATTTAAAACAGGTAAAAAAGGGTACAAATTAGCGCTAACAAACGACAAATAAAGTCAATAACCCACAAGTTTTTATGTTTTACCTTTAAGAAATTATTTTGCTTGCTCCCCAAAAGCAGAAGACTAAACCTAAATAATAATTATGAAATTCGATTTTTTAAAAGCTTGCAGCGTGTGCAGTTTACTTTTAATGCTAAACTTTTATGGTTGTAAAAAAGGCGACGGAGAAACACACCAACAACAGGTACAAGTCCAGTCGTTACCACGCCAACCACGCCAACAACTCCTGCCGTAAACGCAACTATTAATGCTGCTTTGGTTACAGCAAACCCAACTTTTGAAGCCAACGCTTTGTACCAGTTTATCCGCACTAATTATGGTAAAAAAATTATTTCGGGCGTGATGACGCTGAACAGTTTTGATGAAACCGACTGGCTACTGCAAAATACCGGGAAACAGCCAGCTATTGTTGGGTTAGATTTTATGCACTGCAACCGTGGCTACACTTGGTACAACAATGCGCAACCGGCCAACGATGCTAAAACCTGGTGGGCAAAAAATGGTATACCGGTTTTTGTTTGGCACTGGCGCGACCCATCCCGCGTTACAGAATCTTTTTATTATAAAAATACAAGCGATCACACCGATGGAACTACTTTTGATGTTACCCAAATTAACGATCAAACTTCTGCCGGTTATAAAGCAATGTTGAGTGATATTGATTTTGTGGCCGGTCAGTTTAAAAATTTGCAGGATCAAAAAGTGCCTGTTCTGTTTCGCCCTTTGCATGAGGCTGCGGGTGGCTGGTTTTGGTGGGGGGAAAATGGCCCAGCCTGCAAAAAATTGTACCAGGTGATGTATGATCGTTTGATGAATTACTGGGGATTGAAAAACATTATTTGGGTTTGGACTCGCGAACCTAATGATGATGACTTTTATCCAGGTGATGCATACGTAGATATTGTTGGCCGAGATGTTTACAAAGATGGCGACCACACTTCGCAACTTTCAGAATACTCAGCTTTAACGGCACTTTACAACAGCAAAAAAATCATCACGCTAAGCGAAACAGGTTCTTTTCCTGATCCTGATAATTTGGCTAAAGATAAGGCGTACTGGTCGTGGTTTATGCCTTGGTACGGCGATTATACGCGAAACAGCAAATACAATTCGTTGGATTTATGGAAGAAAGCTTTTGCCAGCGATTATGTGATTACGCTGGATAAAATGCCTTCGTTAAAACAATAAATAGTTTTTGACAAATTGGAAAAAGGCTTGGCTGGAAATTATCCAGTTAAGCCTTTTTGGGTTTTAGGTTGATCCTGTTTTTATTGGTTAAATTTTATGCAATATCAACCGTAAGTCATCAGAAGATACCAAAAACGTTTAAAGCAGAACATTTTAAATAAATTAGAATTATCTTTACTTATGCCAGAATTATTCAGACTATTTGGAATAAAATTTTTCTTCTTTAGCAACGAACATTCACCAATTCATGTACATATCAAAAATGCCGATGGCGACGCAAAGTTTGAAATCGGTCCTATAAAGCTGGTTGAAAATCACGGTGTAAAAAATAAAGACATAAAACTCGCTGAGAGTATTATCGAAGAAAATGAAGAGCTAATTGTTAAACGTTGGGAAGAATATTTCAAAAAATAAGATTATGGTTTTAATTAAACTTGTTTGGTTTGATAATGAAAATATTTTCGTAGAAATGACCGATGGGCAAGTAATTTCTAAACCTATTAACCTTTATCCAAACTTGAGAAAAGGAACTCAAAAACAGTTGTCTAATTATTTAATAGAAGGCAATGGCAGATGGCTTCATTGGGAAGAATTGGACGAGGATTTATCTGTTGAAGGCTTTTTGTCGAAGCAAGAGGCGCGTTAATTTTAGACCTCATACAATTCCAACGGCAAACCATCCGGATCAGCGAAAAAAGAAAAACGTTTTCCGGTAAATTCATCTACGCGAATTGGTTCTGTTTCTATATTTTTGGTCGATAAAAACAGTATCGCTTCATCCAAATCATTTACCGAAAAAGCTAAATGGCGCAAACCTGCAGCTTCCGGACGCGACGGACGAGGCGCAGGATCAGGAAAAGAAAAAAGCTCAATCTGGTATTTTCCAGCCACTTTTAAATCTATTTTCCAGGAATTTCTTGCTTCGCGGAAAACTTCGCGTTCTATTTCAAAACCTAAAACGTTTGTATAAAACCGTTTGGAAATTTCATAATTTGAACAGATGATCGCGATGTGATAGATGCCTGAAACTTTTAACATTTTAAATTGAAAGATTTCACTGATTTTTATTGATTACACTGATTCTACTTCGGCAAATATTAATCACCTAAAATAGTGTGCAACACATTATTGTAAACAGATGATGCTTCTTTTATCGACCCACAATCAATATCGTCCACTTTTAAATCTCCGCGATTTACCGTTCCTAAAAAACTAAATTCTGTTTCAGAAGTTGCCAGTAATTCTACCAAAGCTTCCTGATTTTCTGGTTTGATCGAAACCACCACCCGGCCTTGTGCTTCACCAAAAAGGAAAGCATCTTTACGGATTTCTTCGTCAGTTTCAACTTCAAAACCTAATTGGTTTGGCAACGCAGATTCCAGCAAAGCAATATATAAACCGCCATCCGAAACACCGTGCGCAGAAACCAGCAGTTTTTCTTTAATTAATTGTTTGATTACCTGGTGCATCGCGTACTCTTTTTCCAGATCAAAATAAGGCGCCGGAGAAGCAGCAATTTTATGAAAAGAAGAAATATATTGAGACGAAGCAATATCATTTTTAGATTCACCAATCAAATAAATCAAATCGCCTTCGTTCCTAAAATCAGAACGTGTTAAAGTAGAAAGATCATCCATCACACCTAACATTCCGATTGTTGGCGTTGGAAAAACCGGGCCTTCATCACTCGATTGATTGTAAAAACTTACGTTTCCGCCTGTAACCGGAGTTTCAAATTTCGTGCAGGCCGTGCTCATTCCTTTAATCGCACCTACAAATTGCCAGTAAACTTCCGGCACGTAAGGATTACCAAAATTTAAGCAATTGGTGATCGCAACTGGCTCACCGCCAGCACAGGTAATATTTCGTGCAGCTTCTGCAACGGCAATCGCACAACCAACTTCCGGATCAGCGTAAACATATCTCGAATTACAATCTAAGGTTAAAACAATGGCTTTATCTGTTCCTTTAACGGCAACAACTGCTGCATCGCAAGGCTGATTGGTAGTTACGTTGGAAGTGCCAACCATCGAATCGTATTGATCCGTTACCCAACGTTTTGAAGCAATATTTGGGTGAGAAATCAAATGATCTGCAACGGCTTTTAAATCAGTTGGTTCTGCAACCTGATCGATGTTAAACTTTTTATTCTCCGCAAAATATGCTGGTTCTTTATATTCGCGTTGATAAACTGGCGCGCCTCCGCCTAAAACCAAATCATCAGCCGGAACATCGGCCACCATTTCGCCGTGGCGGTAATAAACCAAGCGTTTGGTATCGGTAACTTCGCCAATCTGCACGCAATTTAAATCCCATTTATCAAAAACAGCTTGCACTTCGGCTTCGCGGCCTTTTTCGACCACAATCAGCATTCGTTCCTGAGATTCGGATAATAGAATTTCAAACGGCTGCATGTTTTCTTGTCGCGTTGGAACTTTATCCAGATCGATAATCATTCCGTGTTCACCTTTGGCCGACATTTCTGAGTTGGAGCAGATAATTCCTGCCGCGCCCATATCCTGCATACCAATTACCGCACCGGTTTTAATCACTTCCAGAGAAGCTTCCAACAATAATTTTTCCTGAAAAGGATCGCCAACCTGAACGGCGGGCAAATCATTCACAGAATCTTCCGTAATATTTTTAGAGGCAAAAGCAGCACCATGAATCCCGTCTTTTCCGGTTGCAGAACCTACAATATAAACCGGATTTCCTACGCCATAAGAAGTTGCAGAAACGGTTTCGCCAGCTTTTACAATCCCGGCGGAGAACGCATTTACGAGTGGATTTACCTGGTAACATTCATCAAAAAACAACTCGCCGCCAACGGTTGGAATACCAAAAGCGTTGCCATAATCGCCAATGCCTTTTACTACTCCTTTTATTAACCATTTGGTGCGATCATTTTTCAAATCACCAAAACGCAGCGAATTTAACTGCGCAATTGGCCTGGCTCCCATCGTAAAAATATCACGATTGATGCCGCCAACGCCAGTTGCCGCGCCTTGATAAGGTTCTAAAGCGGAAGGGTGGTTATGAGATTCGATTTTGAAAGCACAACCAATTCCGTCGCCTAAATCAACCAAACCGGCATTTTCTTCGCCTGCTTTAGCCAACATCCGCGGACCATCTTTCGGCAACGTTTTTAGCCAGGTGATCGAGTTTTTGTAGGAACAATGCTCGCTCCACATCACCGAAAAAATAGAAAGTTCGGTAAAGTTGGGCGTACGGCCTAAAATTTCTTTGATGCGATCGTATTCTTCGGGAAGTAGGCCAAGATCTTTGGCGGTTTGGACGGTGGTTAAGTTTTGCGACTCCAAGTTGTTTGCTTTTGGTGAAAGCCCAAAATTAAAAATTTATAAGGAAGCTGGCGAAGGGAATGTGGAATTGAAGTGTGGTTTAAAATTTACCATATAAATTTAGGTGATAAAAGAAGTATAAATAAACAAGGAACTTTCTTATATTCAAAAGTTAGCAGTAATTTCAAAACCTATCAACAATTTAAAGCAATAACTGATTTATCATGATGAAAGCACTATTTTTTTTCTTGCTACTGATACCGATTTGTGGTTTCAGTCAAAATAAGCACCAAACAAAATTTGTTACTATCAACGAAAAAAAGGTTGCTTATAGCAGCAATGGGCTGCAAACCCGCAAGCAGGGAGAACCCTTGATTGTGTTTGAAAGCGGTGCCCTGAGCTATAAAGAAAATTTTGATACGCTTTTTAATTACCTGCCTAAAAACATGGCTTGGCTTAATTATGACAGGCCAGGTATAGGCCAGTCACAAGAAGATACGTCGCTTCAAAATGATGTTGATATTGTAAAGCATTTGCATAGTCTTTTAAAAACTACCAAAGCAGCACCGCCATATTTGTTAGTTGGCCATTCTTACGGCGGTCCGCTTATCCGTTTGTTTACTGCTTTGTATCCCGCAGAAGTTAAGGGTTTAGTATTTATAGACCCTTCGCCGTTTATGTGGACACAGCAAGACGAAGAAAATCTAAAGCAAACATCAAATAACTCGATTGGCATGGTTGGCATGTCGGAAAAAATGTTTGAGATGATGTCGGCTGATAAAAACATGCCTTCAGGCATTCATGCTGAATTGAAAAGGTTCACTTACAAAGATATCGCTACCTGTTATCTCGATTATCGTTCTTTGCCACCCTTGCCAAATATACCTATAACTGTTTTTATTGCCTATAACCCTCCGGCTGATCCTCAGCACGAAGCAATGCTTAAACAGTGGAATTTAAATGATGCCTTTCTTCCGCAATTTGATCAAATCCGCATCAACGATTACTTAAAATTTTTGGAGAACAATAGTAAAGCTGCTGTTATTTGCCTTCCAAAATTTACTCATTATATGCATATTCAAGACCCAAACGTTATTGCAAGCGGAATTCAAACAGTATATAATAATTCTCTTAAAACCAATTAAACTACTGCTAACATTGGTTTATCAAAAACTGGCTGACAGAAGTGAAAATAACATTTTGTTTTGCTATTTTGCTTCAGTTTCGGCAGACGAAATAAAATTTAGCCTATAAAAGAAGCATCAACATTTAAACATTAATTTAACTTTGGTTTGTACCGAAGAATTTCAAATTCCAGTTCTTCGTCAAGCCATTTCCATTGATTGTGATTCTTGCGGACATGAATCGCCGATAAAACAGTAAGACGACAAATAAACACTCTACGAAATTTAACTATGATAACAGGACTTTTCGAAACGCATTTATTTGTTGAAAACCTGCAAAACTCAATTGACTTTTACAAAAATATACTTGGACTTGAATAGTGCTATTTTGAAGCAGGCCGACGTGCTGCATTTTTTTGGATCGGAAAACCGAAAGAAGCAATGCTGGGGCTTTGGGAAAAACCAAAAGCTGAAATTGACAAGCGACACTTTGCTTTTCGTTGCAACAAAGAATATATTTTGAACAAGGCGGTTGACTTTTTGAAAGGACACAGCTTAAACCCTTACAATTTTTTAAATGACGGCATTGAAAGACCAATGGTTTTTGCCTGGGTGCCAGCAATTGCAATTTATTTTAATGACCCTGATGGGCATTACCTCGAATTTATTGCAGTTTTAGACGGAAACGGAAGACCAGAATTAGGAGTTATTTCTTATGAAGAATGGGTAAAATTTGAGACAAATCAATAGCTAAAAAAAGCATCCAATTACGAATGCTTCTTTTATACACTAAAAACTGTTACTCTGAAATAGTGAAGTTGATAGGAATAGTATAACGCACCCGTACCGCTTTTCCATTTTGAACACCAGGTTTCCAAGCTGGAGCCATTTTTAAAACGCGTTTGGCTTCTTCGTCAAAACCGTGACCTCCCGGTTTTGTGACTTGGATATCAGTAATGCGGCCGTCTTTTTCTATCGTAAAACTCATAAAAACCCGACCGGAAATACCTTCGCTGGAAGCTTGCTCCGGATAGCGCAGGTTCTTGCTTAAAAATTTCGACCAGGCTTCCATCCCACCCGGAAATTCGGGCAGTTTTTCTAACACGCCTACATTTCTTACTTCATTATCCGGCTTATCTGTTCCGGTTGACGTTCCGTTTCCACCAGCGGTTGTATTTAACGCAGCAATATTATCACTGGGATTATTTTCTAAACCAGATGCTGAATTTTGCGCAACAATCGGTTTTGGATCTACTTTCGCTAAATTATCTTCCACAACTTTCATCACTTGCGATGGTGCCGCTTTTTGTGTTGCTGCCGAAGTTGCAGGTTGTGCTTTAGCTGGTTTTT
>CAZZVO010000163.1:0-3589 GCA_964657505.1 uncultured Mucilaginibacter sp.
AAGGTAATTACGGCTGATAAAAAGTTGCCGTATTTTATGGCAGTTCCCGGGACAACAAGTTGGCTTAGGTTTTCTAATTTTGCTGCTTTAATGGCAGGCGTTAAAACGGCCGGCGTAATAATATCTTCCACCAACGACGTAACAATTTTGCTAAAAGCAGCACCAATTACGATACCAACAGCCAGGTCGATTACGTTGCCTTTCAGTGCAAAAGCTTTAAATTCGCTAACAAATCCCATAGTTTTAGTTTTTTTGGTTTTAAATTCTTTTACGGCAATTTATAAAATTATTTCGTACAAAACCTAAAACCAACGTTTAAAAAAAACAACGCATATTTATGTATCCTACTTTTTAATGTATTTTTGGGGCTTCTTATGTTAAGACAAAACCTACAGCAAAAACTACTTCAAAAACTTTCGCCGCAGCAAATACAGTTTATCAAATTGTTGCAAGTGCCCACCGTTTCTTTAGATGCCCGCATTAAAGAGGAACTGGAGGAAAACCCGGCACTGGAGGATTTAAGTTTGACCAATATGACCGACCCGGTGGAAGAATATCCAGACCGCGACCCGGAAGATGATAATTTTAATAAAGAGGAAAGCAGCAGCGAGGAGTTCGACGAGTTTAATATTGATGAATATTTGCAGGAAGATAACCTGAACGATTACGGCAGCAAGTACGACCAAAACGGCGAGGATGAGGAAGACCGCAAAGAAATGCCAATTGCTATCCAGAGTTCGTTTTTTGAAAACCTGCAAAACCAGTTGGACTTGCTTCCTTTATCAGACAAAGATTTCAGGATTTGCCAGCAGATTATCGGGAGTTTGGATGATGACGGTTATTTACGCAGGCCAATTATGTCGATAACTGACGACCTTGCGTTTTCCCAAAACATCATGGCGGAAGATGAAGAAGTAGAAGATATGCTGAAAGTGATCCAAAGCTTTGATCCGGCTGGCGTTGGTGCGCGCGATCTGCAGGAATGTTTGCTGATCCAATTGCGGAGAAAGGATGCCAGTTTTCCACTGATAAAAAAAGCAATCCTGGTGGTAGAACATTATCTGGACGAATTTACGCGGAAGCATTATGATAAGCTTGAAAAATCCTTAAACCTGCATGATGATGAGTTGAAAGAGATCGTGGCCGAGATCCTCAAACTCAACCCAAAACCTGGCGATTCCAACGAGATCAATACGAAGCAGATGCAGGTGATCCCGGATTTTCACATCCGCAACAGCGATGGTGTGCTGATCCTCACTTTAAATGCTAAAAATGCACCGGAATTACGGGTAAGCCGTTCGTACCAGGATATGTTTCAGCATTACGATAAGTCATCTCAAAAAGATAAAAAACTAAAGGAAGCCGTGCAGTTTGTCAAACAAAAACTGGATTCGGCCAAATGGTTTATTGATGCGATTAAACAACGCCAGCAAACTTTGCTTAAAACCATGAACGCGATTATGCATTATCAGTACGATTTCTTTTTAACGGGTGACGAAAAAAACCTTCGTCCGATGATTTTAAAGGATATTGCCGATAAAATTGGGATGGATATTTCTACCGTTTCGCGCGTGGCCAATTCTAAATATGTGCAAACGGAGCATGGCACTTATCTGCTTAAATCCTTTTTCTCCGAAGCGATACAAACCGAAAGCGGCGAAGAAGTTTCGAATAAAGAAGTAAAAAAAATCCTGGAAGAAAACATTGCCAAAGAAGACAAGCTGCACCCGCTGGCTGATGAAAAACTAACCGATATTTTAAAAGATGCCGGTTACAATATTGCCCGCCGCACGGTTGCCAAATACCGCGAACAATTGAATATTCCGGTTGCCAGGTTACGGAAAGAGTTGTAGGAAGTTGCCGGTTGTGAGCTGAAAATAGCGAAAGGCAAACTTGAGGTAATGCTTCTTTTATCAAGTAAAAACTGTTCCGCTTTTCGCTTTGTCCGTGTAACAATTCTTGCGACGCAATTTTAAGGCGATAAAAGAAGCATCCACAAAAAAAGCAGCAAGTGGTTGCCTTGCTGCCCATAATTTAGGGATTGAATATCTTGTATTTTGGTTTAACAGCTTTTACAGATTACATAACCGGGTTATTTTGCAATATAGGTTTATTTTCCTCTGCTGGCTGTGGTATGCTAATTTCGAATGCAGTGCCTTCCCCCAATTTCGAAGTAATGCTTAATTTTCCATTTAGTTTATCAACCAAATGCTTTACTAAAGGCAGGCCAAAACCGTAGCCTTGTTCGCCATTGGTGCCATTAGTTGTAGTTGATGTTCCGTTTAAAATAAAGTCAATCGCTTCTGCATTTAGTCCGATGCCAGAATCGCGAACAACCAGATTTAAAATATTTTGAGGACCCGAAGACGTTAATGTTAAATCAACTTCTACAAAACCATTTGGTGGTGTAAATTTAATCGCGTTAGAGATCAGGTTACCAACTATTTGCAACAGTTTATCTTTTGCCAAAGGCGTTTTCTGATTTTGGGGCGATAGGTTAACCTTAAAACTAACGCTCTTATTTTTTGCTTGCGGCAGGTACAGCTTCTCTAATTTCTCTTTAAACAGCAACAAATTAAATTGGTGCCCTAAAAGTTGCTTCTCTTTGGATTCGGAAGTGAGTATTTCATCAGCAAGTTCTAATAATGATTTACCACTTTGGTGGATCAGTTTTATAAATTCAAGCACTTCTTCCAAAGTATTACTTTTACCCTGATCGCTTATAATTTCGGCCAAACCAATAATGCCGCCAATTGGACCGCGAATATCATGTGCCACTCTTTTTTTAACAACGTTAGCCTGGTTGGCTTCTTCTTGCAAAGCTTTAATGGCTTTTAAAGCTTTTAACCGTTGCACAATCTCGCCGGCCACAATTTTTAGCAGCTCTATTTTTTCCGGGTTAATTTCTTTTTCCGGAGCGTTTGTATTAGAATTGGTATCTAAAACACATAATGCACCTATATTGTGGCCATCGTCTGATACTAATGGAACGCCCAGATAGTAACGCAGGTTAGGTACATCTGCTACGTAAAACTTGTTTTTAAAGCGGGAATCTTCGGTTAAATCTTTTACTTCAAAACTGTCATTGCCCATAATGGTGTATTGGCAAACAGAATCTTCGCGGGGCATTTGATCGATAGAAAGGCCATGGTTCGAGATCGTCCATTGCGTATAAG
The DNA here is from genome assembly GCA_964657505.1 of uncultured Mucilaginibacter sp. Lineage (GTDB taxonomy): Bacteria > Bacteroidota > Bacteroidia > Sphingobacteriales > Sphingobacteriaceae > Mucilaginibacter_A. Next base: position 3,177 of record CAZZVO010000163.1, read on the forward strand.
AATCGATCAAATTGATTAGGGAAATGGGTGTACCGGCAATTTTTGCGGCAAGTGTTGAAAGGTCTTTAAAATTGCTTTCAATATCTGAAAAGTCTAAATTAAAGTCTGACAGGTTAATAACCCTGTCCATTTCATTAGCCGGGACAGGCGGTTGATTATTTATCATAAAGTAGAATTATCAGATATAAATTGGTTTACGGGAAGCAAATGCTTTTGTTTCATGAAAGCATAATGCTGAAGTCACCTGCAATTTACAAAATTTTGCTTATTTAGTAAAATTATTTTCAACGCTTCCCTTCTGTTAAAACATCAACACTAATACCAATGACCCACTTTAAAAAAGCTTCTTTTACCATCGTTTTTTTGGCTTTATCTTTTAAACTATTTGCACAATTACCTGGCAAAATTAAAAA
>CAZZVO010000163.1:3599-9235 GCA_964657505.1 uncultured Mucilaginibacter sp.
CACGACCGGGCAGGTATTGTTGCCTAACGGATGGAAACTAAGCCCGGCCGGGCGTTCTTTAGCTTTGGGCGATTTGCCTTTGAACATGCAACTATCTGCATCTGGCAAATTACTTGCCGTGACTAATAACGGGGAAAGCACGCAATCGCTTCAGTTGATCGACCCAAAAAGCGAAAAGCTGCTGGACGAAAAAGTATTAGCCAAATCGTGGTACGGCCTGGCTTTTAGTTATGATGAAAAAAAGATATATGCTTCGGGCGGTAACGATAATTTGATCTTTTGCTTCAACCTAAAAAACAACAAGTTCAGCAGTTCGGATACTATAAAATTAGGCTTGCCCTGGCCAAAAAATAAAATCTGCCCAACTGGCATCACGGTAAATAAAAGCGGCAACAGGTTGTATTCGGTAACCAAAGAAGACAGCACTTTGTATGTGGTTTCCCCTTCTGGTCATCAAATTATCAGCAAAATTAAATTAGCTGCCGAAGCTTACAGTTGTATTTTATCTCCCGATGAAAAGTTGTTGTATATTTCTTTGTGGGGAAGTGACCAAGTTGCTGTTTTTGATGTGGTAAAAGAAGCATTGATCGCAACAATCAACACCGAAAGCCACCCGAACGAGTTGTTGCTGAACAAAAAAGGAACGCTTTTATTTGTGGCCAACGCTAACGACAATTCGGTTTCGATCATTAATACTTCAACCAAAAAAGTAATCGAAACGCTTTCCACCACTTTATACCCAACCAAGTTAACCGGCTCTACTACAAACGGATTAGCTTTATCAGCAAACGAAAAAACATTGTACATTGCCAATGCCGACAATAATTGCCTTGCTGTTTTTGATGTATCAAAACCTGGCAACAGCCAAAGTTTAGGCTTTATTCCGGTGGGCTGGTATCCAACAAACGTCAAAACGCTGGGTACGAAAATATTGGTTGCAAACGGAAAAGGTTTTACCTCGATGGCCAATCCAAAAGGCCCGCAACCGGTTTTAAAAATTGATAACAGCGGTTACCAACAAGGTGCCGTTAACAGTCGTGAGCAATATATCGGCGGTTTATTTAAAGGCGAACTCTCTTTTATTGATGCGCCTAATCCAGCACAACTAAAAACATTTACTAAACAGGTTTACAGCAATACTCCTTTTACCACCCAAAAAACAGCAAAGGCAGATGGTGAAAACGGTAACCCAATTCCGCGAAAAGCTGGAGAAAAATCGCCCATCAAACATGTGTTCTACATCATTAAAGAGAACCGCACTTACGATCAGGTTTTAGGCTATATGCCAAAGGGCAACGGCGATACATCTTTGTGCATTTTCCCACAAAAAGTTACGCCAAACCACCATGCCATTGCCAACGAATTTGTTTTGCTGGATAACTTTTATGTAGATGCCGAAGTTAGTGCCGACGGGCACAATTGGAGCATGGCTGCTTACGCAACAGATTTTATTGAAAAAACCTGGCCAACAAGTTATGGTGGCCGCGGCGGAAATTATGATAGCGAAGGAACACGAAAAATTGGCGACCCGAAAGATGGCTACATTTGGGATTATTGTAAACGTGCAGGTGTAACGTACAGAACTTATGGCGAGTTTGCGGAAGATGGAAAAGCGAACATTAAATCGCTTAAAGATCATCTTTGCCCGCAATCGCCTGGTTTTGATTTAGATATCAAAGATGTTCGCCGCGAAGCAATTTGGGAACACGATTTTGATTCGCTCGTTCAAAAAAATGCAGTTCCCCAATTTAACTCAGTTCGTTTAGGAAACGATCATACCAGCGGACAAAGAAAAGGTAAAATTTCGCCTGTTGCTGCTGTTGCAGATAATGATTTGGCAATTGGGCAATTTATAGAGCATCTCTCGCAAAGCCCGATCTGGAAAGAATCCGTGGTTTTTATTTTGGAAGATGATGCACAAAACGGTCCAGACCATATTGACGCGCATCGTTCGCCGGTTTTTGTAGCCGGCCCTTATGTAAAACGTAATGCCGTTTTGCATAATATGTATTCCACTTCGGGCGTGTTGCGGACCATTGAATTGATATTAGGTTTGCCGCCGATGAGCCAGTATGATGCAGCAGCCATGCCAATGTTTGAATGTTTTACCAGCAAGCCAGATTTTTCGCCGTATGTTGCTAAACCTGCACAAATCAACTTAGAGCAGCGCAACGTAGCCTTAAACAGCAGCAGTAAACGGTCTGAACAGTTCAATTTTGCCAAAGAAGATGCAGCACCAGATTTGGATTTGAACGAAGTGATTTGGAAATCTGTAAAAGGCGAAAACGCAATAATGCCATCGCCAAAACGCAGCGCATTTGTAATCCTCGAAAAGAAAAAGAAAAAAGACGACGATTAAATGGAGCGGTATCTTGCTCCGAAACTTGTTTGATATTTTTGCCTGATGCTTCTTTTAACAACCTAAAAAAAGGTTGCTAAAAGAAGCATTGGTGTTTTTAAAGAGTTTTTTTTAATCCCAACAAAAAATATTCTGGTTTTAAAAAACATCGCCTGTAAAATATTTTTCTACACTGTTCCTAATTCTTTAGTTTTAAGTTAACGGAATTTCGTTTTTCCGAAGTTTAATTAAATGAAAAATTAGAAGTTGAGAAATCATCCAAAATAACATCAGCAACAGTTAAAATACTTATCGTTTCCGTTTAATAACCCTAATCAACCGGAATCCGTATGACTAAAATTATAGCAGTAATGTTTAATAGTTAGCCTTACAAACCATGATAGTTGCAGATGAAGAAAGCAGGTTAAAAGCCCTGTACAGCTACCAAATGTTGGATACGGATGCCGAAAAGAATTTCGATTCGATTGCTTACCTGGCTGCTTTCATCTGCAAAACGCCCATGGCTATGGTTAATTTAGTGGATGACCACCGTACCTGGGCAAAATCAAAATTTGGTTACGAACACCGGGAAACACCTAAAAAACTTTCTTTCTGCAAATACACTATTTCATCAGAAGGGGTTTTGGAGATACCAGATACCCGGGAAGACGACCGTGCAAAAGACAGTCCGTTTGTTACCTGCGATAAACCAGTCCGTTTTTATGCCGGAGCACCGCTAATCAGCCCGGATGGTTTTGTGTTAGGCACCGTTTGCGTTTTTGGAACTAAACCGAATAAGCTGGACGAAGACCAGAAAAATGCATTACAAATGTTAGCGAGCCAAACGGTTTTACACTTAGAAGCTGCCAAAAAGAATCAAAAATTACAGCTTTTACTAAAAGAGCAGCAGGAATTTCAGGCGATGTTTAACAACTCCTGCGAGTTGCATTATATTTTAAGCGATAAAGGCAAGATTGAATACGTTAACAATTCGATAAAACAAATACTTGGCTACCAGGCCGATGAGGCAATTGGAAAAAATATCTGGGATTTTATTAGCGCGGCCGAACGGAAAAGCATACTGCTCAGGCTTAAAAAAACTTTTTCTGACGGAGGGAACCATGTTACCTTCCAAACTAAAATGTTAACTAAAAGCGGCGAGACCAAATGGTTTTCGTGGGCAAATACATATTTAAACGGAAAATGGTTAGTTAACGGCCGGGACATCACCAATGATATCATCACCAAACAGCAATTGGAGCAGTTATCATTAGTGGCCAGCCATGTAAACAATGGCGTTATCATCAATGATACTGATAACAAAATTTTATGGGTAAACGAAGCATTTGAGCATATTACCGGCTATACGATGCAAGAAGTTAAAGGCAACAAGCTGAGAGACATCATCGTTGGAAAAGATACCAGTGAGCAAACGCTGAAGTATGGCATACTGCAATCCGGTCAAAATTCTTTTTCGGTCGAACTGCTTATCTACAATAAAAAGCAACAACCAATTTGGCTCTCCATCATGAATTCTATCATCAAAGATGAAAATGGAACCATCAGCAGAAGCGTTGAAATTATTACAGACATTACCGAAAGAAAGAAAACCGAGCTGGAGCTGCAAACGCTTTCGGCCGTGGTAACTAAATCGGAAGCCGGCGTTTTGATCAGGAATGGTGAAGAGAAGGTTATTTGGATGAACGAATCGCTCGAAAAATTATTAGGCTGGAGTTTGGAAGAGTTAAAAGGCCGTGCCTTGGGAATTAAGTTTTTAGTGGGCGAGTTAACCAATTTTGATGAAGTGGTTAAAGCCAAACAGAAACTGGCAAACAACCAGCCGTACGATATAGAACTGCAAGTGTATAAAAAAGATGGCACACCCATTTGGGTATCTATACAAAGTACGCCAATGTTTAACGATCAAGGGATTTTAGAAAGGCAATTAAGTTTGTTTATGGATATTTCTATCCGGAAAAAGGCCGAGCAGGAATTGATCCGGACACGGGAAGACGCTTTAAGGCTGAGCCGTGCCAAAGAAACTTTTATTTCGGTGATGAGCCACGAAATACGCACACCTATTAACGCGGTAATTGGCTTAACCAGTTTTTTAATAGAAGAAAACCCGGGGAAGCACCAACTGGAACACCTTAATATTTTAAAGTTTTCTTCGGAAAACCTGATGACGCTGGTGAATGATATATTAGATTTTACCAAAATTGAAACCGGAAATATGGTGTTAGAATCTGTTCCGGTCGATCTGAAAGTTCTTGCCCGCCAAACCTTGCAATCAGTAGAGTATAAACTGGGCGAAAAGAAACTGGAACTAACGTTAGACGCAGACCCTGAAATCCCCGATTTTGTACTTGCAGACAGCACCCGTTTGTACCAAATCCTGATTAATCTTTTGGGCAATGCCATCAAATTTACAGAAGAAGGAAAAATAGGGCTTTCTTTAACCGTAGAAAAAGAAGATTCGGAAAGCATTACTATTAATTTCAGCGTCTCAGATACCGGAATTGGGATTTTACCGGAAAAATTAACTGCTATTTTTGATGCTTACGCACAAGCAAGCACAGATACAACCCGCCGTTACGGAGGCACAGGGCTGGGTTTAACTATCACCAAAAAATTGATCGAACTGCACCAATCTACCATTGTTGTTAAAAGTTTGTATGGATCAGGCTCCGAGTTTAGTTTCAGTATTAAGTTTAAACGAGCCGGCCATATTTCAAAAAACATTGTTTCGCTGCCCGAAAAGGAAACTTTTCCCGCTTTAGTTTTGGTTGCAGATGATAATGCTATCAATTGTCTCTTGGCTAAGAAAGTGCTTGCAAAATGGGGGATTAAAGTAGACTGCGCAAAAGACGGGTTAGAAGCCTATAATATGGTGATGCAAAAAAACTACGATTTGGTACTGATGGATTTACACATGCCCGTGATGGACGGATTGATGGCTGCCAAAAAAATACGGCTTTTACCGGAGGAACAATACCAGAAACTGCCCATTATTGCCTTGACCGGGAGTATTTTCGGTATGGATTTAGAAAATCTACTGGAAGATGGTTTAACCGATTACTTTTTAAAACCCTACACACCTGATGGCCTTTTCAAGAAATTGAAACCTTATTTAGAAAAAATCAGCATAAACGAAACAGCAAAAATTACATGCTAAAAGAAGTATTGAAGGATTTAGCTATTACTGATTTCTACTAACATCAACTCCTAACATTGTTTTTAGCATTTCCAATATAATTCCTTACATTGATTTTTGACCGATAAAAAAAGCTTTTCCATT
>CAZZVO010000164.1:0-9166 GCA_964657505.1 uncultured Mucilaginibacter sp.
TGTTGAGCCTGTCGAAACATTTATTCCACAGTCTTGTCGAACTTTTACTTCTATTAAGCCTGTCGAAACACCCTGCCCTACTCAACCAATTCTTCCTAAAAGATTTCACCCGATAAAAGAAGCATCCAATTAAAACGAAGACAAACCGGATCGGCAAACCTACCTCCTCCGCAAAAACTTCATGGTGCCAGCCGCAGCTAATCCGCCTAAAGTGTACCACAAAACGGTTAACACTTTGGTTTCAGTTGTGCGTGTGCTCGGTGCATCGTTCAAACCCATTTTTTGTGGCATAAAAACAGCACCCAAACCTGCAGCGAGACCTAAAGCTAAACCACGTTTTAAAAGGTTTTTATCTTTACCGATGGCCGCCAAACTAAAATACAAAGCGTTGCTTAGCACATCTCCGGCAAGCGTCCACTGATACAATTCCTGCTTGGTATCCGGTTGAGGCAGGTTGGCGGCTTTTAAAATCTTTACTAAAGCTTCTTCGCCAATTAAATGTATTTTGGGCGCGTCTTCATCAATCTTCCGGTACGTTTCGTGGATGATGTTGAGGGTTAGCGCACCTGCCAAACCTCCTATTAATGCTGTTCCTAATTTCATAAACGGTAAAGTTATCTGGGTTAAAAATTGTTTGGCCAACCATCCGCGCAAACATTTACTTTTGCGGCATGGCGCAACCTCAAACCAACAACCCGCTTCACGGAAAAACTTTGGAAATCATCCTGACAGCTTTAGTTGACCGTTTTGGCTGGCAGGAACTGAGCGCACGCATCCGCATCAATTGCTTTACCGATAATCCGAGTATTAAATCAAGCTTAACTTTTCTTCGGAAAACACCTTGGGCGAGAAAAAAGGTGGAAGATTTGTATATCCGGTATTTTGCTGAAAAAAGATAGGATTGCGTTGATGCTTCTTTTATGCCTGATTTTTTAGCGTTCAATTTTTACTGATAATTCTTGTCAATTAAAAGAAGCCCGAAACTCCAATGGCGAGAAGTTAGTTTTGGTTTTGAATAACTTACTGAACGATTGGGAATGTTCAAAGCCTAACTCATAAGCTATTTCGCTAACGGATAAGTTGGTGGCAGATAATTTTTCTTTTGCCCTTTCAATCAGTTTTTCGTGGATGTGTTGTTGCGTACTTTGTCCCGTTAACGTTTTCAGCAATCCACTTAAATAACTGGGCGAAACATTTAAGGTTTCGGCAACATAACTAACTGTGGGTAGGCCGTTTTTCATCAAATCTATATTATTGAAATAGGCTGAAAGGATATTTTCCAAACGACCCAAAATCTGATTGTTGCTTATTTTCCGGGTGATGAACTGCCGGTTGTAAAACCGTTCGGCATAAGTCAGCAATAATTCAAGTTGGGCAATAATTACATCCTGACTAAATTTATCAATGTTAGAATGATATTCCTGCGCCATGTTTTGCATCATATCGGTGATTTTTATTTCTTCTTTTTCCGAAAGAAACAAAGCCTCATGCACCGAATAACTGAAATATTCGTACTGCTTTATTTTTTGTGCCAAAGGTGTATTCCACAAAAAATCGGGATGGATGAGCAACAACCATCCCGTATGTGTTAAGGTTGAACCTTTTTCAATCTCAATTCCAAAAACCTGACCGGGCGAAATAAAAAACATGATTCCATCATCAAAATCATAATCCTGCTGCCCGTATTTAAACCTGCCGTTAAAATTCAAGGATTCCTGGTAAGGCAAATACTGAATCGACTCAAAATTGATCACACTAACCAATGGATGCTCCGGTTTGGGCAAACCCATAATTTGGTGGTATTCGCTGATAGTTTTAATCCGGAAGGGTTGCGCAGTTGCCATAATGAAAGATACTTATTTCTGGTTAAAAGCAGCCGCAAAATCCTTTGCATATTCTGTGAGCTTCACTTTTCCTAAAACTGGTTTGTTTTGGTTGTAATCTTCTGCTAACAAGCCGCTGTGCAAGGCACCATACATTTCTGTTAAACCGGCAGCAACTTTCGGGTTCATGCCGATGGACGTTAATCCGTTTAAGGTTTCTTCATCGGTAGCAAGTATCCATTTTAAATCCGGTTTTCCGATGGCTTCGCCTAAAATACGTGCTGTTTCGTTACCAGAAAGCTCCTCGCTGGCAACATATCGTACTTTTCTGCCTTCTGCTGATGTTTCAATTTCCTGAGCAATAGCGGCAGCAATATCTATCGGAGAAACCCAGGGAATAATGTCATCTGCGCCATAATTGGCTGCGATCAAGCCAGCCTGTTTAATCATCGATACATAACCCAATAAATTATAATAAAAAGAAGTTGGGCGCATGTGCGTGATGTTCACTTCTGCTGGCAATTCGTTTAAAATCTGTTCCACATCATGCGCGTCAGATAAAATGCCGTTGCCTTTAGCTAAATGCGCACCGAAGGTACTCAGGTTAACTACCTGTTTAACGCCCGTTTTTTTGATCGCCTCAGCATAATTATTGCCAATAGTGTGGTAATGCGCCAATAGATCTAAGTTCGGATCGAAGTAATTAGCCGGCGGCACCATTACATAAACGGCACCAGCACCGGTAAAAGTTGTAGTAAGAAAAGCGGCATCTTTCAAAGAACCAATGGCAGCAGTTGCACCTAAGGCTTCAATTTCTTGTTGTTTTTTGGCCTTGCTGCTGATTACGGTAATGGCATGTCCTTTTCCAACTAATTCTTCTGTTAGTGGTTTGCTGATGTTCCCTAAAGAACCTGTTATGATGATTTTCATTTTTCTATGTTTTTGATGTTGTAAAGTTGAACAACAAAAAATAAATAGGTGTAGCCGAATCTACTATTGTTGTAGCCGAAAAAATGAAATAAATTTAGAATTGGTGATCGAAGTAGATTTTATGTCGATAAAAGAAGCATCGAGAGGTTTAACCATATTTCAATACTTCTTTTACAACGATAAAAACAGGAAATGCTTAATGCTTCTTTTTATTGTTCATTTTTGCCTTCTCCCCCGAACTAAAATTATACGTTTTGGCATTGCTGGCTTTCTTTTCGTGGAAGGCTGCACCTGCTTCCGGAACTGGCTTTTTAACTTTTGCTGATTGCTTTTCTTCCGGCTCTGGTTTTTGTTCTTTTTCGATCAATAAATCTTCCGGCAACGCTGCCACTGGGATTTTTTGGCCAATTGATTGTTCAATCTTCCGTACAGTACTCAGTTCCAAATCCGTTGCAAATGTAATAGCCAGGGTTTCAGGGTTTTCCTCCGGGGAATTTTTGACGATGCGTTCAACAAAAGTTTCGATGGCAAAAGGAAGTTCAAAGTGGAGGATGAAAGGAATATCTTTCAGATCAATCACATCATCATTTTCATTCGCCACGATCAAAACCCGCAACGCATCTGTTGCTTTAAACAAGTTAAAATCTTGTAAACCTGCTGTATCGGCAAAAACTGGTCTCAGCAACGCCACTTCTTTCTTCAGCGTCTGCTGCAAACTTTTGTACAGTTTTTCGGCAGTAAAAGAAGTATTTACAAACACCACCGTTTTGGTAAACAGTTCGGCATCCTGCAAAAATAAGTGGAGCAGGTTCAGTTTGGTGCGGAAGTTCGGCACCTGGTACAACAACTGTTCGTAGGTAATTAACGTTGTTTCGCCCAGCTCCTCCACTTCTACCGTTGCCGGCATTTTCATAAACGGACTGATCATTTTTAGCAGTTTATCATGCACCACTTCGGTAAAAACTAAATGCTGTGCTTTGTCGATACTATTGGCCAGTTCCGCAACCGGCAATTGCATTCCTTGTTTGATAATTTGTTCGGCATCATCCAGAATCAGCAAGTCCACTTTGTTCAGGTTTAAACCTAATTTTAAGTAAATGGCACGGGCGCGGTCTGGCGTGGCTACCACCACATCTGCACCATCGGCCAAAGCGTTTAACTGCGTCTCCATTCCCGGTGTCGCGTATAAACCAACCACTTGTAAAGATTTATTTTTGTTGAACAGATCAAACTGTTCTAAAACGGCTTCTACTTTTTCTTTGCTGTCCACCAAAATCAACACACGCGGTGCATCGCCAAAACCAAATTTTAAGCGGTTCAAAACAGCTAAAACGTAAGTAGTGGTTTTGCCGCAACCTTCCGGGCCAACAATAATCAGGTCTTGTCCGCCAATAATTCTCGGCAAGGTTTTAAGCTGAATTTCTTTCGGATGACTGTAACCTGCTTCGGTTACCGTCCGAACCAGTTGTTTACCGAGCTTTAGTTTTTCTGCCCACATGAATGATCGGGAATTTGAATGATGAAAGCGCGAAGGTACGGTTTGCCTTGTCATTTCGAACGAAGTGAGAAATCTTCTTCAAAGCAATAGTTTTTTCTGGTTCGTTCTTCTTGCTTGATTAGGAGGCACGGAAAGAAGGCGAAAATATCAAATTGAAAAAGAAGCATTGCTTCTTTTAGCAAACCTGCGGTTGCTTGGTATTACGTCCTTTTTGCTTGATCAAAAAGAACCAACGAAATCAAGAATGCCGGATCGCCTCCGGGCGGCATTCAGCCCTACGCACCTGGGCGGTTACCTTGCAGTTTTCCCATTCTTTCGGTTAACCTTTTCTTAAAACATTTTTTAACGAATGCTTTTTACCGCATTGTGCTCCTGAGCCTGTCGAAGGATATTCCGTTTAAAGAAGACTCCGCCAATCATGAGAGTAACAAACCGATACTTCTTTTACCCCTATAAAACCGATGCTTCCAGCGGCACTACTTCCTCATGCTGCGGCCGGCCGTTTTTAAAAGCTTTGCGCGGCGTTAAACCCAACAACTCAAACATCGCCATATCAGTATCGAAAGAAGGGTTTGGCGTAGTCAACAATTTATCTCCGGCAAACAAGGAATTAGCACCGGCCATAAAACACAAAGCTTGTTCTACGGTGCTCATTTCTGTTCTTCCGGCAGAAAGGCGGACTACTGTTTTTGGCATGATAATCCTGGTGGTGGCAATCATCCTAACCATATCCCAAACAGAAACTCTTGGCTGATCGGCCAGCGGTGTTCCTTTAACTGGAACCAAAGCGTTAATCGGTACAGATTCCGGATGTTTTGGGAGATTAGATAGTGTTTTCAGCATTGAAATCCGATCGGCAACGGTTTCGCCTAAACCAATAATCCCACCGCTGCAAACCGTGATTTTAGCTTTGCGCACATGTTCTAACGTTTGCAAACGGTCGTCGTAAGTTCTGGTCGTGATGATGCGTTTGTAATCATCTTCCGAAGTATCTAAATTATGGTTGTAGGCATACAAACCGGCATCGGCCAGGCGTTGCGCTTGTGCTTCGTTAAGCATCCCAAGTGTGCAGCAAACTTCCATATCAAGTGCGTTTACCGCTTTTACCATATCAATTACTTTGTCGAAATCGCGGTTATCGCGCACTTCACGCCAGGCCGCGCCCATGCACAAACGGGAAGCACCGCCAGCTTTTGCTTTTTCGGCAGCGGCAATTACTTCCTCTTTTGGCATGATGGCATGAACATCAACGCCGGTATTGTAACGCGCGGCTTGCGGACAATAAGCGCAATCTTCCGGGCAGCCGCCGGTTTTAATGGAGATCAAAGAACTGATCTGGACTTCCGCATAATCCTTGTTTTCGCGGTGCACAGTTGCTGCGCGGTAGATCAAATCCAGCAATGGTGTGTGATATATTTCGGCAATTTCTTCTTTCGTCCAGTTATTTCTGATCTCGGTCATCGTTATATTAATTTTAGGTGATAAAAACAGCACGGCACAAATTTATATAATTGCTTTTTGGAATTGATATAGATTTTATGCGGATGGTAAGAAAGGTTGATAGTTTTTAGGTGGATAAAAGAAGCATTAACAAAAAAGGCAGACCAATTGGCCTGCCTTTAACTTTTATTTTAAACTTAAAACTAAAATATCAGCTTCCTTTCGGGTTTAAAGCTTCGGTAATCCGGTCGCTTAAATCCTGCAAATGGTAACTGCTCAAACTATCCGTGGTATTGGGCATGGAAGTTTTGATGAGCGTATTAATGCTGCGCAATTGTGCTTTAGCAACCGACATCACGTCCGTATCTTCTTTTTCCGGGTCTGGCACAAAACCTTCCCTTCTTCCGCCGCCTAATTGTGCCAACAAAATACCTTGTGATGCTGGTGCTGGTTTAACCAGTTCGATTAATTTAGCCACATACATTTTTTGCAAGTTACGGCGGTAAACATCAATCGGTTGGTTGGATTTTACTTCTTTAAAAACCATGTTTTGCATATCACCAAAAAAATCAGTGATCTTGTAAGCACTGCTGCCATTGGCCGCTTCCGCAGAAATCATCTTGTACAAATTATGATTGGTAACGATGCGATCTAAAACACCGTTTTGCAGTTTGTAAACCACTTGCACGGGGTTCTGGCCAATATCGCTTAAAATCTGTTTATTCAACATCCAAGTTGGTGTGGTAAATAATTGCTGGTCTAAAAACAGCATCGCTTCTTTTTGGGTAGCTGCGGGCACATATTCGTAAACTACACCTGTTTGTTCAACTGTTTTTGGGTTTTCGAAGATGCCGCCAATGTTTTTACTTACGTGACCCATGTAACGGTTAAACTGCGTGGTCAACTGGTTGTACATGTTTTCTAAATTGTCGTAACCTTCGTTTTGCTCGCTCGTCCACTCCGGTAACTTGACAATAATACGTTGCAGGTTTTTGATTCCGTACGAACTGGATTTCATAGCATTATCGCCTAAATCCTCACTTTGAGAATGCGGATCATCAGGATTTGATTCTGTACCAAAAAATAACCTGCGGTTTTTTAAACGTTCTACAGAAATCTTGTTTAGTGCAGCAACTTCTGCACCCGGACTTTTAAATTCGGGCATCAGTTTATAACCCCATTCTATGGCCCATTTATCGTAATCACCAATTCTTGGGTAAATGCCGGTTGATTTGATATTATCTTCCGGTTGCGCTACGTAGTTGAAACGCGCATAATCCATGATGGAAGGCGTGTGGCCATTTGCTTCAACAAAAGCTTTATTGCGCAACATTTCGGTTGGAACGGTAGAACTTGAACCGAAATTATGGCGCAGACCCAAGGTGTGCCCAACTTCGTGGGAAGACACAAAACGGATCAAATCGCCCATCAATTCATCACTAAAAACCATTTTGCGGGCACGCGGATCGATAGCCGCAGTTTGGATCATGTACCAATCGTGCACCAGTTTTTGCACGTTATGGAACCAGTTAATGTGGGTTTCCAAAATCTCACCGCTTCGAGGGTCAGAAATATGCGGACCGCTTGCATTTTCTGTTTCAGAAGGTTTGTACACGATAACAGAGTGGTTGGCATCATCCAAACTCCAAGTAGAATCCTGCTTGGCAGTTGGGGCAATTTTAGCCACAATTGCATTTTTGAAACCTGCTTTTTCAAACGCTTTTTGCCAGTCGTTCACACCGGCTATCAAATAAGGCTGCCATTTTTTGGGCGTAGCCGGATCGATATAATAAACGATTTGCTTTTTCGGTTCTACCAGTTCGCCGCGTTTGTATTTGGCCATGTCCTGCGGTTTTACTTCCAACCGCCAGCGGGCAATCAATTGCACTTCTTTAATACCTTGTGGATTGATATCAAAATCAGTGTAGCCGGTTGTAAAGTAACCGATGCGCGGGTCGAAATAACGTGCTTGCATAGGTACTTTTGGCAATACCAGCAAGGAAGTGTTCAATTCAACCGTTTCAGAACCGGTAGATGCGTTGGCACCTGCACCAGGAATTGCAGGCGTTGGGGTGCGGGCACCAAAAGGGTTTGCTGCCGCAGCCAAACTGTAAGTTTTAACGGTGCTGATTTCAATGTTATTAGAGAAACTCCTGATGCTTTCAATATAGCTCCGATCAGCCAACAAGGAACCTAAGCGGAAACGTGATTTGGCATTTGGCGAACTGAAGAAAAACACATCATTATCGCTGTTGATATAATCGGTTACATCAATAACGCTGCCTTTTGAATCGGGCGAATAAGCAGCAATATTAAAAGCTGCAGCAATTGCCTGGATGTTAGAACGCTGCACGGCCTGGTACATTGATTTTGTGCTATCCGGACTGTAAGTCCTGTACGAAATTTTACGCATAAAAATGCGGGCGCTTGGTCCTTTTTCAAAACGGATCACTGTGCTGCCAATCTGGTCGCCAGCATAACCGCCTGCCTCGCGTACTTCTGCACCAGCGCGGGAAATACGGCTTACCACTAAAATTTCGCGGTTTAATAAGCTGTCGCCAATTTCAAAGTAGTATTTATCATCTACTTTGTGTGTTTTAAACAAACCTCGGCGCGTAACCGCTTTGTCTGTAATCACTGTTTTGTATGGTTTGGGCGCGGCTTTGGTTACGTTGCCGGCAAAACCTGTAGGAAAAGCCGTGCGCCGGGTAGAATCTCCCGCCGGACGGTTTTGTGCAGAAACCATCGCTGCACATCCTGCTACAAATAATAAACTTGTAAATATTTTTTTCATTAATGCTGTTTTTATGCTGCTAAAATTAATAAGTTTCCAATAAAGTATCAGTTTTTTGGCTTGCTTTGATGTATAACTTTGTAGTTACAAATAATTTGATGGAAAAACAGAGACAATAATCCAAAGAAACTTCCTTTAAAAGCAAATCTTAATTTGATACCGTTTTTATCGGTCTAAAATCTTAATCAACCCAAAAAAACAGGATTAGCTGATGATTAAAAGCTGTTAATACACTAACCTTTCCTCAACAAAAACAAAAAAAGATACCTGTTAGTTCTGTTTAAAGAACCATCAGAAACAGGTATCAATCCCAGCAAAAACAAATCTATTATGTAGAATAAACTATTGAATTTTGTTGTAGTCTGATAAAGTATACAAGTTCAAAAAACTTATTAATTATTATAAAAGTGAAAAAGACAATAAATATTGCTCAACAATTTGCATTACGCTTTATGTTAGTTGGTTTAATGATTGCAACTACATTTTCTATCGCCGAAGCGCAACACCATGGTGGTGGTGGCGGCGGTAGAAGTTTTGGCGGCGGTGGCGGCAGAAGCTATAGTGGCGGCGGTGGCAGAAGCTTTGGTGGCAACCCCGGAATTAGCAGTGCACCCCGAGGCGGTTTCGGCGGAGGTGGCCGTGTTGCTGCAGCCCCGCATTTCGCCCCAAGCAGCCGGGTTT
>CAZZVO010000165.1:0-9149 GCA_964657505.1 uncultured Mucilaginibacter sp.
TATCAGCTTTCAGCGAATTGCAAAGTTCTCCCGCCTCAAACCTCCTACCTAAAAACCACCGATAAAAGAAGCATTAAAATCTTTGTAATAAAATCCAACCATGTTTAAAAACTATTTCAAAACCACTTTCAGAAACTTGCTTCGGAACAAAGTTTATTCTGGAATCAACATTTTAGGTTTAACTATTGGTTTAACGGCTTGTTTGTTGGTGGCAACGGTTGTTATTGATGATTTATCCTACGATCGGCAATGGAAACGCAGCAAAGATATTTACCGGATTGTTAGTGTTGATAACAGCAACATAAATGCCGCCCAACGTAGTAGATCAAGTTTTACAGGTTTAGGGCCGAACTTGAAAAAAGATTTTCCAGAAGTAGAAGACTACTGTCGCATTTCGCTTTATAAAAACCGGATAAAAATGGGTTCCGACAAAGATGGTGTAGAAATACCTACTTTTTCTGTAGAACCCAGTGTTTGGAAGTTGTTTGATTTTGAGATTGTACAAGGCAATCCGAAGAAATTTGTGAAAGGATACATCAACCTGGTAATTACCGAAAAGATCAAGAATCAATATTTTCCGAACAGTAACCCGATCGGAAAAATTGTAACGGAAATTCCTGCATACGGTAAACCCGAAGCATATTTAATTACCGGCGTTATTAAAGAATTTCCATCAAACACCAATCTTCGTTCGGATGTAATTACGATTGCAGAAAAGAAACCGGAAGCCAATAAATTGTATAACGGCAGCGGCATGTACACTCAAAACCAGTATCTTCTTTTGAAACCCGGAACTTCAATCGAAAAGTTTCAAACCAAAATGAATATATGGTATAAAAATTTGACAAAAAGTGATTTTGGACGAAGGGTTTCTTACGATTTACAGCCAATAACGGATGTTTACCTGCGCTCGGATTTTGATCAATATTCTGAAGTAAGAAGCAATATTCGTGATGTTTATATTTTTTCGGCAGTAGCCATCATGCTGCTACTGATTGCCTGTATCAATTTTATTAATTTAACCACCGCACGCGCCATTAAACGTGTTCGCGAAGTGGGCATCCGCAAAGTTCTGGGTGCAGAAAAAAAAGAATTAATTGCCCAATTTCTGTTTGAATCTTTACTATTTTTTGTGATTTCTTTTGTGCTGGGTATTGTATTTTACCAGTTTTTTATGAAACCGCTGGAAGCTTATCTTGGACACAATTTAGCGTTAAATTTAACCAGTAACCTGGTACTTTTAGGTGTTACAAGTGGGATTGTTTTGCTGGTGAGTTTGTTTACAGGTTTGTATCCGGCCTGGTTAATTTCACGGCGAAAAGCGGTTGTGGTTTTGAAAGGGAAACTTTCCGCAAAAACAGATTCAGGTTTACTGAGAAAAAGTTTGGTGGTTATGCAGTTTACGATTGCTATCGTGATACTGATTGCAACTTTGGTTGTACAACTGCAATTACGCTTTATTGACCGTAAAGATTTAGGCTTTGACAAAAATAATTTGATCAGTGTAGATTACATCAGCTTCGGGACAAAAGGTGCATCTTTTAAGCAGGAAATTTTAAAAATTGCAGGTGTAGAAAGTGCAAGTATTGCCAATTGGGCACCGTCACTTGGAGCCGGATATATGAGAATGAGTGTTGATGATCCAAACCAAAAAGGCAATAAAGTAGAAGTAAATTATATTGCCGGTGATATAGACCTTGCAAAAACGCTAAAGCTAAAACTGCAAGATGGCCGTTATTTGGATGCTTCTTTTGCAAATGATGCGTTTAACACGGATTCTTTAATGGAACACGACAGCGAAAAGCTAAAGCAGGTACAGCACCAGCAGTCGTACCTCACCACAGCCTACACGGCCAAACTTTTTGGCATCAAAAATTTAAAAGATTCTGTTAGAAATTTGCCTGGTTATCCGGTTGGAATTGTAAAGGATTTTAATAACGAATCGTTACATCAACCGCTCAAACCTTGCATTATCCAGGCAACTAAAAACGCAGCTTTTGGCAACATGCTGATCCGCGTAAAACCCAATGCCCAAAAACAAGTGTTGGCGGCGCTTTACAAGCAGTGGCAATTATTTTTCCCGGATAAAATTTTGAAAACAGATTGGGTAAGTGATTTACTAGATACCCAATACCGCACAGAACAAAAGCTACAGCAGTTATTTACGTTTTTCAGTTTCCTGATTGTTTTCCTGGCTTGTCTTGGACTTTTCGGCCTGGCAACTTTCTCCGCAGAACAACGGACCAAAGAGATTGGGATCCGCAAAGTATTGGGCGCATCAGTTACACAAATAACCGCTTTGCTTTCTAAAGATTTTGTTGCTTTGGTAATACTGGCACTAATCATCGCCTCTCCAATTGCTTTTTTTACCATGCAAAAATGGTTGCAGGATTTTGCTTACCGCATCCAAATCCAATGGTGGATGTTTGCTTTAGCAGGAAGTTTAGCAGTTTTGATTGCTTTGGCAACCATCAGTTTTCAGTCGGTAAAAGCAGCATTAGCTAACCCGGTTAAGAGTTTGAGGAGTGAGTGAAGAGGTGCTGTCGGCAACCAGTTTTCAGTAATCAGCTATTGGCAGGTTTCATACTAAAAAAATAAAATACAAACTACACAGAAGCTGACAGCCGATTGCTGATAGCTAGTAGCTCGTCAAAAAATCAACCGAGTTTAAAATTGGAATGCCTCGAAACGGATGTAGAATAAGCAAATCTTTATCTCCGGTTATGATGCAAGAGGCATTTGCAGATACAGCCAATTCGAGAAATTTATTGTCTTTGGGATCTCGGCAAACCTGTATGCTTTCTACTATTTCAAAGAAAATTAATACTTCTTTAAATTCCTCTATAACGGACAACCTACTTTCCAAAGAAACGTATTTATCAAATTTAGGCCGCAATAATACCTCCTGGAATTCATTAAATGTATTTAGGCTTGTAGCAATTTTTCCTGTTTCAATCGCATGATTAAATGTTTTTCTGATGTTTGAATGTTTAAACAGAAAAGCACTGATCAGGATGTTGGTATCAAAAACAAAAAGCTTATTCTTCATTCAGCAATTGCTGCAGGATTTCTTCCGTTAGTCCATTTTTCTCAGCTTCATCGCTTACTTTATCCAACGAGAATTTGAACTTGGCTTTTTTAATGCTTTCAGTTAGGATATTAATTTGCTTATCAAAACTCTTTTCTAACTGGCTTTTAAGTGCGGGAGCTACTGTTTCCCATTTTTTCGCCGTATCGTCTTCCACTTCAATAACAATCCGTTCCATTTTTTTGATTTTTAGCTTACTATTCAAATTTACAAAATTAAGGTTGAAATATTTACAGGAGCCTCCAACAACACATACTGTTTTTATCAACCTAAAACTTGTATCGAATAAGCACAGGATGTGTATCGAAACCGAACGGAATTTTAATCCTGCCCAGAATTAATCTTCTGAAAAACAGCTCATTATCTCTCCGGCATAGAATTGATAAGATGATGGCGTACAATCATCATTCAAATCACTCATTCTTAAAAAAACTAAAACCAGCCTCATGAAAAAATTAGCGATACTTCTTTTATCCACCTTTTCTTTAGCCGTATCAGCCCAAACCAAAAAAAGCGATGTAAAACAATCCGTAAGCGACGATGGCAAAACCATGCACATCACCGTGAAAAGCAATCAGAACGGAAAGGCAATTAATTACGACCGCACATTTATGGTGAAAGGCATGAACCAGCAGCAAAAAGATGCCTTGCTGAAACACGTTAACGATTCGTTGGGCATTAAAGCGCCGCCTGCTCCCCCGGCACCACATTTGCCGGCTTCTGCGTCAGCTTCAGTCAAAAACAATTCTTCCCATTCTCAAACGGAAACAAAAACCGTTAAGGATGACGGCAAAACCTTGCACATTGTGGTCAACAGCACTAAAGGCGGGAAAGCGGTTAGTTACGATAAAACTTTCCCGGTTAAAGGCATGAGCAAGCAGCAAAAAGAAGTTATGGTGAAGAAAATAACCGATTCATTGGGAGTTTCAAAATAGCGAGAAGCTGTCAGCTCTCAGCGTTTAGCGAAGTTCAGATTAAACCGATTGTAAAGTAACAAACCATACCAAAGCTGAAAGCCGGTTGCTGACAGCTCAAAGCTCCTCAAAATGCTCAAAAACAACCTTAAAATCGCCTGGCGCAACCTGTTAAAAGGCAAAACATTTAACCTCATCAATATTGCCGGTTTAAGCGTGGCCGTAGCTTGCTGCGTGTTGCTGTTCCTAACTGTAGTTTACGAGTTTTCGTACGATAAATTCCACAAAAACCTGCCGGATATTTATCAGGTTTACCTCACCCAAAACCGGGCGAAAGGGATTGAACGCGGCACGTCTATGCCCGAACCGCTAACGCCCGCTTTAAAAGCCGAATATCCGGATGTGCAATACATTTCGAGGTTGGGCAACGGCCATGCGGAAGTGAGCTACAAATCGAAAAAGATTATGGAATCTATCCGGTTTGTAGATGAAGATTTTCTGCGGATATTCACTTTCCCGCTTGAAAAAGGACCGGTAAAAACAGCATTGCACGATCTGCACAGTACCGTGATTACCGAATATGTTGCCAAAGCGATTTTTGGAAAAGAAAACCCGGTCGGCAAAACCCTGGAATTGAACTTGTACAATCGACCTCAAAGCTTTGTAGTTGGCGGCGTGGCAAAGGATTTCCCCGATAATTCGAGCATCGGTTTTGATGTGTTGATGCGCTTCGAAAACTACAACAACTATCAGCGAAACCTGGATAAATGGGATACCGGCAACCATGTTACTTATGTAAAACTAAATGCCGGAACTGATCCTAAATTGTTTGAAAAAAGATTAATCCCTTTCGCAAAAAATCATTTTAAAGAAGATATCAGCAACATAAAACGCGACGGCGCGAAGCCAGATGCCAACGGAAATGTATTTACGGTGAACCTAACGCCTTTCGCCAAAAATCATTTTAACAACGAATTGACCGGGTTGGAAGGCAGTCCGATTTCCAGCGTTTATGTGATTGCATTGCTGGCCATCGGTATTTTTATTTTGCTGATTGCCTGCATCAATTTCATCAACCTAAATATTGCCCGCGCTTTTAACCGCGCCCGCGAAGTTGGCGTCCGCAAAACTTTAGGTGCCGGGAAATGGCAATTGCTGGTTCAGTTTTGGGTAGAAACAGCATTGGTTTGCTTGATTGCTTTTGGCTTTGGTTTGCTGATTTCGTCGCTCATTTTGCCGCTTTTTGCGCAGAATTTTAAAAGCCATATCCATTTAAATATGCTGTTGCAGCCCGGTTTGCTGCTTGCTTCTTTTAGCACCTTTTTATTGATAACCATTATCGCAGGTTTTTATCCGGCCTGGTTGATGCTTCGTTACAAAACTGTTTTGGTTTTAAAAGGAACTGTGAATACAACCAAACCTGGCCGCGTTCGAAACATCTTATTAGTTACACAATTTGCGCTTTCTACATTGCTGATTATCTGCACGTTAGTGACCTGGCAGCAAATGCAATACATGCAAAACCGGCCGTTAGGTTATAACCGTACTGAGGTAATCAGCATTCCGTTGGGTAACCTTTCGGGCACCAATGCTTTGGATATTTTACGGCAGAAATTACAAGGTTCGCCTGAAGTAGAAAGCATTACCGGCTCGCATAGCAATTTAGGTTTGGGAAATGATGGCTCCACTTCTACTTCCGTCAGCGGGTTTAATTATAAAGGGCACGAAGTAAAAAGCCATATCCTACAAGTTGACTATGATTATTTGAAAACACTCGGCATCCAATTATTAGCTGGTCGGGATTTTTCGAGGGATTTTGCGACAGACAGTAACGCTGTAATCATTAACGAAAAGATGGCGGCACAAATCGGCAGTAAAAACCCGGTTGGCACCTACTTGCCTTATCAGGATAATAAACCGCCGATGCAAGTAGTTGGTGTGGTAAAAGATTACAATTTCAAATCACTGCATGAAGAAGTAGAACCTTTATCAATCGCCATAAACGAAAGAAACCGGCACGAATATGTTTTTGTACGGATCAAACCCTTAAACCTCAATGCTTCTTTTAACCACCTAAAATCGCAATGGCATGAGATTTTCCCGAACACCGAATTTAACGGTTCCTGGGTGAACGAAAACACTGAACGCCAGTACCGGAGCGAAAAACGCTTGTCGAATATTTTTATCGGTTCGGCCATTATTGCCATCCTGATTTCCTGCATCGGCTTATTAGCGATGGCTATGATGACGATGGTACAACGCACCAAAGAAGTTGGCATCCGCAAGGTTTTAGGTTCCAGCATCGGCGGGATTGTGGTTTTGCTTTCCAAAGATTTTATCAAATTAGTATTGCTGGCCAGCGTGTTAGCTTTCCCGGTTGCTTATTGGGTGATGCACAATTGGCTGCAAAGTTTTGCGTACCGCATTGAGATTAGCTGGTGGATATTTGGTCTGGCTACGCTGATTGCCTTGGTTATCGCTGTGGCAACAGTAAGTTTTCAGGCGGTAAAAGCAGCATTGGCTAATCCGGTTAAGAGTTTGCGGAGTGAGTGAAGGAAGGTTTATTGAAAGCTAAAACTATAAAACAATGATAAAAAACTATTTTAAAACATCATGGCGCAACTTGTGGAAAAGTAAAACAACAACTACAATTAATGTAGTTGGTTTATCTTTTGGGATGACCGCCGCCATATTGATTTTTTTATGGGTAAAGAATGAATTGAACTTTGATAATTATCATAAAGATGCAGCAAATATTTACAGGCTTACCACAAATTTGAAATCACAGGGTTGGATTTGGGATACCACTCCTTTGTTACTGGCAGATGCTGTAAAAGAAGACTTGCCTGAAGTAGAAAAAACAACAAGATTGTACATTGGAGAGTCGCCCGTTTTCAACATCAACAACAATCTTTCTTATGAGAAAAAATGTGCTTATGTTGATAATGATTGGTTTAACATTTTTCATTATGATTTTGTACAAGGCAATTCCGCTGCTTTTGCCCAAGACTTGAATAGTATTATACTTACAGTTTCTGAAGCAAAGAAGTATTTTGGAAATCGTGATGCATTAGGAACCATCATCCGTATTGACAGTACAAACTATGTTATAAAAGGGATCATAAAAGATGCACCGACTAATTCAAGTTTTCAATATACTTCATTTATTCCACTTGCAAACTTGTTAAAAGATGCAAAAAGAAAAGCTAATGATGAACAATGGGGAAATGCAAATTATATAACCTTTATAAAAGCTAAGCCCGGAACAAAGGCACAAGTTTTAACTAAAAAGATTACAGAAGTTCTGCAAAAAAGAAGTGGTGATACTAATAAGGAAACAGACATCAGCCTGATTTCTTTAAAAGATATGCATTTTGAAACCAACTTACAATCATCATCATTTGGAAGCGGCAACAAAAATACAGTGTTCATATTTATTGTACTTGGTGTTTTGTTATTGCTGGTTGCTTGTATCAATTATGTAAATTTAACTACAGCAAAAGCAAGCCTTCGTGCAAAAGAAGTAAGCGTAAGAAAGATAGTTGGTGCAAACAAGCTTCATTTATTCTGCCAGTTTTTATCTGAAGCCTTACTTGTAAGTTGTTTTGCACTGATTTTAACACTCATATTGATACAATTAGTCCTGCCTGCCTTCAATTCAATTACCGATAAAAATTTTCAGCAACCGCTTACATCTTCGAGCCTTTGGGAAGTTACTGGTATAACCTTATTTTCTGCGTTCCTATTAAATAGCATTTATCCGGCTCTGGTATTGTCTTCTTTTAAACCACTTCACGTATTTAGAGGATTTACTGTTTTGAAATTAAAAGATAGTTATTTAAGAAAAGGCTTGGTAACTATCCAGTTTATTATTTCTGTTATACTAATTGCAAGTGCTATTATTATATATAAACAAATGCAATTTGTACAACAAAGCAATCCTGGTTATAATAGATCGCAAGTATTGATTATTAATGTTCCAACAAACACAAGTTTGAATAATAAAAATGATCTTGTAAATGAAATCAAGCAGGAAATGCTTAATCAAAGCAGTATACAAAACGTTTCTGTTGCAAATCAAATTATTGTAAACATTGGAAGTTATTCTACCGGCAACGCAGATTGGCAAGGTCGTGATACATCTTTTAATCCAAAAATTGCCCAACTATCAACAGATGCAGATTTTGCAAAAACGATGCAATTACGAATGGAAGAAGGAAGATGGTTTGAAAAAGGTAATGAAGCTGACAAAAATAATGTTGTATTGAATGAAGAAGCAATAAAGGAACTAAATATCCACAAACCTTACATCGGGCAACGTTTTATTTGGAAAGGAAATACAGGACAAATTATTGGCATTGTAAAAGATTTTAAATATAAAAGCCTACATGATAAAACAGGTCCGTTAGTTGCTTTTCAAAATCCAAACTGGTACAATACTTTTATGATCCGTTTTGCACCTGGGAACACATCTCAAGCAATGAAATCTTTACAAGCTATCTGGAAGAAATTTGTACCCGATAGCCCTCTTGAGTATCGTTTTTTAGACGACACTTTTAATGAATTATATAAACAGGACCAAAAAGCTTCTGCCTTAATTTTGGTATTTGCTGTTATCGCTGTCATCATTTCCTGCCTCGGTTTGTTTGGGTTAGCTGCGTTTACTGCAGAGCAACGTTCCAAAGAAATCGGCATTCGCAAAGTGCTCGGCGCAAGTGTTGCAAACATAACAACGCTGCTCAATCAGGACTTTTTAAAATTAGTTTTAGAAGCTATAATTATTGCAACGCCTGTTGCGTGGTACGCGTTGGCTAAATGGTTACAAAACTTTGCTTATAAAATAGATTTGGATTGGTCAGTATTTGTAATTACAGGCCTGTTGGTCGTAGTTATTGCTTTAGCTACCGTAAGCTTTCAGGCGGTAAAAGCAGCATTGGCCAATCCGGTTAAGAGTTTGAGGAGTGAGTGAGGTTTGAGGTATAAGCGATTTGCAGTTCCTCATACCTGAAACCTCGCACCTCTTACCAAAAAATATACGATAAAAGAAGCATTAAAAACGAAAACCATGTTTAAAAACTATATCAAAATTGCTTGGCGCAACCTGTGGAGAAACAAGCTTTACAGTTTTATCAATATTGCCGGACTGG
>CAZZVO010000166.1:0-9101 GCA_964657505.1 uncultured Mucilaginibacter sp.
ACATACATCCGTTCCTTAGTGCACGATTTTGGTGCGGCTTTAAATAACGGCGCTTATCTATCTAAACTTACCCGAACCCGAAGCGGAAACTTCCATTTAAAAGATGCGTACGAGGTGATGGAATTGGTGAATCATATTCGCTCACTTAAAACTGAAATTGCGGTAATAGGTTAATACTTCTTTTAGCACCTAAAGTTCGACAAGCTAAACACCAATTTTTGCCCGATAAAAACAGCATGCAAGTTTACCACGATATCCAGGAATTTAAGCCGCTGCAAAACGCTGTTGTAACCATCGGTACTTTTGATGGCGTACACCTTGGCCATCGTAAAATCATTTCGCGCTTGCAGGAAGTAGCACGCCAAACCGGCGGCGAAACGGTTATTCTAACTTTTTTTCCGCACCCGCGGATGATTTTGCACCCGGAAGACCAGAACTTAAAGCTCATCACAACGATTGCAGAAAAAGCAGATTTGCTGGCAGATTTAGGCATCGATCACCTCATTATCACACCTTTTTCGCGCGATTTTTCTAACCTTTCTGCGGAGGAATATATCCGCGAAATACTGGTGAATAAAATCGGTACCAAAAAAATTGTAATTGGTTACGATCATCGCTTCGGGAAAGACCGAAGCGGCGGATTGGCAGAATTACAGCAGTTTTCTTCTGTTTATAACTACGAGATCGAAGAAATCCCGGAGCAGGATATTAATGAAGTTGCCGTAAGTTCAAGCCGCATCCGCAAATCTATATTAAATGGCGAAACCAATTTGGCTAACCAGTTTCTTGGTTATGCTTTTTTTATCACCGGAAAAGTAATACGCGGCGACCAGATCGGCCGAACGTTAGGTTATCCAACAGCAAATTTATTCATCGAAGAAAGTTATAAATTAATTCCCGCCGATGGGATTTATGCGGTAGAGATAAGAGTGATGAGCGAAGAGCGAGGAGTGGAAAATCAAAAAGACGACTCCTTGTTTTCCGCTCCTGCTTCCCCGCTCCCCGCACCTCAAACCTCGCTCCTAAAAGGCATGGCCTACATCGGTCATCGGCCAACCATAAACGGCATGACACGGAATATCGAAGTGAATATTTTTGATTTCAATCAGGATATTTACAACCAAACTTTAAAAATGAGTTTCCACAGCTTCATCCGGCATGATATTAAATTTGCAGGGTTAAAAGAACTGACCGAACAATTAGGCCGCGATAAAGAAAGCGTGCTGGCCTACTTTTCTTCCTAAAAAACGTTTATCTTCCCGTTTAAATTTAGATGTTGGAAAAGTTAGACCTCGATAAAAACGAAAGCGAATTTCTCGACGAAACTATCAGCTTTTGGCAGAAGCAAGGTTTGATCGACGAGCCAACAGCCAAAAACCTGCAAAATACTTACGATGTAAAAGGTTTCGACTGGAAACGGCTCGCGCAATACTCTTTTTGGGTAGCTTTATTTTGCGGGTTAATTGCCATTGCTTCGCTGATTATTGATGATAAAGTGATCCGTTGGCTGAAGCAATTGTACAACACGCCGGATATTTTGATCAGTTTATTTTCTGGCGTTTTAGCTGCATTTTTATTCATTCGCGGAAGAAAACTTAAAAAAACTTCGCCCCAAAAAATTTTCAGCAATGAAGCTGTTATCTTTCTTGGCATTTTATTTACTGCCAATTGCATTGCTTACCTCGGCAAAACTTTTGATAACGGTTCCGGCCATTATTCCTTACTGTTTTTACTGTCGGTTTTTGTGTATGGTTTTATCGCTTACAAGCTCAATTCGCATTTGATCTGGCTGTTTGCTTTGATTTCGCTGGGAAGCTGGTTCGGCACAGAAACCGGTTACCAAACCAACTGGCAAAATTATTTTCTCGGTATGAATTATCCGTTACGCTTTGTGGTTTTTGGCGGGATTTTGGTTGCTTTTTGCTTTGTGCTGCGAAAGAAAAAATGGCTCGAATACTTCCGTGAGTTCACCTACATCATCGGCATGGCTTACCTTTTTTGCTCGCTTTGGCTGCTTTCCATCTTTGGCAATTTCGGTACGATAAACGATTGGCTCCGCGTAAAACAGATTAGCCTATTTTACTGGGCAATAATTGCTATCGCCGTTTCCGTAGCTTTTGTTTTGTATGGATTGAAAAAGAAAGACGAAGTTGCCCGCGAGTTTGGCATTACATTCCTGCTCATTAACGTTTACACGCGCTACACCGAATATCTTTGGGACAATATCAATAAAACGCTGTTCTTCGCCATTTTAGGTTTGTCCTTTTGGCTGATTGGACGCAAGGCAGAAAAGATTTGGAATTTGGATAGTTTGAAGGGGAAAGAGGTGTAGGAAATTATTCATTCTGCTTTGGTGCAGATGCCAAGTTGCACTTATTCTGCAATGACTTCAACTACAGTCTCCATCCAAAATTAGGAAAGTAACTATTACAAAAGTATATTCGTACTTATAAGTTATAGTTAAACACGGGTTTATTTAAATTCAATTAATCCTAACATGGAAAAAGCGTACATCATCGAAGCACATAAATACCCCAATCAGCTTTATCGCCTTGTTTCCCGCCTTAATGATGGTTTTTCTGAGTTTTTTATACACATCGACGTAACAGTAGAAATTACCCCGTTTAAAATTCTTTCAGATTTTAAAGGCATCGTACATTTTATAGAACGTGCTGATTCTAAATGGGCTGGCTTTGGCTCTGTACAAGCTACACTTAACGGGTTAAAGGCTGTAAAAGCTTCCGGAAAAAAATTCGACAGGATCGTCCTGCTAAGCGGGCAGGATTATCCAATTAAAAGCAATAATTACATCAACGATTTTTTTGCAAACTCGCCGCACAGTGTTTTTGTAGATTACTTTCCGATCCCAGACCATAAAAAATGGCCAGGCAACGATCGGGGCGGCTGGTATCGGGTTGATAAATATTACATTGGCCTTAAGCGGTACGAAATGTTTTGCTCTAAATGCTTAAATTTTCTGTCGAATTATATTCCTTTTTTAAAAAGAAAGATGCCGAACGGCATGAAACCTTACACCGGTTCTGCCTGGTGGATTGTCGATATGTATGCACTTAATTACATCTTAGATTTTGACAAGAACCACCCGGAATATAGAACTTTCCATCAATACACATTTGTACCCGATGAACTGTATATCCACATGATCATCGCCAACAGTACAGACGAAAAATTGCTAAGCCGCGTAGAAAAAAACAATAAACATTTTATGATTTGGGAAACGTCTAACTGCGCCCATCCTAACATTCTCGGCAAAGCTGATTTTCAAGCTATTTTTTCTTCTGATGGTTTGTTTGCCAGGAAATTTGACGAAAAAGCTGATGCAGAAATATTAGATATGATTGATCAAAAAATTTTATTGGCCAACTATCATCAAAAAGAAGCATGAGATTTTAGAATACCTCATGCTTCTTTTATGACTGTAAAACTGTCAAACTGGTTTACACTGCTTGCGGCAAAGTCAATCCCAAAACTTTGCTCGTTTCTTCCCTCAGTTTTCCGGCAAGTTCTGCTTCTTTGCCTAAAGCTTTGCCGTATGAAGGGATCATTTCCTTCATCTTATTTTGCCATTGCGGCGTATTAATTTTGTTTTTGAAGCAACGCCCAATCAAATCAATCATAATAGAAACGGCTGTTGATGCGCCTGGCGAAGCGCCTAACAAAGCAGCAATACTGCCATCAGCAGCACTAACCACTTCTGTCCCAAATTCTAAAACACCTCCTTTTACCGGGTCATTTTTGATGACTTGAACACGCTGTCCGGCCATTTCCAATTCCCAATCTTCCATTTTTGCCGTTGGGAGATATTCTTTTAAAGCATTCAAACGATCTTGTGGAGATTGCCTAACTTGATCAATTAAATATTTTGTAAGTGGAATATTCTTAATTCCGGCGGCCATCATTGGGAAAATATTATTGGCTTTGATAGATAAAGGCAAATCTAAATAAGAACCACTTTTAAGGAATTTGGTGGAAAAACCAGCATACGGACCAAAAAGCAGCTCGCGTTTGCCCTCAATCATCCGGGTATCCAAATGCGGGACAGACATTGGCGGCGAACCAACCGAAGCCTTGCCATAAACTTTGGCCTGATGCTTTTTAATTACTTCCGGGTTAACACATTTTAGCCATTGTCCGCTTACTGGGAAACCGCCAAAACCTTTTCCTTCGGGGATGTTCGATTTTTCCAGCAGCGGCAAGGAACCGCCACCTGCACCGATAAACACAAATTTGGAGGTTACTTTCCGGCTTTCTCCGCTGGTTAGGTTTTTCACTTTCAGCGTCCAGGAACCATTTTTATTTTTATCCAGCGACCGTATTTCGTGGCTAAATTCCAGGTCAACGCCTTCCATCGTTTTCAGCTTGTTGAACATTGCTTTGGTTAAGGCACCAAAGTTTACGTCGGTGCCAATTTCCATGCGTGTGGCAGCTACTTTTTCGTTCGGGTCGCGGCCTTCCATTACCAAAGGCATCCATTCTGTCAACTGTTTTTTGTCGTCAGAATAAACCATCTCTTTAAACAAATGCAATTTTGAAAGTGCGTTATACCTTTTGCGCAGGTACTCTACATTTTTTTCGCCCCAAACAAAGCTCATGTGCGGGATGCTTTTGATGAAACTCGGCGGATCCGACAAAAAGTTTTCCTTCACCAAAAAGCTCCAAAACTGTTTAGATTCTTCAAAAGATTCTGCAATTTTAACTGCTTTGTAGGTTTCGATAGAACCATCTTTCAATTCGGGCGTGTAGTTCAGTTCGCAAAAAGCAGAATGGCCTGTCCCGGCGTTGTTCCATGCATCAGAACTTTCGGCAGCGGCACCATCCAACCGTTCAAAAATTTGTACTGTTAAATTGGGTTCCAGTTCTTTAAGCATCACGCCCAGCGTAGCGCTCATGATGCCGGCACCAATTAAAATCACATCCGTATTTGCAGAAGTATTCATGTTTTTTGTTGAAGAAGTAAAGATACGTTCAAAATTTAAAAGCAAATAACTGAAAGATCAACCAACAGAATTTGATTTGCAAATGACAAGCTCAGTTTCGCCATTTCTCCCATCCAAACAAATAAATAGCCGATTTAGTTTACCAACGTTTTGCCGTTTAAATACTGTTTTTATCGGGTTAAAATTGATGTGCTAAAAGAAGTATCCCGCAAAATTTTCAAAAGAACAAAGAATACTTTTTCTTCACCCAACTTTATAATTTGTGGATATTTCATAAATCTTAAATAGGATTGTATAAAGCTTTACTTGTTGCAGCAGCTATTTTTGTTTAATGAAAAGCATCAAACCACCACTGATCCTAACTGCGCTATTCTTAGTTTTTATGCTGAGGAAAGCCGACGCGCAGCACAAAATGGACGATATGAAGGGAATGCAAATGGGCGATACCTCTGCAAAAATGAATATGCAGATGAGCAGCGGCCTTTCCCTAAACCTGCCCATGAACCGCGATGGCTCTGGAACAGCCTGGTTGCCAGATGCTTCGCCGATGTACGGAATTATGCTGAACTCCGGCAAATGGATGTATATGCTGCACGGCAATATCGCGCCGCGTTTTACCAGCCAGGATTTTACCAATAAAGGCTCCCGTGGCGGAAGTAAGTTTGATGCGCCAAACTGGTTTATGGCGATGGCGCAACGGCAAATCGGGCAAAAAGGCTTGTTCCATTTCAACGTGATGCTTTCTGCAGATTATTTTACAGAAGGTGGGAACGGTTATCCGCTGTTGTTCCAAACCGGCGAAAGCTGGAAAAACGTGCCTTTAGTTGACCGCCAGCATCCACATGATCTTTTTTCGGAACTTGCCGCAAGTTATTCCTACAGTTTCAACCCAAAAACAGATTTAAGTTTTTACGTAGGTTATCCCGGCGAACCGGCTTTAGGTTCTACGGCTTTTATGCACCGGCCTTCTGCGCTTTCTAACCCGGATGCACCGATTGGCCACCATTGGAACGACGGCACGCACATCACTTTTGGTGTGGCAACTTTAGGTTTGCGTTTGGATCAGTTTAAGATCGAAGCTTCTTCTTTTACTGGAAGGGAACCGGACGAAAACCGTTTAAATTTTGATCAACCCAAATTTGATTCCTGGAGCGGAAGATTATCCTACAATCCAACAAAAAACTGGGCTTTGGAAGTTTCACACGGGTTTATTAAAAGTCCGGAAATGTTGATGCCGCAAGAAAACGTAAACCGCACCATTGCTTCTGCCATTTACAGCAAGCCTTTTGCCGATGAACAATTTTTGAACGTAACTGCCCTTTGGGGACTGAACAAATACAAAAACCAGGACGGACAAAACACCGCTTTGCTAGAAGCCGATTACCGTTTGCGCAAATTAGATTTGTACACGCGTTACGAATGGGTACAAAAATCCCGCGAAGAACTTAATCTGGATGAAAATTTATACGGAGAAAATACGCTTTTCCCGGTTAACGCTTTAACTTTTGGCTTGAATTACGATTTGCTTTACATCGGCAAAATATGTGTAGCGGGCGGTGGCCAGCTTTCCTGGTATCACGCAAATAACCGATTAGATAATTTGTATGGTAAAAACCCTTATGCCGTTGAAGTTTTTCTGCGGATTTATCCGAGGTTGATGAAGATGAAGTGATTTTCTTAATTGCTCATCCTTTGACGGAACTCATCCTTCGACAGGCTCAGGATGACGGGGCGCATAAATAGCAAGCTTGTTATATCGGCATCCAAGCGCGTAGGCCTGTCATGGTGAGCCTGTCGAACCATGGTGCGGAAGGACGGCTTTTGGTATACAACTCATCCTTCGACAGGCTCAGGATGATAGGGCGCATAAATAGTAAGCTTGTTAGATCGGAACCCAGGCGCGTAGGCCTGTCATGGTGAGCTTGTCGAACCATGGTGCGGTGGAAGAATACTTCGCTATTTAACTTTAATCTCAAAATTTATCTTTCAAAAACACTACTTTCAACCATGCACTACATGGCTGTTTACATTCTTCAATGCGCTGACGGCGCTTATTATACCGGCGTTACAAATGATTTAGGACGAAGGTTGCAAGAGCAT
Organism: uncultured Mucilaginibacter sp.; assembly: GCA_964657505.1. GTDB lineage: Bacteria > Bacteroidota > Bacteroidia > Sphingobacteriales > Sphingobacteriaceae > Mucilaginibacter_A. Next base: position 7,059 of record CAZZVO010000166.1, read on the forward strand.
CAAACAGGATACAACCCTAAAGCTTATACTTTTAAAAGACGGCCTGTTAAAATGGTTTTCTACGAATGGTTTCCAGATGCAGGCCAGGCAATTGCTTTTGAGAAACAGGTAAAAGGCTGGCGGCGCGAAAAGAAGGAAGCCTTAATCCGCCGAGATTGGGCATCATTGCCGGGGTTGAGTGTAAGTTATAGCAAAATTAAAAGGATGAACCAGGAAGGCGAACATCCTTCGGCAGACAATTCTCCGAAAGACAATCCTTCGACGGAACTCATCCTTCGACAGGCTCAGGATGAACTGGGCGCATAAATAGCGAGCTTGTTATATCGGCATCCAGGCGGGCAGGCCTGTCATGGTGAGCCTGTCGAACCATGGTGCGAATGTATCCTTATTTTTCATCAAGGTGCTAATTTAAACTCTTTATGCAATTAGATAATCTCCTTCTTCCAGTCATCTTATTAACCGGTGCTTTCCTCAGCGTAAAAGCCAAAAAACTAACCTGGCCGGGTGCTTTAACGGCTGCTTTATTGGGCGTTTTTTTATATCTCGGTGCTGGTTATTATGGTATTTCAATGGCTACAGTACTTTTCTTGTTAGCTTCCACAGCAACCGCATGGAAAACAGGTGTAAAAGAAGCATTAGGCACAGCCGAAAAAAACAAAGGACAACGAACAGCCGGGCAAGTATTTGCAAACGTAGGAACTGCTGGGCTGCTGGGTTTGCTATGCTTCTTTTACCCTATAAAAGTTGAGTTGTTTAGGCTGATGATGGCAGCCAGTTTAGCTTCGGCTGCTGCGGATACGATATCTTCGGAAATGGGAACAGTTTATGGCAAACGGTTTTACAACATCCTCAGCCTAAAACAAGATCAAAAAGGACTGGACGGCGTAGTAAGTTTGGAAGGGACGTTGTTTGGTTTGGCTGCAAGCATAATTATTGCTGCTGTTTACGTTTTGAGCTTCGGCTGGAAGACTGATTTCTGGTGGATTATTTTAGCCGGAATAATTGGGAATTTAACAGATTCTGTTCTCGGTGCAACTTTAGAACGAAAACATTATTTGGGGAATAATGCAGTTAACTTTTTAAATACGGTTGTTGCTGCGGTTGTTGCGATGATTTTGTATTTCGTATTTGCTAACGGTAATTAGCTTAACCGCATTTCTGCCAAACAAAACGGAACATTCTTTTTTAGTTTATTTTGATAGCAACAAATTATGAAAAAAGTAATTTCGTCCACAACCATCCTGCTTTTCCTGATGCTCAATTTATCAGCTCAGCAAAAGAATAACCGTGATATTTGGATTTTTGCTGCGGATGCCGGCAATGCTTCTTTTATCACCCAAAAATCAACATTGGCTAACTCACCGGATTTAAAAGAGCGCGACATACAAGTCCACGAAATTGTTGGCTTAAAAGGAAACGAAAGTCTATTTAAAAAATACAAAGCATCGGCACAAGGTTTTACTTTTATTTTATTTGGGAAAGATGGCGGCGAGAAAATGCGTTCGCACGAACCGGTAAGTTTAGAAAAACTGTACCGCACGATTGATGCTATGCCGATGCGCCAGGAAGAAATGAAACAGCGCAAGCCCTAAAAATAGGGTGGTAAAAACAGCATCAGCTTTACAAATCGTTACTGATGTGCCTGTATTTTCCAAAATGGTACAACTTGGCCACGTCGGATTTTAAGTGTTTCAGCCAGCCAACTTTAAACAGTAAAACCGCAAGCAGCATCCCAACAATCGGTGCGATCCAATACAGCCAATAGCCCGTCCAAATGGCACTTACAACTGCAGGCCCAAAACTTCGCGCCGGGTTGGTACTGGTGCCGGATATTGGTGCTTCTAACCAAACCATCACGCAGTAAATAACAGGCATCATAAAAGGTGTAAAGTTTTTGATCCGGTCGTGGGTTGTAAAGAAAATAATAACGGCAATCAGCACAAAGGTTGTCCAAATTTCGCCGATAAAAGCAGCATCAATAGTTAACGGGATAGTTGCGCCAAAATCCATACTTTTTCCTTGTTCGCCCCAAAAAAGCAAGGG
>CAZZVO010000167.1:0-9088 GCA_964657505.1 uncultured Mucilaginibacter sp.
TAGGGTTTTTATCAGAAGCGCAAAATAAAAAAGTAAAAATTTATGAGGAAACTTATTTATAAAGCAGCAATTCTTTCATTACTAACACATTAAAATTGAAGGTTTGTGAATGTTTGGATATCGCTACAGCACTTCTGCAACTACAAATGTACTTCCGCCAACAAAAATTAAATCATCTTCCCGGGCGTTATTTTTTGCAGCAGCCAATGCTTCTTTTACACTATCAAAATTATTACCGTATAAACCGTGATTTTCGGCCTGCTGTTTTAATTCATCAGCAGCCAAACCACGCGGCATATCAGGTTTGCAAAAGTAGTAGACGGCTTGTTTAGGCAGTAAATAGAGGATTTTGTTGATGTCTTTATCGGCAACCATTCCTAACACAAAATGCAAATTATGGTAGGTGGTTGATGCTATGTTTTGTACAACTTCTGCGATTCCTTCCGGGTTGTGGCCGGTATCGCAAATAATTAAAGGTTTATGGTTAATAGTTTGCCATCTTCCGTTAAGTCCGGTTAGTTTTTTTGCTTCTTTTAGGGCAGTAAAAACAGCAATACTTGGAATGTTAAAATCTTGTTTCCGTAATTCATTTAAAGCCGACAAAACAGTTTTCAGATTTTTAAGCTGATATAAACCCGTAAGATCAAGCTTTAAAACTGAGTGTGAAAAGGAAGTCCACAATCCATCTGCTGGCCTTACCCGCACTTCCAAATATTCCAAAAACTGATCTTTACTTTCAATCTTTTCTATCAACCATTCTTCGGAAGCAAACCGAAGCGGCGCATTTTCCAGCTTTGCTTTCTCCATAAAAACTTCCGCTACTTCTGGTTGATATTCCCCAATCACAACCGGAACATTCAGTTTGATAATGCCAGCTTTCTCCGCAGCAATCTCCGGCAAAGTATTGCCCAACAAATTTATGTGGTCCCAGCCAATATTCGTAATGACTGAAAGCAGCGGTGTAATCACATTGGTCGAATCCAATCTTCCGCCTAAACCAACTTCGATCACCGCAATATCTACTTTTTCTTTGGCGAAATAAGCAAAAGCCATTGCAACCGTCATTTCAAAAAAAGAAGGTTCAATTGCGTCGATATTTTCCTGCTGGTCAGCTACAAAATTAACAACTTCTTCTTCCCGAATCATCTCACCATTGATGCGGATTCGTTCCCGAAAATCTTTGAGGTGAGGGGAAGTATATAAACCGGTTTTGTATCCTGCCGTTTGTAAAACAGACGCCAGCATGTGCGAAGTGGAACCTTTGCCATTCGTTCCGCCAACATGGATACTTTTAAACTGATGCTGCGGATTGCCTAATTTTTCGCAAAGCAACAAAGTATTGGTCAAATCTTTTTTAAAAGCCGAAGCGCCAACGCGTGTAAACATCGGCAACTGCGTGTATAAATAATCGAGCGTTTGCTGGTAGTTCATTTAGGGGGAAGCTTTTGGTGAATGGTTAATAGTTCATAGCAGAACCAAACTTGGCTAATTTTAGGGTGATAAAAGAAGCATACAACATATATTAAATAGAATTCGAAAGGTTCCGACTATGAACTATTAACCATAAACCACAATCTATCAACCAAACCCTACTGCACTTTAAATACAAAAACCACTGTTCCAACTTGTGTTTCCGGTGCGTTTTCGGCTGCGTTTAACTTTGTATTTAATACAGCGGTTTCGCATTTTTGCAGCAAATCACTATCGCTGATGGTGGTTCCTCTTGCACCGGCGCGGGCGTAAACCACGTTGCCGTTCTTATCAACCCGAATATCCACCACAATTTTACCAGCCCGATGGTTATCATCAGAAACACTTGGTTTGGTTAGAAAATTTCGTTGCGTCATGTTCAGGCTTCCACCATTGCCAGAACCTGTGCCGTTGTAATTGTTGGTTAGAGTTGTGCCGGTTGCTTTTCCTTGGTTGCCCGGTTTGTTGCCTGTTCCGTCGCCTTCGCCGGTGCCATCATTTTTTTTGCCTTTGTATAAAGCATTTTGGTTGATTTGCGGCTTTGCTTCTTTTACATCTGTTTTTGTGGCAACCGTGGTACTTGGCTTTTTGCTGTTGGGTGCCACTTCGGGCGCATCTTCTGTAGTTTGGGTAACTACTTTTTTATCGCTGTTATCGGCAGTAACTTTTTCGGTTGGTTGTGCTTCCGGTTTTATTTTATCCGGTTTGCTTTTGTTGGCTTTTTCGGCAACGGACGGCTCTTCCATGCTCATGTAATCCTTGCCCATTCCTTCATCCGTAGTGCCGTAATTAACCAGGATTCCGCCGGTGCCTTCTTCCTGTTTTGGCGGCATGGAAAACACAATGAAGTAAGTGAGCAGTAAAAATAAGCCCAAAACTATGCCGGTCAGCAAAAAAGCTTTCGGATAATTGTTTTCTTCCCGGTCGTTTACCATTATTTAGGTTCGGTTGCCAGCACTAATTTAATGTTCAGTTTTTGCGAAGTATCCATCACTTCTACCACATCCTGTATAGCCACGGTTTTATCCACGTACAAAACGATGGTTAATTCTGTCGCTATTTTTTTGTAGGATTGAAGTGTGGCAGACAAATCTGCAATCGGAACTTCTTTTCTATCAACGTAATATTTTAGGTCTTTGGTGATGGAAACCGTAATGGTTTTTTTGGAAACTGCCTGACCGGAAGAAGATTTCGGCAGCATCAACTTAATCACATTCGGATTGGTTACGGTTGATGCAATCAGGAAAAACAGCAACAAAAAGAACATAATATCGTTCATGGCCGAAGTGTTAACTTCTGCACGGGCACGGAGATGTCGTTTTCTTAAATTCATCTGCTGGGTTCTTCTAACAAATCAATAAACTCAACCGAGTCGGTTTCTAACTTCAAAATTACTTTATCTACCATCATTTGTAAAATATTGTATCCCACAAAAGCCACAATCCCAACCAATAATCCTGCTGCCGAAGTCACCATCTTCACATATAATCCTCCAGAAATAACGCCCATACTGATGTTATCTGTTTGAGAAATATCATAAAAGATTTTGATTACCCCGGCAATCGTCCCCAAAAAACCAAACATGGGTGCAATACCAGCAACGATACCGAGAATGCCGATATTTTTCTCCAATCTGGAAACTTCCAGGCGGCCAATATTTTCAATCGCACCTTCAATATCTTTAATTGGTCGGCCAATGCGCGACAAACCTTTCAGCAACATTCGGCCTAAAGGCGAATTGCTGTTGCGGCAAATGGCAATGGCTGAATCCAGTTTCCCGGAAATAACATTTGTTTTTACCTGCGACATTAACGATGCTTCGTTTAGCCCTGCTTTTCTGATGGTGAAAAATCTTTCGAAAAAAATAACCAAACCTAATACGGCCAAAATCCCAATCGGAACCATTACCCAGCCGCCTTTTAATAATAAATCGCCAAAACGAAGTTCGTGTGGTTGTGCCGCACCTGCTTGTACTGCGCGGTTCAAAGTATCAACAGCTTGGTGCGCTGTATCTGTAGTGGCTTGAAGAAGTGATAAAATCATTTATTGTAGTGTTGTATATGAGCATCTGAATTTGGGTCTCGTGCGCGCAGTTTTTCTAACGCCGCCGTTGCCGAATCTTTATCCTTAAATGAACCGAATGTAACCAGTTTTAACTTGCCTGATGTGTTTTTTAATATTTTAGCGTGGTGCATTCCTCTCGCTTTTAACTGGCTTAAAAAAGTTTTTGCCCCTTTTAGCGTTTTAAAAGTAGCACCAATTATTTCATAAGGGGATTTTTCAACCAAGTCTGGATCTGCAGCTTCTAAAATGGCTGTTGTATCTTTTACTACGGGTTTTGTAACTGTGGCAACTGGTTGTGTCGAAATTGTATCCGCGGCCGCTTTGGTGCTCACGGTATCTTTGGTTATTTGTTTTTCAACAATCGGCACATGTTGTTGCGTATCTAATTTAGGTTTTGGTGCGATGATTTCCGATGCTTGTTTCTTAGCAAATAGTTTACTGTATAAATTCGGATAATAGAAGTACAACGCATAACCACCTAAAATACAGATCAAAAGCAACAAAAGTATAGCTGCCCAAAAACTGGTGCTTCTTTTAGATTTGGGTTCTTCTTCCGGTAAGTTGTTGGAAAATTCCCGGTAAAAGTTTTCTACATAATCCTGTTTCGTAATTGCTTCTTTATCGGTAAAACTTTTTTCTGTGGAATCAGCCATTTCCTTTATTGGAGAGATATTTACAGCAGGCAATCCAAAATTTTCTTCGTTAAAAGGAGTATAGCTTTTTTCTTTAACCAATTCATCTTCCGCAGGAAACAATGCTTCTTTTACCGGTATATTTTTAATGTCCGATTCGCTTTTAAGCTGATCAACAAACTTTTCTAAAAAATATTTCGCAGCATCCTGGGAAATGTTTTTTTGCTTGCTGATGTAATTTTCCAGCGTTTCATCCGGTTTTTCTTCCGCAACAAAATAAATACTGTTTTTAGGGGGATAAAAACTTTGCTCTTCCTCCTTAAAAACACCGGCAATTTTACGTTTCGAAAAAGTACCCAAACCAGGAACATAAACAGCATGTTCCCGCGACAGCAGTTCTCTGATATAAGCCGCTACATCCATCCGGTTAAAATAAGGGTAAATTCAAAAACATTAAAAACCAACGCTTAGGCCGCCAAATATATTAAATCCGTTGGCAGGATAATAAAGATAAGTTTGATACTTGTTGCCAAGCAAATTATTTGCCTGTACAAAAACGGAAAAACGTTTGGATATTTTGTAATCTACGCCGCCGCTTAAATCCGCATAAGAAGGTAAAGTAACTATCCTAAAAGCAGTTGCAGATGTTGGTAACCTGTCTTTTGTTTCGCCCCTAATTAGCAATGCTCCGTTTATCGTTACTTTTTTATTAATGTGGATATTTGTACCGGCAGTTAGTTTTGCAGTTGGCAAATTCCAAGGCTGCGCTTCTGTTGCCAACGTATATTTTCTGTACTCAAACCTTCCGAAAATATCCAATGTTTCTGATGCTTTAAAATCCAAATCTCCGTTAAAACCAGTCACGGTTGATTTCCCACCATCATAAATCACAGCAAACTTATTCTGACCTCTGCTAAAATTAAAATTATTGACAAACAGCGGCAGTCCGGTTATACTTTGGCGGATGAAAGCAGCTTTAAAGCCCAAGCCCGGCGCAATTGTTCCTTTTAAACCTGCGCTGATGGTTAAGCGGTCGATAGAGTTTCTAATATCAATATTCTGGTCCAGAAAAGGGTTTGTTTCTGATAAATTACGCAGCAGCGTTTTATCAATATCGCCGCGCAACTCACCAAAAATCCTTACATATTTCGGCACAACCTGGAACTCGATTTTTGCTGCCGGAAATAACCGCAAACTGCTTTTGGTTCCAAATTCGGAAACCAGGTTCACACCAACATCAACCTTGTAATTTTCGCCTTGCAATTTTAAATAAGGATTGGCGCGCAAAATATTATTGCTCACATTGAATAAACTATCTTTCGTACTTCCGGCATCCAGCGAAGCGTTTAAACCAGCGTAAAACTGATTAATGGTTTGGTTAAGGGAAACATCGACCAAAATATTATTCTCTCTGGCTTTATAAGCGTTATTAAAAACGTAGCCGCTAACTTTTACTGCATAAACGAAGTCGTTCTCTACATCTTTAAAATTTTTGGCTATCTCTGCTTCACCAGAAATAGTATTAAAATGTTGTTTTCCGGGGATTAAATTTGTCGGTGGGTTATCCTGATCGAAACCATAAAAATAATTGTTGCGGAGCGTGTAGTTGATGCGGCCGCTCACGCTGTTGTTGTCGCCAACACTTTTGCCAAAAATGCCAACTTCCTGCCTGCTCGATTTTTGATCTGGCAAGCTACCTTTTTGCGAAAACTGTTTGGCATATCCACCATATTGCAAAGCCGGGTCGCGGCTATTATTTAGATACAGTTCCCCAAAAGTGGTGCTTAAATTGCCCAAACCCAACTTCGCGTAATTGTTGTACAAAGTATCTTCTACAGTTTTTGGGATTTGCATCGCATCTAACGGACGGATTCCGGTGTTGTTATCCAAGCGTTTATCCAACAAATTGGTATAAGAAAAGGCCGGTTTAAAATCTTGCTTATCGTCCAAATTTGGGTTTCTGCGGATTTTAACCGCATCGGCCAAAACAGGTTTGTAAGCACTGGTTACTACAATTTCTTCGTTCAGGCTTTGCTCCGGTTGTTCCGGTTTTTTGGGAGATTTGTTTCCCGCTTTTTTAACTGTATCTGCCGATGCTGTTTTTATCGTACTTTTTTTAACAGAAGTTTTAGCAGGTATTATGATTTTAGCTGGCGTAACTTTTTTCGCTTTGTCCGCCTTCTTTTTCTGAACAGGTTTTTGTTGCGAAATTGCAGGAACCGAACAAAGCATCAGGCCAAACAACAAAACGGTAAGGATATATTTTAACTTCATTGCTTAGTTCTCTTTCTTGGTATTAGTGTTTTGTTTGTTCAATTTATCCAGCTTGGCTTTGGCTTCCGGCAAAATATCATCGTTGCCTTTGTAATTTTCGATCACACTTTGCAGCGTACTTTTTGCCTGAAAAACATCTTTTAACGCTACATAATTATCAGCCAAAAGGATAAAGCTTTTGGTGTACCAGTAATCATAAGCGGAAAGCGTTTTCCCGAATTCCAAACAGGTTTTGATAGAAGCTTTATAATTGCCGCGCAAATATTCCAGTTCGGCCACATTGTATTTAGCTTCAGCGGCGGCGACTGTTTTGGTATTGTTTACCACGTAATTAAATTCTTTGGTGGCATTTGTGGTATCGCCTTTTAACAAATAAGCTTTGCCTGCAGATAAACCGCTTCTGTATTTATCTTCTTCGGAAGATTTTTCGTAGAGGCGAACTAATGCTGCATATTTCAAAGTTTCGTCCGGCATCTGCATCTCGGAATACGACAGCAACAGATTATTGATGGCGAAAGAATAATCCGCTTTATATTCCGAATTGGTTTCCAGATGTTTCAGGAAAACCACAGCCTCGTTATACTTCTTTTGCTTGAGATAAATGTTCGACATGCTGATAAGCGATTTCTCCGTATAAACACTCGTCCAATCGTTCAAAATAAAGTTGTAATCATTGACAGCTTCCTCCGGATGGTTTAGCCTGACGTTACTTTCAGCGCGGATAAAACGGGCTTGTTTATCATTAATCGGTTTAGAAAACTTATCAAAATAAGCATTCACGGCGTTAACGGCTCCGGCAAAATCTCCGCGCAGATACAAATTGTTGGCAGCCGTAAACATCAAATTATCCTGCTGTGCCGAACTGTAGTTGCCAATTGGCGTGGTCGCGGCATAATCAATAAATGTTTTCGCGTCGCCTTTATCTGTGTAAATTTTTTCAATTTGTTTGAGCGATTGCTTGGCTTCACCGGTTGAAGGATAATCTTTCACCACACGTTTAAATGATTCTAAAGCTAATTCGTCCTGGTTCGCATTGTAATCAATCAAACCAATGGTTACCAAAGCGCGCGGTACATAACTGCTTTGCGGATATTTTTGGATCATCGCAATTAAACCACTTCTCGCCTGGTCGCCGTTATTTTTGAGGAAGGAAGTATAAGCCATTTCAAAGCTGGCATCATCCGCATAATCCGAAGTTGGAAACTGCGTAAGCAAGCTTTGCAAAGTGCTGATCTTGGTGTCCAAAGCACCTTGTAAACCCTGGATCATCCCGCGCTGAAACAAGGCATAATCTTCGCCTTTTGCATGTTGGGAAAGGATGCGGTTGTAATATTCGTTAGCCTTGCCGTAGTTTTTCAGCACAAAATAACTATCGCCTAAACGAAGTATCGCATCGTTCACGGTGTTTTTGTCGCGCTCGCTGCCATTGATAAACCGTTCAAAATTGTTCGCCGCTTTCTGGTATTTTTCATCGCCAAAAGCAGCATAACCCAAAGCGTAATTGGCATAATTGTAAACGCTGGTTAATTTGGCGCCAGGCATATCTATAAACTTTTCAAAATTATCCACCGATTCACCGTACTTGCGCACTTCGTACATCGATTCTGCCATCCAGTAAGTGGTCAACGCTTCAATTTTATCGTCCACCGGATCTTTTAATGATCTTAAAAAGATACCAATCGCATTTTCAAAAGCGCGTTCATTGTAAAATTGTAAACCACGATAATAAGTTACTTTTTGATATGCTTCTTTTGCCGATGCATTTTTGTTAGTTACCGATTCTAAAATATCAACCGCTTCTTTATAATTACTGGTGGAAAGCAAAATCTCGCCCAACAAAACTTTGGCGTCATTGATTTTGGTTGATCTTGGATAGTTTTTAAGGTACAAACGGATAGCTTCTAACGCCTGGTTGTTAAATTGCAGTTCATAAGAAAGTTTGGCATATTGGTACAAAGCATCTTCTTGCAAAGTCCGGTCAAAATCTAATCTCGATGCAACCTGAAAAGCATTACGCGCGTTTTGCTTGTTATTGACTTTCAAAAAAACGTTTCCCAATGTGTAATTGCCGCTCTGACTGTAGGAATCAGTTTTATCAATCAACTTTTCCAGTTCCCGAATGGCGCGCAGATTGTTGCCGGTTTTGTAATAAGCGTAACCCATTTGGTAGCTATCCTGGTTGTTTTGGGTTTTATTCTGATCGCCTTGCTGGAAACGCTCGTAATATTTAATCGCATTCGGATAATCAACTTTTGCAAAATATGAAGCGGCAATAATCCGCAGCATTTCCGTTTCATTTTCCTGCTTTGTTGTATTGATGATTGGGACGGCGTAAGCAAGCACATCATCATATCTTTTATCCAAATAATAAACCGCGGAGATGTAGTATGGATAACTCGCTTCGTACTTTTTGGAGTTTTTCAGCTTCTCAAAATTGAGCAAAGCCAGATGATAATCTTTATTGAGGTAAGCGATGTAAGCGAAATAGTAAGTGGCATCTTCAGAATAAGGCGTTTTTCGGTCTTTAATCTCACTAAAAATCAGTTGCGCATTTTTGTAATCCTTCAGCTCAAAATACGAATAACCTTTATCAAACTTATACTCGGCGTTTTCTTTTCCGGTTAATTCCGAAGCTTGGACTAAGTCGA
>CAZZVO010000168.1:0-9082 GCA_964657505.1 uncultured Mucilaginibacter sp.
AAGAAACTTATGATAAAATTTGCGAAGCTTTCCGCCCTGTGGTTAAAGAACATATCGAAGTTTACGGTGCCGATAACGAACTTCGTTTAACCGGTAAACATGAAACTGCCTCTATTTACGATTTCAGCTACGGCATTTCTGATCGTGGTGCTTCCATCCGAATCCCTTTGGCAACAGTAGAAAGAGGTTGGAAAGGTTACCTGGAAGACCGCCGCCCTAACTCCGCAGCAGATCCATATAAAATTGCTGCACGTATTGTTAAAACGGTTAAATCAGCAGTAATTGATTTGAAGACACCTACTTTCGTAGAATCTGAATTGGCTTAAAGTCAATATAGAAAAAATAGAAAAAGGTGCAAGTTCAAAGCTTGCACCTTTTTTGTTGGCCGTAAATTAGATACTTCTTTTATCGGTGATAATATGTTATTGCCCAAAACTTAAAACTTCATTAAGTCTTTTAATTGTAATTAACGTTATAACATCTAAATTAAATTTTTTCTATTCCTACATTAGCTATTCTGTTGTTCATTACTAATTTTACCTTATAGCCTTTCTCGATAATTACCGATAGATTATGAAATTAAAAGATAAAATTATACACTTCATTACTTTTAAAGTGATGAACAGGGTTCTGATCAGCATTGGCAATCTCCTGAAACCGTTTTCTAAAGTGAGCAATAAACCGGTTCTTAGAAATGAAGAATTTCTATGGGCCAAAACTTTAGAAGACAATTGGGAAGCCATCAGAAATGAAGCGGCAGCAATGTTACAGCACGACGACCACCTGCCAAACATCGAAGACATTCAGCCGCAAGAACAAGCCCTAAACCAAGACAATAAGTGGAAAACCTTTTTTTTCTACGGCTTTGGCATCAAGTCTGAAAAGAACTGCGAAAAGTGCCCGGTAACCACCAGCGTGCTTGAAAACATTCCCGGAATGCTTACTGGATTTTTCTCCATCTTGTATCCCGGCAAACATATTCCACAACACAGAGGGATTTTTAAAGGAATTGTAAGAACACATTTGGGTCTCATCGTTCCCGGTGATGGGAAATGCCGCATGCGTGTTGGACAAGAAATTGTTAAATGGCAAAATGGTAAAGCGGTTTTTTTTGACGATACTTATAACCACGAAGTTTGGAACGATACGGACAGCATCCGCGTAGTGCTGCTGATCGACACCATTCGCCCTTATAAATCTATCGGCGCAAAAATCAATAACCAGATTATTAAAGGTATTACCGAATCTGTGTATGTAAAACAGGCTTTTAAAAAGAACGAAGATTGGGAAAAGGCTTATTATAGCGTCTTTCCCTGATGTTGATTTAAAAGATTCTACTATATTTTTAAAAGATTATGATGGTTGATTTTCATACTTTATTTTTGAATCTATCCAAAAAGTTTTTAGAACGCAACTAATTTTACTGCTATAAAAGAAGCATTGTTTTTTAGGTGTTAAGCAGGTAATAAATCTTAAGAATTAAGTTATTAACCAGACCGGTAGTTTTTGGTTAATCAGTTAAAAGATTGCCTAAACTCTAAAGGCGACTGTTTCGTTTTCGTTTTAAACAACTTGCTGAAGGACTGCAAATGTTCAAAACCCAATTTATAAGCAATCTCGCTAACAGATAAGTTGGTAGCGGATAAGTTTTCTTTGGCTTTTTCTATCAGTTTTTCATGGATGTATTGCTGCGTGTTTTGCCCTGTCAACACCCGTAATAAATTCCCTAAATATTTCGGCGACAAATTTAGTTGTTCGGCAATGTATTGAACAGTAGGCAATCCCCTGTTAATTAAATCGTCGCTGTTGAAATACTCACCCACTAATTTTTCCAAACGGTCAAGTATTTGATGGTTAGCTTTTTCCCTTGTAATGAACTGGCGATTGTAAAACCTGTCAGCATAAGTCAGCAAACTTTCAATTTGCGAGACGATGATTTGCTTGCTAAACTTATCGATATTTGAATCATACTCCTGCTTGATATTAAGGATGATATTATTGATGGTTGCTTCTTCTTTTTCTGAAAGGAATAACGCTTCGTTAAAAGTATAATCCCAAAAGTCGTAATTCTTTATAGTTTTGGTTAATACTGTATTCCAGATAAAATCAGGATGGATGTATATCACCCAACCCGATTTTTTTACTTCTTCATCTTTTTTATCAACAGCAATACTAAATACCTGTTTAGGCGACATAAAAGACATAATGCCTTCATTGAAATCAAACAGTTGTTGCCCGTATTTTACTTTAACGTTATGCATTCTTTTTACAGCAATAGCATAAAAATCCAGTATCATGCTCATCGGCTCAGCATCATAAGTTTGCGGAACGGTTTCAACATCCACCACGCTAAGTAACGGATGTTGTGGTTTAGGCAACTGCACAAACTCATGAAACTCGCTTATCGTTTTAAAATGCTTCATGCCGGCTCATTTTCTTTTTTGATTTCTAACACCAGCTTACCACGTACATGAAAGGTTTCGCTTTCATGGTGTGCTTCGGCAACTTGTTCTAAAGGATAAACTTTACTGATTACCACTTTCACTTTTCCTTCATCAATCAACTGTGCAATTTCATTTAACCATTCCCGATGGTTCATTTGTGCATAAAGAAGTTCACCTTTTGCATTCTTTTTTGCGAGAGCTTCCAAAACCGTTTCGCTGAACGGAAAATCAACGTTTACACTCACTAAAATTCCGCCATTTTTTAATACGCTGACAGATTTCATTCGATCATTATTATCACGAAGCGGCGAAGCGTCAAATACAACGTCGATGTCTTGCAACAACTCTTCAAACTTTTGGCTGCTATAATCAATTACTTCATCAGCACCGATTTGTTTCAAAAATTCAAGATTTCTGGCAGAAGCAGTTCCAATAACATAAGCACCTTTTGCTTTTGCAAATTGTACTGCAAAACTTCCGACACCACCGGAAGCACCGTGAATGAGCATGCGTTGCCCCGGCTGCAGCTTTCCCAACTCAAAAATACCTGTCCAAGCCACAAGTCCAACCAATGGCACACCTGCTGCTTCATTAAAAGAAATGCTCTTTGGTTTTAGCGAAAACTGACTTGCTTTTGCGGCACAATACTCAGCATAACTTCCGTTGCTGCCGGGGAAATTAGGAACGCCATACACTTCATCGCCTTTTTGAAATTCGGTTACATCTCTTCCTGTTTCCTCTACAATACCAGTCGCATCCCAGCCTAATGTCATGGGCAATGTCAGGAAAGATCTCAAAAAATCATTCCCGCCGTTACGGACTACCCAATCAACAGGGTTTACACCACTGGCATACACTTTCACTAAAATTTCATCAGGTGCAGGAACGGGACGCTCAATCTCTTCCAGCTTCATTACATCCGATCCGCCAAACTCATTGATTCTTATTGCTTTCATATTTATTTTTTTGTTGATCAAAGGTCTGCAACAATCTAAAAATAAATTTAGCCGAAACACCTTTTGTTTTAGTCAAAATGGCAACGTGAATTCTTTGTAGATAGTAAGTTTGAGCGTCGAACCATGATGTTTTTAAAAGAAAGCGAAGATATAGATTGCATTAGAGCAAAGCTGCTGATTGAAACCAACCAACCTTGTAAATCGTGTAAAATTTAATAACCAGATTATCAAAGGCGTATTGAACTGTTTACATAAAACAAGCTTTAAAAGAATGAAGATTGGGAAAAGGCTTATTATGATGTGTTTCCTTGATTGGTGTTTGAAAAGATGATCTAGTTTTATGCTTGTAAAAGGAGCATAATCATTAAAAAGTATCGGAATTAAAAATTCCAAACTGAAAAGAATCGGATTGCAAATACGAACTAGCAGGAGCTATAATTCATTTTCAAATCCTTGATAAGTAACGTCAGCTCCAATACTATGACCTTTTGTTGGACTAAGATTAATTCGCTTAATTAGTTTGTCTCTTTTTTTAAAAATCGATTTTGTACCTATGAGTGTTCCATCTTTTGTAATCAAATACGTATAAATCCACCTACCTTTCTCATTCAAATTAAAATGAATTTCGGCGATCTCTACATTTTCTATTAATTCCATTATTCGTTTATGAACTTTTGACATTTGGCTTGGGGAAATCGCTTTGACAATATTTTCTGCATTATCAGATTTTGCATGAAGTTCTACATACGGCTCACCTTGTATTTCAAATATTATTTCAAGAGGTTTGTTCAGAGGAGAAGTATTTTGCCGTGTAATTGTTAACACCTTTCTAACATTTTCCGTAAAAGATAACAACTTCTTTTTAGAATAGTCATAAACGTCTGAAGCTACGTCCTCTGCTATTTTTTCGCCAATTTTTTTAAGAAATGGAGCAACGAAAGGATAAACAATACTATAATAACCAGCAAGAGTGATTATAACTCTTGGTTCAAGTATATATGCTTTCCGTGTATCTGTTTTAATAATTATTGGTATTTGGATACTACTTTTTAGTTGGCTAACTGTATTTTTAAAAGAATCTGTTGATTTAAAGTTATTCGGATCTAACGTGATGTTAAGTTTCTCTGGTTCTGAAGTTCTTTTTTTAAATTGAATAGGTTTGCTGGGCCTTTCTTCTATCAACGAACTGTCCCATTTAACACCCTCACTAACTAAATAGGTAAAAGGTTCCGCAACAACTAAATCAATATCTTCCTTTTCAATTAATTCAGCATTATCTAAATATCCAATTGGTGGATAATCCCTTCGGTGATTAATTAATTGCCGCATTTTGAGAGGTGAATTAATTGCATCTACAGCTTGTAATAACAAATCTTTATTCGTAGTTAAGCCATGTAAATCCCTGGCTGATGATCTTAAAATCAATTTTTCTTTCATTATAACAAAGGTTTAAAAGATAAGTAAGTTTATCGATTTAAAATTCTATAGTGAAGTTGTCTCTTAGAAATTAAATTTATTTAAATACTTCTTTTACCTCTATTTTTTCAACGTCAGCACAACTACACTTAACGGCGGCAATTCTGCAATCAACTTATCACCTTGTTTTTTAGCACCGTTAAAAGCGGTAACTTTTATTTTGCCTGGCTGCTCAAAAGAATTGTAATCATTAAACTTTGGCGAAGTAACCATTTGGCCTTGTATGGTTTTATAATCTACATCCTGCAAAGTTGTGCTGATGGTGATCTTTTTGCTAGCATCCAGATTTACAAAAGAAATATGCACCACACCGCTGCTATCTCTCGAAGCAGAAGCATTTACCGCAGGAATGTTAACGCCATCAACGGTATAATCAGGAGATTGGATGGCGATGGGCAGCAAAGTAGCATCCTGGTGTACCTGGTACAAATCAAAAACATAATAAGTTGGCGTCAGGATCATATTGTCCTTTTGCGTCAACACTAAAGATTGCAGCACATTTACGGTTTGAGCCAGGTTGGCCATTTTCACCCGGTCGGCGTGGTTGTTAAAAATATTTAAAGTTGTGCCGGCAATCAGCGCATCGCGCATGCTGTTTTGCTGGTACAAAAACCCGGGGTTAGTGCCTGGTTCTACATCCGTCCAAACGCCCCATTCGTCAACTACCAAAGCAACTTTTTTTGCCGAATCATACTTGTCCATAATGGCAGAATGTTTGGTTACCAGTTCTTCCATGTGCATACAGTTTTTCATTGTCATGAAATATTGCTTTTCGTCGAAGTTAGTTGCCGAACCTTTTTTGCTCCAGCTACCCGTTGGGATGGTGTAATAATGCAACGACAAGCCCCACATGCGCGTACCAATTTTTTTCATGGTTACGTCCGTCCAATTGTAATCATCACTGTTTGGGCCGCTGGCAATTTTCTTGAGGCTTGTTCCCGGATAGTTTTTAGCGTAGGAAGCGTAACGGCGATACTGATCAGAATAAAATTCTGCCGTCATGTTGCCGCCGCAACCCCAACTTTCGTTCCCAACGCCCCAAAAACTAACTTTAAAAGGTGCAGGATGCCCGTTTTGCTTGCGCAGTTCTGCCATTGGGCTTAGTCCATCAAAATTTAAATATTCTACCCATTTAGACATTTCTTCTACTGTACCGCTGCCCACATTGGCAGAAATATAAGGTTCGCAATGTAACATTCCGCACAAATCCAGAAACTCGTGTGTACCAAAACTATTGTCTTCTGTAACGCCGCCCCAATTGGTGTTGATCATTTTTGGGCGTTGTGTCCTTGGGCCAATACCATCGCGCCAATGGTATTCATCAGCAAAACAACCGCCCGGCCAGCGCAGGTTTGGGATGTGGATTTTCTTTAAAGCTTCTACAATATCGGTTCGGATCCGACCTTTGTTTGGGATTGCCGATCCTTCGGGAACCCAAAAACCGTCGTAAATGCTTCGGCCTAAATGCTCGGAAAACTGACCGTAAATATGTCGGCTGATCTGCGTTTTGGCATCTTTGCCATTGATAACAGCTTGTGCCGTTTGCTGGCTGAATGCTTGTGTAACTAATACAAAAAATAAAAAAAGTACGGATAGTTGTTTCATGGAATTGGTTTAAAATTGGATGCTTCTTTTATAAGTGGTTTTATTGATTCAAAGCCTACTATTTAACAGTAGATTTATTGCCTAAATTAGTGATTTTTGTTTTGTGCGGGATAGATTTCCAATATAAGAATGATTAAAATTGCCACTAATTATGTTTGTCGTTTTTGACAATATTGATCAAATCTTTTGTGTTTATGGTTTATTTTGAATCCGTTCGTGCTAAATCAGATGGTTAAAAAGAGCATTACGAAGAAGGCAAATAATAACTGACCTATAAGGTTTCGAAAACCTTGTAGGTCAGTTATCGAAATTAGATTCATAATAACATGAAAATACTTTACTTACTGGTCGGGTTTTCAATCACGATCTCTTAAGTTTAAGATTTCGAATCCAATTTTAAATAAATGTCAAATTTCACCCGATAAAAGAAGCATCCTACTCAACCCAAAAAACTCTCCACAGCCAACCGATAACTATCCAAACCAAAACCCAAAATAACACCTATACAATTGGCGGATAAATAAGAATGATGGCGGAAAGTTTCGCGTTGATGCACGTTGGAAATATGCACTTCAACAACGGGCGTTTTAATGGCAGCAATGGCATCGCCCAAAGCAATGGAAGTATGCGTGTAAGCACCAGCGTTCAATATAACCCCGTCGAAATCAAAGCCAACTTCGTGGATCTTATCAATTAGTTCGCCTTCTTTGTTGCTATGAAAATAGCTGAATTCAATTTCGGGGAAACGCTTTTGCAACGTTAAAAAATAGTCGGTAAAAGAAGTATTGCCGTAAACGGAAGGTTCACGAACGCCCAACAGGTTCAGGTTTGGTCCGTTGATAATTTGTATCTTCATCACCCAAACATAAAGATAAATCTGTTAAATAAATTGGACTGGCCTTCTACCATCAACGGTTTCCGCGCATATTTAAAATTGGAAAAATTTTTGTCGCCTAATTCCGTCCAAGCGTACTTGCAGGATATGGACAAACTGCAGCAATTTGCCGTTTCCCTGCAACCCCAACGCAAACCGGAAACCATCACCACACCAGATTTAAAAGCATTTATACAATGGGTGAACGAATTGGGAATGACGCCAGCTTCGCAAGCCAGGATTTTATCTGGCATCAAAGCATTTTACAAATTTATGCTGATGGAAAACCTGCTTTCGCACGATCCATCGGAACTGATTGAAGCACCAAGATTGCAACGCAAACTGCCAGATACGTTAAATATTATTGAGATTGACGCTTTGATTGCTGCAATCGATCTTTCCAAACCAGATGGCTTTCGAAATAAAACGATGCTGGAAGTTTTGTACGGTTGCGGCTTGCGCGTAACGGAACTAACAACTTTAAAAATTTCTAACTTGTATCTGGAAGATGATTTTATCAAGATTTTGGGTAAAGGCAGCAAAGAACGTTTGGTTCCGATTGGCGAACAAGCCAAAAAGCTGTTAAACATTTGGTTGAAGGAAGTCCGCGTACAACTGGAAATTAAAAAAAGCCAGGAAGATTTTGTGTTTTTAAGCAAGCGTGGTGCCGCACTTTCCCGCGTGATGGTTTTTATGATTATCAAAAGTTTAGCTGAGAAGATCGGACTTAAAAAAAGCATTAGTCCGCATACTTTCCGCCATTCTTTTGCCACACATTTAATTGAAGGCGGTGCCGATTTACGCGCTGTACAGGAAATGTTAGGCCACGAAAGTATCACCACAACAGAAATTTACACACATTTAGACCGCGAATATTTGCGGGAAACTATTGTGCAATATCATCCGAGGAGTTGATACTTCTTTTACCGGCATAGAAAAAGCAGGAAACAATTATGCTTCCTGCTTTCTCAAAAGTTAGAATTTTATTTTTATTTTGAAGTTTGCAACGAAATACTCGCCGCTGGCAAACCAGCAGCCGTTGCTGTAAAACTAACCTTCCCGGCTTTGCCGTTGGATTGCACAATTGCCAAAGCCAAACCGTGGAAAGCTTTGCGGTAATCAGCTTTGAACGGATCGTGGGTAACAGGATCGCCGTTATCAACACTGGCAATAAAAGCTTCCCCACTAATTTTAAAGTTGACTAAATTATCAGCATCAGGCACCACATTTCCATCTTTATCCAGGATTTTTACGGTGATAAAAGAAAGGTCTTTTCCATCAGCTTTTATGGCCGAACGATCTGCCGTCAACTGGATTTTTGCGGGTTTGCCTGCTGTTTTAATTTCACTTGTTAAAACAGTTTGACCGTTTTTGCGTGAAACAGCTTTTAAAGTTCCGGGCTGATATTTTACGCGCCACATTACATGCAAATCGTCTCCGGTTTTCTTTTTGATGCCGAGGGATTTTCCATTTAAAAACAGTTCCACTTCATCGGCATGATTGTAAAACGCCCAAACATCAACTGTTTTTCCGGCTTCCCAGTTCCAATACGGGAAGATGTGCAGTACAGTTTTGTCCGTCCACTCGCTTTGGTACATGTAATAAATATCCTTCGGGAAACCAGCCAAATCAACAATACCAAAATAAGAACTACGTGATGGCCAACTATATGGCGTTGGTTCTCCCAAATAATCAAAGCCCGTCCAAACAAACATCCCCGAAAGGAA
>CAZZVO010000169.1:0-8974 GCA_964657505.1 uncultured Mucilaginibacter sp.
AATTGCTCAGTTAAAATATCTGGAAGAACACGGATTGTTGAGTTATTTGCCGCAAACCGACCAGCCGCAAATTACTTTTACGCGCGAAAGGCAGGATAATGCGCATGTGATCATCGACCGGAAATTTTTGGAAGACCGAAAGCTGGTTTTCAAACAAAAAATGGAAGCTGTTTTCACTTATGCTGAGAGCCGACAATGCCGAAGCCGGATGTTGCTGGCTTATTTAGACGAACCGGATGCGCCGGTTTGTGGCCGTTGTGATATTTGCTTAGAAAATAAAAGGGTAGAAAACGGACCGGAAATTTTCGACCGGATTGTCCAGGAAGTGATCAACCAGCTTTCGGTGCAAAACAGTTCTGTAGAAGATTTGATGCAAGCCATAAAGACCGGTCGGGAAAAGGAAAAATTAGAAACCATCCGCCGTTTGCTGGATGCCGGAAAAATAAAATCCGACGGCGAAAAGTATTATCTTTAAATCCGAATTCATTGTTTTGCCAATGCTTCTTTTATCGGCATAAATCTAACATCAACCTAAAAAACGATTATGAAAAACCGTCTGCTACTTATTTTTTCAGCTGCATTTGCCCTTGTTTTTGCTTCATTGGTTTCCTGCAACAGTTCCTGCGAAAAAGGTTCTGGCAAAGCAGTTTCAGAAAACCGGAAATTGGAAGCTTTTACCAAGATCAATATTTCTGGTTCCTATAAAATTGTATTGAAACAAGGCGAATCTGCCGTAAAAGTTACTGCTGATGATAATTTGTTACATTTCATCGAAACTGATGTGAGCGGTGATGAACTGACCATCAAAAACAAAAAAAACATTTGTAATGCCGGAACGATGGAGATTGATATTAGCAATCCCGATTTTCAGGTGATAAAATCTGCCAACGCTTTGGATTTAAGTTCGGATGGAAAATTGAGTTTAAAAGATTTTGATATGGAATTTGGCGGGGCATCTAAAGTTAAATTAGATCTAAATGCGGCAAATGTAAAAATACAAACAAGCGGCGCAGCAGATATTAATTTAACCGGACAGGCAACAGAAAACCAGGTAACCATGAGCGGTGCCGGAAACTTGAATGCACTTGACTTTATTGTAGCGAACTACCGGGTAGAAACAAGTGGCATAACCCACTGTAAAATTAACGTGCTGAAGGAGTTAACAGTGAATATAAATGGCACAGGCAGTTTGGAGTACAAAGGTAATCCGGCTAAAATTAGCAACCAGCATTCTGGTTTAACAAGTATTAAAAAGATTGATTGAAGAGGAGATGCTTCTTTTATTGGGGGAAAGTTGTTAAGCTAAATTGAAAAGTACGATAATTATTTTAGCAAGCGGTTATCAAAAGTGAATGGATTAACTTCTATAACTTTTGCCGAATTGATATCTTGATGTAGTGGGTTGATTAGTACGTTTTGTGCAAGTGGATCTACCACACTTGGTACATAAAGTAGTAAAGAAGAATTACTTTGCAGCCAGGCGTTGCCAATCCTTTTTAAAACGTTTGGTGCGGGATAAGTATTCCAATCAACAGTTAGTTGAGTAACTTCAATTACTTGGCTACTCGCAAGGTCAGATACTTCAATCTTTATCAAAACCAAATCATGATGTATTTCATCATATTGAAGATGAACAAGTTTTTCTAAAATAGTAGTTGATGAAGTTAAAGAAGTATAAATTATCGGCAAATGATCGTGCCATCTGGCTGATGATAGCAACCCGCCTCTGCCAGTTAGATCATGGGCATATTGCTCACGGGTGATACGGTAAAGCATCATGAATAGAAACCATATTCTATCTGGGCCAACAAATTATCAACTAATCTAAACCCTTCTATGGTATCTAATAATTCTAAAGGTGTTTTTTCTCCCAACGCCAGATTTTGCCTGTTCAACCATTGGTCGAGTGTTTGTTTATCACCAAGTATATCCAAACCTCTCACATACAAGCGGGCAAATTCGTAAAGAATGTTAGATTGATCGATTGACAATTTTTCCTGTTCATCATATTGTTTAATATCCAGGTCATTAATATGAAGGATGCTGGAGAGTTGCGCACGCGACACACTTGTATTTTCTAATACGCTGTTTATAGCACGACTTGGGATGCCGTTACGGATATAAGTGATAATCTCGGCCGGTTCATTCAAATTATTGTTTATCGTTGAAAGGTTATCTGACAATAAAAAGTCAAATACTTTAGTGTTATTATAAGTTCCAATGTTTAGTTCTTCAATATTTAATGGTTTTATCTTTTCCATAATGCTAAATGCTATCCACTAAAATAAAGAAATTGTAGCAATAAATTATTCAACCTTCAATTCCGCATATTACTATACTGCAAAGGCTGGCCAAAATCTTCGCCGCGGCATAAAGAAATTACAGCTTGCAAATCATCAATTTTTTTACCGGTTACGCGCACCTGATCATCCATAATTGCTGCCTGAACTTTTAAGCCGCTATCTTTTATTTTTTTGACGATCTTTTTGGCGGCTTCTTTATCAATCCCTTCCACAATTTTAATTTCTTTGCGGATCATGTTTCCGGATGCATATTCCTGTTTGCCAAAATCCAGCGCGTTGGGGTCTAAATGTTGTTTCACCATCCGGCTGATGATCGAATCCTGGATAGCTTTTAAACGCATGTCATTTTCAGTAACAATGGTTACTTCGTTGGTTTTTTTATCGAGATCGATAGTACTTTTAGAATCGTTAAAATCGTAACGGTTCAAAATTTCTTTTTTGGCGTTATTGATGGCGTTATCTAACGTTTGGGCATCAATTTTACTGATGATATCAAAAGATGGCATATTATGTTTTATTTTTAAAAGAATTAAATTTTAAGGGTTAGCTTTATCAAGAATAAAAAACGAAGGCGGTTTAACACAATCCTGACGATAAAAACAGCCCATCAGTTATCACCATAAACAATTTTATAATGAAAAAGAAAGACAAATCAAAAGTAAAAAACAAAGAACAGGAAAACAGCATTACGGGTAAATTTATGGAGGCCATACATACTTTAGGCCACGATGCCGAAAAACTAAAAAAAGAAATTGCCAAAGCAGGGAAATCAGTTTCGCAAAAAATCAGCAGTATTTTAAAAGATGCCCAAAAAGCGAAAGATAAAGCTGAAGGTAAAGTTGATAAATTAGGCAAAAAAGCAAATAAGAAAAAGGACGAAGTTAAAGCGGACGTTTCTAAGGCGGAAGCTAAAGCAAAAAAAGTAGTTTCGGAAGTAAGTAAGGCCGCATCCGAGAAAGGTTCTGCAGTTTCCAGCCGCTCGGTGACTAAACCAAATGTCCCTGCTATTGATAAACAACCAGAAGCTGCAGCCAAAAAAGAGGAGGTAAAAGAAGCACCAGCCGCAGCAGCCCCGGTTAAACGCAAGCGTGCTCCAAGAAAGAAAAAAGAAGAAACTGCTGATGCACCAGTTGCAGAAAAAGCACCGGTAAAAGAAGCATCGGCACCGGCTAAACGTAAACGGGCACCTAATAAACCAAAACCAGCTACAGATGAAAGCCCGGCAGCAGAAACAACAGGCTCTGCAGTTTTGTAACCACGGCTGTAATATTTCAAATTGTTTAACTTCTGCTTAACAAGCAAATCCTGATTTTTGCATTCCCGGCGCAACCTTCCGGGAATTTTTTGTTGTTAATAATGTATGAGTTTTAAGACGATCCCGTTAACTAACCGCGAAATTAGTTGGCTTTATTTTAATGACCGCGTATTGCAGGAAGCTGCCGATGAAGCGGTTCCGCTGATTGAAAGGGTACGTTTTCTGGCTATTTTTTCATCCAACATGGACGAGTTTTACCGCGTCCGTGTGGCAACGCTTAACCGTTTGGCTAACCTTAACGAAAAAGCTAAAGAAATATTAGGTTATAATCCGCGTAAAGTTCTAAGCCAGATCAAAAATCTGGTGATCAAAGAAGAAAAAAAATTTAACAACCTGTACGAAAACATCATTCTAAAAAAACTTGCTGAAGAAAAGATTTTTATATTGGATGATACACAGTTAAACGTAACGCGCGGCACGTTTGTAAAAAACTATTTCCGGGAAAAATTGCTTTCTAACGTTGTGCCAATAATGCTGGCTAAAAACACAGCCATCCCAGAACTAAAGGACCAGGCCATTTACTTTTTTGTTCGATTAAGCAAAGAGGAAGAAAGTAACGCTAACATGCTGGCTTTGATTGAGATACCAGAAAGCATGCCGCGTTTTTTAGTGCTTCCGGAAACTAACCAATTAAAGTTTATTATTCTGTTAGATGATATTATCCGTTACTGTCTGGATGATATTTTCTTCATTTTTGATTACGATGTTATCGAAGCTTTTTCCATCCAGCTTACGCGCGATGCCGAATTGGATTTGGATAAAGAAGTAAGCGAAAAGTTTATAGAATCGCTTTCCAAAAGTCTGCAAAAGCGTAAAAAGGGAAAGCCAATGCGCTTGCTGTACGACACGGATATGCCTTTAGATATGCTTTCATATTTAGTCCGTAAAATGCAGTTAACAGCCGACAGCCTGATTCCAGGCAGCCGTTACCACAGTTTTAAAGATTTTATTAACTTCCCAAATGTTGGGCGGCCAGAGTTGGAGTATCCAAAGCTTCCTTCCTTACAAGTCCCGAATTTATCTTTCGGTAAAAGCCTGCTGGGCATGATCAGCAAACGGGATTTTTTAGTGAGCACACCTTACCAATCTTTCGATTACGTGATCCACTTTTTGCGGGAAGCAGCTATCGATCCAAACGTAAAAGAAATCAGCATAACCCTTTACCGGCTGGCGGCGAATTCAAGGATTATAAATGCCTTGATTAATGCAGCAAAGAATGGAAAAACAGTAAATTGCCTGGTGGAGTTGAAAGCCCGTTTTGATGAACAGGCCAATATTTTTTGGAGCAGACGGCTGGAAGAAGAAGGCGTAAAAGTAATTTATGGTGTCTCCGGATATAAAGTACATTCTAAGATATGCTTAGTTAAAAGACTGGAAAACAGAAAAGTAACTTATTACGCTTGTTTATCAACCGGGAATTTCAATGAGAAAACAGCAAGCATTTATGCCGACCATACTTTGCTTACGGCTAATAAAAAAATCACGCTAAGTTTGGTCGCTATTTTTGACGCCTTGCAAAAAAACATCGTACCGCAAGGAATTAAAAACTTGTTGGTATCGCCGGTTGATTCCCGAAAACTGCTTTATCAATACATCGACAAAGAAATTTCCAATGCTAAAAAAGGCACTCCGGCTTACATCATTCTAAAAATGAACAGCCTTGCCGATGAACAAATGATTGCCCGTTTGTATAAGGCAAGCAGTGCGGGTGTTAAAATAAAACTGATTATACGGGGCATGTGTTGCTTAGTGCCCGAAGTAAAAGGTTTTAGCGAAAATATTGAAGTGATCAGCATTGTTGATAAATATTTGGAGCATGCCCGTGTTTACATTTTTGGAAATAGCGGAAAAGAAATGTTGTTTTTAACTTCTTCGGATTTGATGACGCGCAATTTGGATAACCGGGTAGAAGTTGGTTTTCCGATTTACAATAAAGAACTGAAAAAAGAAATCAGGGATATAATCAATATCCAACTTCAAGACAATACCAAAGCCCGGGAAATCAACAGTTTAAATAACAACCGTTACCACAAAACTGATGATAAAATAAAAGTGCGGTCGCAATTTGATATTTATACATACCTTAAACAAAAGAAATAATTTTGAGATACGCTGCCATTGATATCGGTTCTAATGCTGTCCGGCTTTTAATTGCAGATATATCAGATTCTGCCCATCCTGTTTCTTTCAAAAAAAACATGCTGCTCCGTGTGCCGCTGCGTTTGGGCGATGATGCTTTTATCGATAAAAAAATCTCCTCCAAAAAAGTTGATGATTTGATAAAAACGATGTCTGCTTTTCGCAATTTAATGGATGTTTATGGCGTAACTGCTTATTTGGCTTGTGCAACATCAGCCATGCGCGAAGCTTTTAACGGTCAGGAAATTGTTAAACAGGTAAAAGAACAAGCGCAGATAAACCT
Source organism: uncultured Mucilaginibacter sp. (assembly GCA_964657505.1). GTDB lineage: Bacteria > Bacteroidota > Bacteroidia > Sphingobacteriales > Sphingobacteriaceae > Mucilaginibacter_A. The sequence continues at coordinate 6,041 of CAZZVO010000169.1, forward strand.
GGAAATTGTGGAAGGACAACGCGAAGCAAATATTATTTACGCCAGTCATTTTGAAGAAAAGTTAGATAAGAAAAACAACTACTTGTATATTGATGTGGGCGGCGGAAGCACAGAACTTTCTTTTTTTGCCAACGGTGTTTTGGTTGCTTCACAGTCTTTTAATATCGGTACGATAAGGATTCTGGATAACCAGGACAAAGATGAAACCTGGAAAGAAATGGAACGTTTTATCACCACCAATATCAAATCTTACAAAAACATAACCGGGATTGGTACGGGCGGAAACATCAATAAACTGTTTAAATTATCCGAAGAAAAAGAAGGAAAAGCACTGGCTTTATCTAAACTAAAAAGTTTGCATACACACCTCAATTCCTATTCTTTAAAAGACCGCATTCAGGTTTTAGGGTTGAACCAGGACCGCGCTGACGTAATTATCCCGGCTGCCTTAATTTTTATAACCGTAATGAGCTGGGCTGGAATAAAAAATATCTATGTACCAAAAGTAGGTATGGTTGATGGGATTATACAGCTTTTGATTGACGAGAACTTTAAGTAAGCATGCTTCTTTTATCATCTAAAATTTAATGAAGAAAAAAATTGTAGTAGCCATAACTGGTGCCAGCGGTTCTATCTACGCCAAGCTGTTGTTACAAAAATTGCAGGCATTGCATGAACAAATCCTGGAAGTTGGCGTAGTCATGTCTGATAATGCCCGCGATGTTTGGAAATTCGAATTGGGCGACGAAAGCTACCAGGACTTGCCTTTTAAAATTTACAGTAAAACAGATTTTATGGCACCTTTTGCTTCCGGTTCTGCGCGCTTCGATACCATGATCATTGTTCCCTGTTCCATGGGCACTTTAGGACGAATTGCAAGCGGTATTTCCAACGATTTAACCACCCGCGCTGCTGATGTGATCTTAAAAGAAAGGCGTAAGCTGATTTTAGTCGCCAGAGATACGCCGCTAAATTTGATTCATTTGCGTAACATGCAAACCGTTACGGAGGCTGGTGGCATTATTTGTCCGGCTGTCCCTTCTTTCTACAGTTTACCAAAAACTATTGAAGAAGTGGCAATGACTGTTGTAAACCGCATTATTGATCTCGCTGGTTTTGAGCACGAGAGCTATCGTTGGAGTGAGCCGGACAATCAAGAAGACTAATACAGCATACTTCTTTTAGCACACATTTTTATATATTTGCAACCTCAAATGAACAGGAAAGTTGCCTTTTATACACTGGGTTGTAAACTCAATTACTCCGAAACTTCTGCTATAGGTAGATTGTTCAAACAGACTGATTATGATATAGTTAATTTTACAGATCAGGCAGATGTTTATGTAATCAACACTTGCTCAGTTACCGAAAATGCGGATCGTAAATGTAAAAAGGTTGTAAAAGAAGCATTAAAAATTTCGCCGCTCGCTTATGTTGCAATCGTCGGTTGTTACGCCCAATTAAAGCCAAAAGAAATTTCAGAAATTGAAGGTGTGGATTTAGTTTTGGGCGCTGCCGAAAAATTTCAATTGGTTGAACATATCACTAATCTCACCAAAAATTCTAAAGCACTCGTTTATAATTCACCGGTAAAAGAAGTAAACCAATTTATCCCTTCATACTCTTTTGGTGACCGCACCCGTACTTTTTTAAAAGTACAGGATGGCTGCGATTATTCCTGCTCGTTCTGCACCATTCCAATGGCGCGTGGTGCAAGTCGAAGCGATACTATCAGCAACGTACTTAAACAAGCGAATGAAATTGCTGCTTCCGGTGTAAAAGAGATCGTTCTAACAGGTGTTAACCTTGGTGATTTTGGTTTGATCGATGGCATCCGTCAATACAAATTTATTGATTTAATTGAAGCTTTGGATGAAGTAGAAGGTATCGACCGGATCCGTATTTCCTCCATCGAGCCGAATTTGTTGACGGATGAAATCATTGCTTTCGTAGCTGCTTCCAAGCATTTTGTGCCTCATTTCCACATCCCTTTGCAGTCTGGCTCAAACAAAATATTAAGTTTGATGCGCCGACGTTACAAGCGGGAATTATATGTGGAAAGGATTAATAAGATCAAAGAACTCATGCCCGATTGCTGTATTGGCGTAGATGTCATTGTAGGTTTTCCGGGAGAAACACGCGAAGATTTTATCGACACTTACAACTTCTTAAACGAGCTGCCGGTTTCTTATCTTCACGTTTTCACTTACAGTGAACGTGAAAATACACCGGCAAAAGAACTATCAGGCGTTGTTCCGGGATCAACACGAGCAGAACGTAGTAAAATGCTGCATATTTTATCCGATAAAAAACGCCGTGCTTTCTACGAATCTCAAGTTGGTCAATTTTGTGATGTGTTGTTTGAGCGGGAAACCAACGACGGTTTGATGCATGGTTTTACCCGAAATTATGTTAAAATCGAAACTACTTATGATCCTTTATTGGTGAATGAAATCAGGCCGATACTTTTAACAACAATTTTGCCATCCGGTAATATGGAAATTGAGGAAACGGCCGAAATTCTGGTTCATTAGTTTTATCTTCGCCCGAAACAGCTCCATTCATGTTTCCAACCATAACCGAACTAATCCGATATTTAACCGGATTAAATATTCCACTTCCCATACAAACTTTTGGTTTTTGTGTTGCCCTGGCTTTTATGGTGTCTTACTGGGCTTTCGAGCAGGAATTTATCCGTAAAGAAAAGCTGGGCTACATACATCCTTTCAAAAAAATAGTTACTGTTGGCGAACAAGCTTCTGTTATAGAACTGACCGGAAATGCCGTTTTCGGGTTTGTAATTGGTTATAAATTTCTCGATGCCATTTTCAATTACCACGCGCTGGTTGATAATCCGCAGGAATTCCTGCTTTCTACGCGCGGCAACTGGATTGGCGGAATGGCAGAGTGCGAAGCCAACCCATGAGCAAGTCA
>CAZZVO010000170.1:0-8970 GCA_964657505.1 uncultured Mucilaginibacter sp.
TTGTGTGCATCGGTAGCAACAAAAGTGAAATGTTGTGGCGAAAGCTGACAGTAAACACCTGTCATGGCTGGCCGAAGTTCATCACTGCTTACAGCAAAAATGGTTTTGTTGATGGCTTCTGCCAAAACAGATGCTGGCAAACTAACCAATGAAGCATTTTCTACCACCGGGATTTTCGGGAAATCATCCCCGTTTTCTCCGCTCAGTTTATAGTTTCCGTCTCCTGCTTTAATTTCTACGCCAAATGTTTTATCATCCACCAAAAACGTAACCGGTTGTTCTGGCAACGATTTTAAAGTATCCAGCAAAATTCGCGATGGAATGGCAATACGCCCGTTTTCGTTCGTTTCCACAGGTAACGAAGTGGTCATGCTGGTTTGCAGATCGGTTGCAGAAATAGTTAAGTTTCCGTCCTTAATCTGGAATAAAAAGTTTTCTAATATTGGTAAAACGGTGCTACTGCTCAACGCGCCGCTAACAGCTTGTAATTGTTTTAGCAAGGTTGATGTAGAAACAATAAATCTCATATATAAATTTTAGTATTGATCTACCAAAAGTAGAAATTTTAAGCCGCATACTTTCTCCTGCGGAAATATTGTTGAAAAATACCGAATAAAAGAAGCATGGCGAGCGGCAGCAGGTTATTGAAAATTTGCCAGTATAATTTTGTCGCTTTGATTTGTGCACGGTCCAGCAACCTGATCTTGATTTCCTTATTTCTTAAATTAATCAACCCAGAATCATACGTCATGTAATCGGCTACGTTTAACAAAAAGTTTTTGTTGCCGTAGGTTTGCTGCGTATATCGGTCGAAACCTAAAGGAAAAGGCGAACCATATGCTTCGTTTATTTGGTTTTTTAGGATGTCGCCATCACTGATCACAATCATTCTGGTAAATTTACTTTCCGGCAAAACAGCAATCTTCTCCGTAAAAGCTTCGGGAACCGGCCGGTTTTTAAAATCAGATTTAAACTTTCCTTCCAGCAAAACACCTACTGTTTTTGGCGCGCTTTTAAAAGTTTTCAAATCGGGTTCCTGCTCCAGCATTTGCAAGGAAATCAAGTGCGGCGTATTGAGTTTTTGGTTGAGGGGCGAAGAAGCCAGCAACACTGTTTTCTTGATGCCGGGAACAGCAATCGTATCTATCGAACTGATAAATTCGGTACGGATTCCGTCTAAATTTTTAACCAAAGGATGTTTAGAAACTGGCATCAAAATTGGATAAAACAACCACGGCAACATTTGTATTTGCCCTTGTCCGGCTACATTTCCAACGTTCACCGGAATTTGCGCGCAGCTCATATCGGCAATCAAATCAAAATTTAAACGGATGCCGTAACTAAAAAGCTGGTCGTCTAAATTTAGCTGTTTGTTAAACGCCAACTGCTCACCGCCGTGGCCGCGCAAGCTGTCTAATTCGGCAGTAACAGGATCGATCGTCCATAAAATCTTTCCGCCGCGCATCAGGTATTGGTCGATTTTAAACTTTTCCAGTTCTGTAAAAGGAAGATCAGGTTTCGGCACGATCAATAAACTCAACTTTTCCATTCCGGCAAAAGGGATCGTTTTTAAATTAACGCGGCCAACTTCAAAACCGTCGGATAAAGAACGCAAGGCATCGTTCAGTTGTAAATCGCTCAATTCGTGGTGGCCTTCTGTAAAACCAATTCGCGGTTTGCCGCCGCTGGTTGCTTTTTTTATGGCAGAAGAAAATACATATTCCAGGTTTTGGATCGAATTGTTCAGTACTTCCTCCGGAGATAATCCGATACGTGTTTGCAACAACTTGACCGGAATTTGCCTTCCGTTAGATTTTACCATGGCTGCCGGGAAAATAATTTTTTGCGTTAAGCCGCTTTCAGTTTTTACGCTGAGGTTGGTTGGTTCGATGCCCTGGCCTTGTAAATCCTGCAAAATCTGCGTTTGCTGTTCTGCGCTCGCGCCCGCAAGCGGATCAACAAATTTAACTTTTAATTTTTGGTGTGCGAAAGCATTGTAATCGTCCAATAAATCCCGTGTTTCTCGTTGCAAGCGTTTAAATCCCGACGGAAAATCGCCTTGCAAAAAAACGGTAATTTGGACTGGCTGCTTCAAACTGTCCATCATGTTTCGGGTAATGGGCGAAAGTGTAAAACGTTTCTCCGCAGTAAAATCGAAACGCGTAAAAAAATAACCCGAAAAAATGTTCAGTAAAAGAAGCATCGCCAATGCAAGCGCAACTTGCAGCAAATCTTTTCTTTTGCGGAAGTTTACCATTTCCTCCCTCCCAATACAGTTTTTGTGAGCAATAAAAACAGGCCGATTACACTTAAAAAATAAACCAGATCGCGCGTATCTAAAACGCCGCGACTAATTGCCTGGTAATGTTCGTTGATACCAAGATTTTGTATTTCTGCATTTTGAAAAGACAATAACCCGGCAAGCGAATCAAAGCCGCTAAACAAAAAAAAGCTTATAAAAACAGCAATCGTAAAAGCAATAATTTGGTTTTTGGTGATGGAAGAAGCAAAAATACCGATGGCAACGAACGTTCCTCCCAGCAAAAACAAACCGATATAAGAACCGATTATGGCGCCGGAATCTAAGTTTCCAACAGGATTTCCTAACTGGTAAACGGAGTAAACATAAACCAAGGTTGGAATCAGCGCGAGTAAAACCAGCAGCAAACAAGCTAAGTATTTGCCGAGCACAATTTGCCAATCGGTAATCGGACTCGTGGCCAGCAGTTCAAAAGTTCCTTCCTTTTTTTCTTCTGCGAGGGAACGCATGGTGATGGCCGGAATCAGGAACATAAATAAGTACGGCGTGGTGTTGAACAAGCTACTTAAATCGGCGTAACCGTAATCTAAAATGCTGGTATCCGGGAAAACCCATAAAAACAAACCCAGCACCAACAAAAACACGCCGATGGTGATGTAGGCAACCAGCGAACTGAGATAAGAAGTTATTTCTTTTTGAAGGATTGTGAGCACCGAAATTTTGTGAAAGCCGAAATTATGCAAATTACCGGAAACGAAAAAGAGGCTGACCTAACGGCGCAGCCCCTTCTAATTAATTTACCCCTATAAAAAGAGTATGCGCTATTTAAACAAGCCGCCTAACATCCCGCCAAGGCCGCCGGCAGAAGTGGAATTGTTAATCGTATCTGGCGTAATACTCGAATCGTTTGGATCGTTCGCTTTGTGGGCAAATTTTTGTAAAATGCCTGGTAACGCTGCAGCAATTGCACCTGTCGCCATTGGCGGCAAACCAAATTTGCTTCCTAAGCTGCTTGCTAAACCGCCTTCAATAGCACTGGTTATTGGGCTTCCAGAAGCCATGCTTCCTGTTAGCATAGATAACAATCCGCCTGCGCCGCCTTGGGCTTCGGCTTGATTTTGTAAACCATTGTTAATGTGGGTTGCAATTTCTTGATGAACAGCATCTTCCTGCCCGGCAGGAATTGCATTTGCTACTTGTGGGTTGCTACCCATGTGGTCTTTAACTAATTGCAATATTTGATCGAACATAGTTTTAAAATTTTTATTGTTTAAATGTGTTGCTGTTAAGGTTTCAAAACAAAAATTGTTCTTTTAATAATAAAGCGCCGGCAGATATAAACTGCCCGGCACTTTATTGTTTTAAATAGCAAACAAGCAAATGATCTTATTTATAAAAACCACCTTCTTGGCTTGTAGTCCCGCCGCTTGTTTTAGTTTCACCGGTAGATAGTTTGCCGGCTTCATCTGTAAAGTTTTCTGTATCCACTTCTGTTTTGCGGACAGTTCCCTGAACTGTTTGGTTTCTTTCTTCTACTTCTTTTCCTAAAGAAACTTCTCCTGTAACATAAGCTTCTTTGCTCACTACAGGTACTTCTGCAGTTTCTGTCATTTCTAACGTTGCATCTTTAAAGGCAGCTAAATCTGCTTCTGTTGCCAAACGGCTAACATTGGTACGTTCTACCCGAACACGTTCCGTCCGTAAACGCACATCTTCGCTTACTGCTTGTTCTACAATACGGCTACGCAAACGCACACCGCCAGTTTCTACTTCGCGTTTTCCAACCTGCATTTTTTCTTCAATAATTTTGATAGAATCAGCATCATTGGTTTTTAATGAATCAGAAATACCAGTCCCGGTAGAGTTGTACTGCGCAGCACGCTCATTTACATCAATTGCACCATAATTATCTAAAATTTTGGCTGCACTTTCTGCTTCCTGGGCAGATTTTGCATGAACTGTTACAATTGAACCTATGCTGCCAACTTTGGTGTATTTGTCGGCTTCGTCGCTAGTTCCAAATAAATTACTAAAAAAGCCACCAACACCGCTGTTAGAGTCATCGTCATAATCGGTAGTAGTGGTTGAAGTGCCTTCTGTTTGTGCGCCACGGGAAGAAAGGTCGATGTCCGACCGGCTGAAACCGTTGTTCACAAGATAATTAACAGCTTCCTGAGCCTCGCTCGTGTAGTCGAAAATTCCAATTACTGTTTGTGCCATGATTATTGTTTTTAATTGTTAAAAATTAATTGATTATTGATTAGTTGTTAAATTCTCATTTGTTAAATCCACCCTGTTGATTTCGATTTCTTCTTTTCGGAGGGTTTCTGTTATCGTGGATTTAGAAGTAACCTGCTTTTTAACGATGTGCAGCTCCTCCGTCAAAACCAGCCTTTTTTCTACAACCAATACTTCTTTTACCACAGAAATTATAGTGGTGCTGCCTTCATAACGTATTGCTGGCGCAGTTTCTACATATTGGTTGATTGCTATACGTTCAATTTCAATTTCTTCGTGGGTTACGGGAATTTCCTGGTTTACTTCTTCCGAAACTATTTTTTTATGAAGCAAAACTTTGCCGGTTTCAACCTGCCGGACACCAATATTCAATTGTTCTTCAAGCAGCGGGATTTTTCCTGCCAACAATTCATTTTCAGGAGTTAACTGCTGGTTTGTCTGATCTTCAGAACTATTTAAAATATGCATTATATTATAATAATTATATTAAATAATCAAAAACTTTCAACTATTTACAATTACTTAAATAAAATATGATAGAATTTGTTTTTTCCATTAAAATTGGCAAGAATTGATTTTTGAGAATTTTGTATTTTGAAACAAAAATTTCTGCTATTATGTAATAATTCTACTTTGCAGAATAGCAGATTAAAATACCTATGCAAGTAATTTTTACCAAAATGGAAATGAAGCAATTGCAACAAAAGCAATTGCACAGTGCTTCAACGACTTATATAACTGCATCAGGCAGCATCAGTAATATCCTTGTATTTTTTTTTAGGAATATATTATTGCAAAAAATACTTTGTAGAAAAGGAAATTGTAGTAGAAAAACCGAACCTGTTAGAAACAGGTCGCAAATGAAAGCGAGTGTTTTTAAACTTGGATTGTTTTTAAAAAAGCGGTTTTATGTTTGAAGATGCAATTTAATATTTCTGTTTTAAATTGCATCTTCAAAACAGTAAATGCTTCTTTTATCGATATAAAACCTGTATCAAAACGAAACATAACTTGTATCGATACCGAACACTTTAATTTATATTCTTTTTCTAAACTGCTGGAAATCAGCTTTTCCTGTTTCTGGTATCGCATTGTATGTAAATGCACCGAAGCGGATAATTAGAAACAGCTTTACAAACAGACATGATCGAACTAAAACATATTTTCAAATGGATTTCCTCCGGCGGAAACCGTACATTTTTACTGAAAGATATCAACCTTACGATTAACGAAGGCGAATTCGTCTCGATTATGGGTCCGTCGGGTTCCGGTAAATCAACTTTGCTGCACGTTTTAGGAATGATTGATGAACCCTCTGAAGGCGAATATATTTTCCTTGACCAATCGGTTTTTAAGCTGAAGGAAAAGCAACGTTCCAATTTGTATAAACAACATATTGGCTTTGTTTTTCAAGCTTATCATTTGATTGATGAACTGACCGTTTACGAAAACATCGAAACGCCGTTAATTTACCAGGACATGAAATCTTCGGAACGAAAATCGGTTGTGGCTGATATTCTTGATCGTTTTCAAATTGTTGGGAAAAAGGACTTGTTCCCGAACCAGCTTTCGGGCGGACAACAACAATTAGTCGGAATTGCACGCGCTTTGGCAGCCAACCCGAAAGTGATTTTAGCTGATGAACCAACCGGAAACCTCAACTCCAAACAAGCCGAAGAAATTATGGAACTGTTTAAGCAATTAAACCAGCAAGGCGTAACGATTGTGCAGGTAACGCATTCTGAAAAAAATGCGGCGTATGGCTCTCGGGTTATCAATCTGCTCGACGGTAGAATTGAATAATTGGCACAAACAAGTTCAAAGAACACAGAAATGATCTTATCAAAAAAAATATGCATAGGCTTGCTATGCTTCTTTTACACCCTAAAAGTTAGTGCACAGGATAGTACTTTCCATCCTGCTGCATTAACCTTGCAAACCTGTGTGGAAACGGCCATCAGCAATAACCTCAACGTTAAACAAAGCGAGCTGGCGGCGCAAAGGGCTGGCATTGGTTACAATCAGGCTAAAACCAATTTGCTGCCCAATTTAGGCGGAAGTATTCAGCAAGGTTTAAACCAGGGCCGCAGTATCGACCCTTTTACCAACGCATATATCAACCAGCAAGTTAACGCAACGAGTTATAGTTTAGGCGGAAGTATTGTTTTGTTCAACGGTTTTGCGCTGTGGAATACCATCAAGCAAAACCTGCTGGCTTTCCAGGCGAGTAAACTGGAATTACAGCAGCAAAAAGACAACCTGACGCTGAATGTGATTCTCGCTTACCTCCAGATTTTAAACAACCAGGAATTGTTGAACCAATCTAAAAACCAGGCTTTGGTTTCGCAGGAGCAATTGCACCGTTCAGAAATTTTAAATAAAGATGGTGCTATTGCCCCGTATCAACTGGCGGATTTGAAAGGACAATTAAGCAACGATAGCCTGGCCATCATCAACAGTAAAAATAATTTGGAAGCGGCAAAAGTTACGCTGGCACAATACATGAACGTTCCTTATCAAAAAAATACAACTTATGCACCATTGAATGCCGAGCAATTGTCGTCTTTTTATAACAACAATCCCGACGCCATTTACCAGTCCGCGCTGGAACAACTTTCGCTGGTAAAAGCCAGTAATTTACGTACCAAAAGTTCGGCAAAAAGTGTGAGCGTGGCGCGCGGTTACTTGTATCCTACGCTTTCGCTCAACGCTTATTTGTACACCAATTATTCGAGTGCGGCCAGTAAAAGTACGTTTGTGGATAGCGCAAGAGTGGCAACTAACGATTATGTGAACCTGCAAAACGGTAGTAAATCTTATGTCATCACGAACCAATCGGACTACCGGACGGATAAAATAAGCTACCGCGATCAGTTTAAAAACAACTATAATTCGGCCATTACTTTAGGTTTGCAGATCCCGATTTTTACCAATTGGATTGCCCGTAACCGAATTTCTTTAGCTAAAATCGACTTAAAAAACGCAGAACTGGTGGAGCAAACCACACGCATCCAACTCAAACAATCGGTAGAACAAGCTTTTTTTAACACCACAGCTTCTTACAACCGTTTTAAAACCTTACAAAGCCAAGTGAATTTCTATACTGAATCTTTCAAAGCGACCGAAGTAAAATTTAATGCCGGTGTAGGCAACAGTGTGGATTACACCGTGGCAAAAAACAAGCTGGATGCGGCCAATATCAACCTGATTTCTGCACGTTACGATTATATTCTGCGGATGAAAATATTGGATTATTACCAGGGGAAGTTGACTTGGTGATGCTTCTTTTATCAGGTAAAAATTGGTGTGGTTGATGGTTTTCAACGTAAAACTTTTACCTTAACGGCCATTACCAATGCTGTTTTTATATGCTTCGATTTTATTTTTTTTGGTTCATTTTGATTTCCGTCTTTTGCTTTTCTTGTCGGCGGCGACCGCAAGCAAACCAAGCTGTGCCAGAAAGCGATTCTGCCTTAATTGCTCGTACTAAAACTTCCTTTAAATCCGTAATCGGCATCCCGTTTACCGAAGTTTACCGGCGTTTTGCTAACGGCGTTTCTTTCAATGCAACTGGTTATCAGCTCAAACCATCGTGGAAAGTAAATTTTAAATCGGATACTTTGGTTGCTGTTTTTAGTCCGATAAAATTGCGTTTTTACGATTTGCCTTTAAACTTAGACCACGATTCTATTTTTAACTTTTCGGGAGCCTGGTTTAAGGCGCGTAAAATCAGCAAAGACAGCCTCAAATTTCAGGTTTTGGAAGTTAAAAACAAAAAAATCAACTGGAAAGGATCGAATGTGTATGTTACTTTTTATGCGGAGGAATATCTCAAAAAACAACATCTCAGCGTAGAAAAACTTAGGCAAACAACAAAAAACGATACAGCTTATATCCATGATTTAATTACAAAAACCAGCCACGATTCCACCAAAACATTCGCGGCACAGCAACCTGTTATTTTAACCAGCAAAACGGCAAACGTTAAGGTTACCGATGCCCGGTTAAAAGCTAAAGATTTGGATAATTACTACGTGCCCGAAACCTTGTTTTACCCCGAATACCAAGTGACCATCAATAAAGCTTATGCGGATTTTCACCACAGTTTTGCCGTTCGGGTGGATGCAAAAGGACAATTACATTTTGTAGAACCGATGGAGACAATTATTATCGACCGGGAAAAAACGATCAAAGTAATGAAAGGTATTATGGATGGCTACCTCACGCACTACTTACAAATTACTCCTGGCAAAACTTTAGGCATCCCGCACGATAGTTTGATTTTGGTTGAGGTAAGGGGAAATAAAGGTTGATGCTATTTTTACCAGCTATTTTTTGTTAGCCATACAGGCCGAAGCGGTAGGTCTCCACCCAGGCGCGGAAAGGCCGGACAAAACGCCCGGAGGGATCGGGTTTGTCTTGATTTTTTGGTTCTCGTATGTTTGAAAAGGATTAAGTTTCTTTGGGGGAAC
>CAZZVO010000171.1:0-8969 GCA_964657505.1 uncultured Mucilaginibacter sp.
TCTAGGCGTGAAGAAAAACATCCTGCGCAATTTTTCGGAACGTGGTGTTTTTGCCCGCGTTTTTCCTTCGTACACTACGTTTGAAGAAATGCAGGAATTTAACCCGACCGGTTATTTTATTTCCAATGGTCCCGGCGATCCGGCTGCTATGGATTATGCGATAAAAACAGTGAAAAATATTTTAGAAGCTGATAAACCGATGTTTGGGATTTGCCTCGGCCATCAATTACTGGCTTTGGCCAATGATATCCCAACACAAAAAATGTTTAACGGACATCGTGGCATCAACCATCCGGTAAAAAATATCATTAAAAACCATTGCGAAGTAACTTCTCAAAATCATGGTTTTGGCGTGGTGCAGGATGCGGTGAGAAATTCTGATAAAGTAGAAATTACGCACATCAACTTAAATGATAATTCTATTGAAGGCATCCGCGTAAAAGGCAAAAATGCGTTTTCGGTTCAATATCACCCGGAAGCTTCTCCCGGCCCGCATGATTCGAGGTATCTGTTTGATGATTTTGTGGAGATGATGGGTAAGGCGGAAAGTTAGGAGAGTCCGAAAAGTCGGAAGTCCGAAAGTCATAAAGATTGGAAGTTCAAATAAAATTAAAGCTGCTGTAAAAGGCGGCTTTTTTTGTGATACTGTTTTTATCGGGTAAAAGTTTGTATTGGGTTAAAAATCAAAAGGAACTGAATAAGATAGCGATTTGGAACTCATCTATCATATTGCTAAACCTACTGTTGGCGAACCGGAACAAATAAACCATCATAATTCTTGTTGAGAACTAAAACTCCAATCGGTACAGATGTAGTAACTGGCATATTTACGCTTTGTGCAATTCCCACAATTCTAACATTTAAAACTTCATTTTTATTATTCGTTTTTTTGTTTGAAGCTTGAGCATTGGCTTCAGTTACAAAAAATGATTTATTTACTAAGTTTAATAAAAGTAACACTGCAATTATTGCTAAAAGAATATTATTTGTTTTCATGTTTTTGGTTGGTATATAATCGTGTTTGATATTGTCAAAGTTCAAAAAAAACTGGGAAGAAATAGAATTGTTTTCCCATTTTTTATATCTAAGAAATTGAGTTCTTATTCAGCAACTACCAATTTTAAACCAACCACTTCCATCTGACAAACATTTCATTTTAACACCACTAATACATTGCTCATCGCCTGGAATACAAACGTTTTCATCAAATTTAAGTCTGTCAAGTTCAGATTGTCCAACTTCAATTTCTTCTTCTTTGTCTCCATCGTGGACTTTGATTTTTACATGTGCCATAATTGTTTGTTTTTAGTTATTGAATATATGAAAACAAAATTTGGAATAAATAGCAAAAAAATCAAATGTTAAGTTCTTTGTTAGTAGTTAAAAATAATAGGCAACGCTACATAGTTGTGCAAGCATTGTAATAGCGAATGGTCGACCTGAGCAACAGATGATAAGAATTACTACTACACAAGTACGAATATTTAAGCGATACTTTTGTAAATGCAATTCTGGCTGCTGCTAAACGACATAATATTAATTGAACACTTAGTTTAATAATAGACTAAGAGCAACTATAACACCAACCAAGCGGCAATACATAGCATGGTGCCCCCGGCTCACAACCACATCCACCACATGTGGAGACTTCTATAGTTGTTTTTGGTTTTGTTTTTGTAGAGTGTTCAATTTCACTTTTTTTCCGATAAACCCTATGAAGAGAATGCAATAGTTCTCCCAAAGCTGTTTTGTCATATTTTTTAAACTGAGTTAATAAAAAATCAGAGTATTCTTTGTATGTAATTGCTTTGTTAAGATCAAGCTCATTACCAAAATCAAGCTTAATCGTGACAAAATCTTTTGATGTGTCTAAAAGACTAATTTCTTCGTCAGACATCATTCTCATAGTGCGTTTATTAGAGTCCATAATGATAATTTAATTTTTAAAAAAAAGATTATAATAAAAACCTCTGTTATAAATTGTAGCCAACTGAAATGGCCTGGCGAAAAACTGAAACTTAAAACCTGTTAGCCGAAACCAAAGTTAAATTAATATCACAATATTTAATACTGTTTTTACCAGTTAAATTTTGTTCCTTCTGCAGGAACTGAAGCAAAATAGCAAAACAAAAGTTGATTTTTCATTCGTCCGCCAGTTTTTTGCCAAACCAATATTGGTGGAAGTATTATCTTTGCAATTATACATCAGTTAGGGTACGGTCAATGTGTTGCTTTCCAATCATGCGCGAATTGATTCATACATGTGTTTACAATATCCCACAATTTGTTTGCTTTTTCAGCATCTCCGGCATTTATAGTGTTCCTTGCATCCCCTATGCTATAAACTATTACTGGTTTGTCACCTATCATATCCCACAAGTTGAAAGTTATTTGATAGCTGTAGGCATCATAATAATGGGGGTAATCCGAGATATTTGCCCATATCGCTTTTTGAACGATAACTTTCAAACAGGGGTATTTGAGTGTTGTTACATGTGTCGCATGTATGTTATTTACATAAAAAAAATTCTGTAGCTTGTCATTGAGATTAGACTCTGTAAATGAAAGGACAAGTAAAGGGTTAACCTCTTCAAGTTGATAAATGTGATAGTTTATGCTTTGATAACTTTTAAGGTTATTAGCAAAGTTTTGTGCTTCGGCACTCCTAATAAATGCAAAAATGCAAAAAAAGAGATAGAATAGTTTTGCTTTCATAATAGGCTTTTTCTATAAAAATTTTCTTTTTAACACATGAAAGTCCATTTAAATATTGCCACCTACTCTCGTATTGATGAACCTTTTGTTTTTGTTACTCAAATATAACTTTGAAATTTTTTCTTTACAAGAAAATTGCAAACTTCTTTTCTTTATTTTTTTCCTTAAAATCAAGCTGTTACTCATTTTATCAAAATCTAACAATAAGCATTTTATTGTTTCTGCTGTCTGAGATCTCAATTCCAATCTTCAAGCTAAGAATTTTCAATTCACATAAGTCTAAATTTACAATTAGGTTTTTTAAACTTAGAATTTTGATTAATCCACCCACAAGTCAAATCCCTCCAACTTTTACCCCATAAAAAAAGCATCAGCTATAAAAACCGATGCTTCTTTTATCAACCAAAAACCTAATTACTTCTTCACAGAAAACTTATAAGAAGTAACCGAATTAAAAGTTTCCCCAGCTTTTAAAGTTGTAGTTGGAAACTGTGGCTGATTTGGAGAATCCGGAAAATGTTGGGTTTCCAGACATAAAGCGGTACGTTTTTCGTACGGACTTCCGCTTTTGCCTTTGTCGCCGCCTTCCATAAAGTTTCCACCATAAAATTGGATGCCAGGCTGGTCGGTGTAAACCTGCATTTCTATTCCGCTTTTGTCGCCCACAACGGTTGCTGCCAAATGCTGTCCTTTTTCTTTTGCATTCAGCACAAAATTGTGGTCGTAACCTTTTCCGTATTCCAACTGCTGATTTTTCACTTCAATCCGCGAACCGATCGTTGTTGGTTTGGTAAAATCTAAAGGTGTTCCGGCAACAGGTTCTATTTTCCCCGTTGGAATCAAAGTTGAATCAACCGGCGTAAAAGTGCTCGCGTTTAACTGAAGTGTGTGGTTATTAACCGTTCCGCCATCACTATTTAAATTGAAGTAAGAATGATTGGTCAGGTTTAAAACAGTTGCTTTATCGGTTGTGGCTTTGTAAGCGATTTCTAAAGCATTATCATCCGTTAAGGTATAAGTAACGTTAACGTTCAGGTTTCCGGGATAACCTTCCTCCATATCTTTAGATAAATAATGCAGCTCGATGCTGTTTGGCGTAGTTTTTACCACATCCCAAACAACGGTACTAAAACCTTTTGGACCGCCGTGTAACGCATTTGGTTTGTTGTTGATGGCTAAAGTGTAGTTTTTTCCATCTAAAGTAAATTTCCCTTTGGCAATCCGGTTGCCGTAACGGCCGATCAAAGAACCAAAGTAAGCACCATTTTTGGTGTATTGCTGGTAATCCTTCAAACTGTTATAGCCTAAAACTACGTCGGTTAATTTGCCGCTGCTGTCCGGCACAAACAAGCTAACTAATTTGCCGCCAAAGTTTGTGATTGCTGCTTTTAACCCGCTTTTATTGGTGAGTGTATAAAGATGGACTTGTTTACCGCCAACAGTTTCTTTAAAATTGTTAGAATCCGGAATTGAGGTTTCGATCATAGCTTTTTTGGTTGAAGATTGCTGGCAACTGGTTAAACAAAACAGAACCGCCGCCGGTAGGATACATTTTTTTAGGGTAATCATTGGTTTAAATTTTGGTTAAGATAGGGATATATTTTACGCTGATAAAATGAAATTATAACGGTATTTCAGGCAAATACTATTTCTTTTCTGATGCTTCTTTTATCTACCTAAAACTGTTAATGATAAACAAAACCAGCGTTAAAACTATTAAAGATTTTTAGGTAGATAAAAAAAGCAATTGATTTAGAAAACACTTTTGATTAAAACCAATTCGATAACCAAAATTTTATGTTATTTTAAATTAAATTTTTTGTAGGTTGAAATAAACCCTACTTTTTCAAAATTATTAAAGGAATTACAGATTTAAGTAACAAAATAGTATCCAAAACATGAATTCATCCTCACTTTTAAACCAGTACCCGGTAACTGCAGCAGTTTGGGATGAAATGTGTTCTGCTGATCAGGTTAGAACGCCCTATCAAAAGGTTTATGATTTTTTAAAGCAGATCAGCACAGAAGATTTAACGCGCAAAGAAGAAATGGCGCGCCGATTATTTATGAACCAGGGGATAACTTTTACGGTTTATTCCAGCGGCGAAGGCATTGAAAAGATTTTTCCGTTTGATGTGATCCCGCGGATCATCACTTCAACCGAATGGGATTTCATAGAAAAAGGGATTAAACAGCGTTTAAAAGCGCTAAACCTTTTTTTGAAGGACATTTACAACAAGCAATTTATCCTGAAAGATGGGATTGTGCCGATAGAAATGATCTATTCCTGTCCGCATTACCTGCGCGAGATGCACGAGCTGAACGTCCCGCATGATATTTACGTCCACATTGCGGGCATCGATATTATCCGCGATGCCGATGGCGAGTTTTATGTATTGGAAGATAACTTGCGTACGCCTTCCGGGGTTTCTTACATGTTGGAAAACAGGGAGATCACTAAACGTATCTTCCCGGATTTGTTGCCGCAAAACAACGTCCGCACGGTGATGCAATATCCGCAGTTGCTGTATAAAAACCTGGCTGCTTTATCTCCAAGGCATGTTTCCAAACCAAACATTGTTTTGCTAACGCCCGGCATTTACAATTCTGCTTATTTTGAGCATACAACCCTTGCCCGTTTAATGGGGATTGAGCTTGTAGAAGGCCGCGATTTGGTGGTGCATAACCATCGGGTTTATACCAAAACAACTGGTGGACTGCAACAGGTGGATGTAATTTATCGCCGGGTTGATGATGAGTTTTTGGATCCATTAGTTTTTAACCCGAGCGGATTGCTGGGCGTGGCTGGTTTAATGTCGGCTTATAGAAAAGGTAATGTTGCCATTGTGAATGCGCCGGGAAATGGTGTGGCAGATGATAAAGCAATATATATCCACGTTCCGGCTATGATTCGTTATTATTTGAATGAAGAGCCGATCCTTAAAAATGTCCCAACTTACCAATTGAGCAACCCGGACGAAAGGCAGCATGTTTTTAATAACATGGCCAATATGGTTATCAAAAAAACTAATGAATCCGGCGGATACGGAATGATGATTGGCAGTGCGGCATCGGAACAGGAAATGGAAGATTTTAAAACTGCCATCAACAATAACCCGCGCGAATTTATTGCACAACCTATCATCAGCCTTTCCTCTGCACCGTGTTATTTGAATGGTCGATTACAACCAAGGCGAATCGATTTAAGGCCATTTGCGCTATGTGGACCAGACGGAATTGAAATTGTGCCCGGCGGTTTAACACGTGTTGCACTTCGGGAAGGGTCGTTAGTCGTGAATTCTTCCCAAGGCGGCGGAAGTAAAGATACCTGGATATTAAGCAAATAACCCTTTAGAACTAAACAAATATGTTATCAAGAGTTGCGGATTCCCTTTATTGGATGTCGAGATATATGGAACGTGCGGATGGTATTTTACGGATGTTGCGCATTAATTATGCCTATTCTCAGGACGATATTCCGGAGTTTACCTGGCGGCCGGTTTTAAAAATATTTTCTTTTTTGGAAGAGGAAGAAATAGTCAGCATAGAAAAAAATGGCCGGGAAGTTTTGCGCTACATGGCTCTTGAAAAAGAAAATACCAATGCTGTTTTTAACCTGGTTACTTTGAGCAGGGAAAATGCGCGTTCTGTTCAGGACCATATCACCAAAGAACTTTGGCAATGCCTCAATGAGTTTTATCACGTTGTACGCGATCAGATTTTGTCGGATTCTTTGAAATATGAAGATCCGATTTCTGTAATCGACGGGTTGGTGAAGCAATGTATGTTGTATTACGGCACGGCCGAAATTACGATGGCACGCGGTGAAGGTTTTTACTACATGAACGTTGGCAAATATCTGGAACGCGCCATGCAATCAGTCAATATCCTTGACGTAAAATTCAGCGAGCAAAACTATGATTTGGAAGGAACGCACGACCCAATTTACTGGCGTTATATGTTGCTTTCCATCTCCGGGTACGAACTTTTTTTACGAAGTTACCGCTCTACTTTGGAGCCGAGAAATATTCTCGACCAGATTATTTGGAACCAGAACTTTACACGTTCCATCCTTTACTCCGTAATTCGTTTGCAACGTTCTTTCGAAAAATTAGACATCGACCAACAATTGGAAAGCTACCAGAAAATAAAATTTATGATCGGCAAACTGAAAAGCCGCGTCCAGTTTTCGGATATGCAAACATTGGAAACAGAAGGTTTACACCAATATTTGCAAGGTATCAAAAACGAGCTTTTTGAAATTGGTACTGCTTTTAACCACTATTATTTTGCGTACGATTAATGCAATTAGCAAAAACAGTTACGATTTAAATTCATCAACATTCATTCAAAACTTCTATGCCCAAATTTCATATCACTCACGTTACCCGTTATTTATATCAGGAACCAATTAATGATAGTGCGAACCAGATCATGCTGTATCCAATTGAGGATGATTATCAGGAAGTGATCAGCCAGCACGTAAAAATCACCGATGATCCGTTGGTAGAAAAGTATAAAGATTATTACGAAAACACGGTTGGTGCGTTTACCAATCCGGGCGTCCATTCGGCCTTGACAATTGATTCTGAAATTACTGTTGTGACGCACAATCACCAATTGCCAGAAGATTTGACCCCGCAAAAAGAGCAATGGGAAATGTTGCAGCAACTTCGTTATCAGTTGCCATACATCAATTTTTTAATTCCGCAGCAGTTTAAATCGTTGTCCGAAGTATTGCAGGTTACCAACAAGGAACAGGCATTGGAACAAACACCACTTCAATTGGCAAAATCTTTAAGCAATTTTGTTTACCATAACTTTGAATACAAAGCTGGCGTAACTACCGTAGAAACTACGATAGATGAAATTTGGGAATTGAAATCAGGTGTTTGCCAGGATTTTGCACACTTACTTCTGGTGATGTTGCGATTAGCAAATATTCCGGCGCGCTATGTGAGCGGTTACATTTGCCCCAACAAAAACGGCATGCGCGGCGAAGGTGCAACACATGCTTGGGTAGAAGCTTACATCCCAACTTATGGCTGGTTGGGCCTTGATCCAACCAATAACATTTTAGTGGATGATAAGCATGTTCGGTTGGCAGTTGGCCGTAGTTTTTTAGATTGCAGTCCGGTGAAAGGCACGTACAAAGGCAAATCGCAACATATTTTAGATGTAAGTGTTTCTGTAGGTTACGAAGGCGGAAATAAAAACGAAGAAGTAAAAATGCCACCTGTGCCTGTTTTTACCCCTTTCTCTACGGAGCCGCAAAATTCATTTCGTTTATACATGGAACAACAACAGCAGCAACAGCAACAACAACAGTAATTAGAATAGAAGTAGAAATCATCAGTGATATCTATTGCTGATGGTTTTAAGGTGATAAAAGAAGCATTGTTATTTTTTCAATTTAACACTTTGTTGCTGTTTATAAAATTTTTTCCACCTTGCGCTTTTTTCTACTGATTGATCATTTTCTATATCCCAAACTTGAAAAGATAAAGCAGTAAACAAGTCGATTTCTATTTCCTCAGTTATTTCAATCTTGTTGGATTTTTTCTTATTCATAAAAGCTCCTTCTTATCTTTCAAAACCCAACCTTTTACCGGTTTGATAATTTTGGATTTTTCCATCTTCCCAAACCAAATTTCCGGAAACTAAAGTGTGCGTAATTTTAGAACTGAAAGTTTGTCCTTCAAATGGACTCCAGCCGCATTTGTACAAAATGTTTTCTTTAGAAACTTTCCAGGGAGAATTTAAATCTACCAAAACCAAATCAGCCCAATAACCTTCTCGGATAAAACCTCGTTTTTCAACCTGAAAACAAATTGCGGGATTATGCGACATTTTTTCTGCAACTTGTTCTAACGTAAGCTTTTTTTGATGCACCAATTCTAACATCGCCGGCAAAGCATGTTGCACCAATGGTCCGCCAGAAGGTGCTTCCAAATAAGGTTTCGCTTTTTCTTCGGAAGTATGCGGCGCATGGTCGGTTGCAATTACATCAATATCTCCATCCAAAACAGCTTGCAAAATGGCGTCACGATCTGCAGCAGTTTTAATAGCCGGGTTCCATTTAATCAGGTTGCCTTTCGTTGCATAATCCTCATCTGAAAACCAAAGATGATGAACACAAGCTTCGGCCGTGATTTTTTTATTTGCTAAAAGAAGCTCCGATTTAAACAAGCCAATTTCTTTTGCGGTAGAAATATGCAGCACATGCAAACGTGTGCCATGCTTTTTTGCCAACT
>CAZZVO010000172.1:0-8908 GCA_964657505.1 uncultured Mucilaginibacter sp.
GTTGCCTTCTTCGGATTATCCCACTTGTTGAACAATTTTTTTATGTTTGCAAGAATAGTCCACGCACCAAAAATCGATGTCTCCTGCCCTTAATTTTCTTTTACAAAAAAGAACGGCCCTTTTTTTATGGTTTGGACTAAGCTTTTTTGCGGCACTAAAACAAGCGTTTGGTCATCATTATAATAACTATCTGCTTTTTAAATTTACTTTTTTTAACGTTATCCATCAGCATAATTTATACCTACCGCAACCCGAACATTTTTTTGATGTAAACCACTACGGACCTGTTTTTGCTTTATTTATTGCACCTTTTGTTTGGCTGCCCGATGAGCTTGCGGTGGTTTTGTGGGTGATGTTTAACGCCTTTGTTTTATTTCAAGCGGTTAATCATCTTCCTTTAGTTAATCAGCATAAAACCATTGTGTTATTGCTATGTGCACATGAATTAATGACTGCTTCTTTTAATGTGCAATTTAACCCGTGCATGGCGGCAATTATCCTGGGAAGTTTTATTTTGATCAGAGAAAAGAAAGATTTCTGGGCAGCATGCCTGATTATTCTGGGGACGTTTATTAAACTCTATGGCATTGTTGGCTTGGCGTTTTTCTTTTTTTCCGACCATAAATTGAAGCTGATCCTGAGCTTAGTTTTTTGGTCGGTCGTATTTTTTCTTTTGCCGATGGCAATATCTTCACCAGCATTCATCATTCAGACTTACCATGATTGGAAGGCAGTGCTAATTGAAAAAGATGCGGCAAACGCAGCATCATTGATGCAAGATATTTCTGTAATGGGTATAGTTCGGCGCATATTTCACCTCCCTAAAATTTCCGATTCTGTTTTCCTGTTGCCCGCTTTGGCAATTTTCGGCTCTTCGTACCTTTTCATCAAAAAATACAAAGATCTGCCTTACCAATTGCTAATTTTAAGCTCTACACTGCTGTTTACGGTGTTATTTAGCTCCAGTTCCGAATCACCAACCTATATTATTGCTTTCATTGGCGTTGCTGTTTGGTTTGTAAACCTGCCGAAGCCTGTAACTAACCTGCAGATTGGTTTATTGGTTTTTGCGTTTATTTTAACCAGCTTATCGCCTTCTGATCTTTTTCCAAAATTTATAAAAACCGAATATGTAGTCAAATATTCTTTAAAAGCATTACCATGCTTGCTAGTCTGGCTTTATGTTGTTTATGAAACCTGGACAAGAAAAACGGTAAAACAACCTGAAAAAATGGAACTATCCGTATGAAAAAGTTGGTTTCAATAGTGGTCCCTTCTTTTAATGAGGAAGGCAATGTGGAAACGCTTGCCTCGCGCTTAATTTCAATTTTTGAAACCTTGCCTTACCAATTCGAAGTAATTTTTGTGGATGATGGCAGTTCAGACCATACATTAAGTAAACTGAAAGCACTATCAAACACAGGTGAACATTTTTATTACTTAGAACTATCCCGAAATTTTGGCCACCAAAACGCTTTAAAGGCCGGTTACGACCATGCTTCGGGAGATTGTGTGATTTGTATGGACAGCGATTTGCAGCATCCGCCAGAACTGATTCCGCAGTTTTTAGAAAAATGGGAAGAAGGCTACGATGTAGTTTATACCACGCGGGAATATGCCGACGAAGCTACTTTTTTTAAGCGCAAGACTTCGGATATTTACTACCGGATCATCAATTCCATATCAGACACGAAGCTGGAAAAAGGAACGGCAGATTTTCGTTTAATCGATCGAAAAGTAGTTAATGTACTAACTCAACTGCCTGAGAATGGTTTGTTTATGCGTGGTTTGATACAATGGTTAGGCTTTAGGCAGTTTGCAATAAACTACATTTGCGACCCTCGTTTTTCCGGAAAAAGTAAATATACTTTTAAAAGAATGGTCAATTTTGCGATTGAAGGCGTAACCGCATTTAGTGTAAGGCCGTTAAATATTGCCATTGGTATCGGTTTATTTTTTTCTGTGGCCGCAATTTTATACATCCCTTACATTTTGATCAGTTATTTTTCTGGCCACGTAGTTTCCGGCTGGTCGTCTTTACTGGCTACGGTTGTATTTTTTGGTGGCGTGCAACTAATGGTTTTAGGCATTATCGGTTTGTATTTGGGGAAACTTTTTATGCAGGCCAAGCAACGCCCAAACTATATCGTACGCTCTACTAACTTAGTAAAAATTACAAATGATATTGTTAAGCTTTGATATTGAGGAGTTTGATATGCCGTTTGAATATGGCAAAACCATTTCTTTTGCTGATCAGCTTGCTATTTCTACCGAAGGAACAGGGAAAATTTTAGCGTTGTTAAAACAGCATCAGGTTAGAGCTACTTTTTATTGCACGGCTAATTTCGCTTTGAATAAACCTGATGTAATCGACCAGATAGTTGCAGACGGACACGAAATAGCTTCGCATGGTTATTACCATTCTGACTTTAAAGTTGAGCATTTAAGGCAATCAAAAGAAGTATTGGAGCAGTTCACCAGCACGGAAGTTCTTGGTTATCGCATGGCACGAATGATGCCTGTAGATGAAAAAGAAATTTTTAAAGCAGGTTACAAGTATAACTCGTCAATCAATCCAACTTGGTTACCAGGACGTTACAACAATTTTAAAAAGCCACGGACGTGGTTTTACCAGGATAACGTTTTACAATTACCTTCGTCGGTTACGCCGATTATCCGGTTTCCATTGTTTTGGCTGACTTTTCATAACCTTTCGCTTAGTTTGATCAAATGGTTCTGCAAACAGACTTATCAAAAGGACGGTTATTTAAACTTATATTTTCATCCCTGGGAATTTACAGACTTAAACCAACCCGAACGTTTCAATTTCCCGGTTTATGTAGTAAAAAATAGTGGTGATAGTTTTACAAAAAGGATTTCCGATTTTATCAGTTGGGCGAAAATTAAAAACTATCCATTTGGTACAACAAAAGAGTTTTTAAAAAATAATATGGCTTAATCTTAGTTAATTTATTACTATTTATGTAAATAATTTAAAAACTAATCTAATTTTTACTATCCTATGTTATAATAACGTTTTAAAAACTATTTCTAATTTTGTTTAGTATCGCTTCCAGGATTAATAAGTCATCCTCGTTTTCAATACTAATTCTACTATTGATTCCAGTTCCGGTAATTTGTACTTCATAGGCACTTAATTTTTCCTTAGTAAAAGAAGCATTAACTTTTTCCGGTTTAGTTTTTTTTATAGGTGGCGGCTCCACTTTTGCAACTGGCTTTTCTTTCTCAGTTTTTATGCTGTTTTGATTTGATGTCATTTTCTGATCGTCTTTAACTATATCATCTTCAGTAATTAAACCATAAGCCTTTAAACCTTCTATAAAATAACCTGCAACCCTGGTAACGGTACTTTCTTCAACTTTGAATTCTTGAACCAAACTCTTATTTAACGTATCGATTGACAGATCGCGGTCTTTAAACTTTTGGTACAAAGCATTAAAAACCTGTGGGTTTAAAAAAGCTTTCCGCAACAAGGATATTTTTTCACCATTAGAAGAACTTTTGATTAGTTTATACTCTTCAGAAACAGTAATAATCCCTTTTTCAAAGCTTACCAATGAAAATTTTTGGGCGGAAGATATGATCACCATAAAACCGCCGCTAATTTTACGTTGTAATTTTTGAGCACAATTTTCCACCGTACAGCGTCCACCTAAAGCATCTACAGCAATGGCTAATTCATAAGCTTTTTGAAATGAAGCTAAAGGGTAGTTTAAATTTTTTGGCATGCTATTTTAGACTATTTTTCGCAAACTTACAAAAAGAATTAAAAATCTGTGGATAGTTTATAATTATATTAGGATAGTTTATAAAACTAAATAGTTTATAGCAAATCTAAAAAGATTATGCACGATTTTATGTTCGATAACTTACTTTTACGTTATAACTAATATGATCTACTTATGAAAACTCTGACCTTCAAAATAACTTGTTTGCTGATAGTGTTTATACTTACGGAAGCTGGATGTTCTAAGCAGCAATATCGTGCCAGGAGTAAAAGGTATCCGCATGATATTCCTAAAAAATAAATCATGAAAGAAAGCCAAGAATAAGTGTTTAAACAATTACACCCAACTCCCGTTAAGTTGAAAAATAATTAATGAATAAAAACAGGCTCGAAAATTTTTCTGATGGGGTATTCGCCATCGCTATTACGTTGCTGATCTTGAATGTTAAAGTACCTGATAAAGAAGGCATAACCAATTCCCAGTTAAACCATATTTTAAGGAACGCACTACCGCAGTTATTGAGTTTTGGTTTCAGCTTTTTGGTGATTGGCATTTTTTGGGTGGCACATCACCGTATTTTCAGTTTTGCAAAAGTTGCTGATACACCTTTGCTTTGGCTCAACATTGTTTACTTGTTGTTTGTGGCACTCAT
Organism: uncultured Mucilaginibacter sp.; assembly: GCA_964657505.1. GTDB lineage: Bacteria > Bacteroidota > Bacteroidia > Sphingobacteriales > Sphingobacteriaceae > Mucilaginibacter_A. The sequence continues at coordinate 4,402 of CAZZVO010000172.1, forward strand.
CCCATTTCCGGCTTCTATCCTGGCAGATAACTTCTTTTTACCAACAACAATCTTACTTTACACTGGGACACTGTTTATTATTGCGGTGATGAACTTCATAATTTTTAAATACATCACTAATAACGAGGATGTGAAACATGAAGCACTTACGGACGATATTTACCGCGCGGCAGTAAAAAGCGCAGTTATTGGCCCGATCTGCTACGTTTTAGCTGCAGCGAGTTGCTTTATCAGTCCTTATTTGAGTTTGTTTTTTGTCACCTGCTCCTTGTTCTTTTATATTTTCGTCTCCGCAAAAAATCAGGTCAACAAAAAACTGGTGGAAGTGGCAAAGGAAGAATCAAAATAATACCAATTTTACACCGGTAAAAGAAGTATTATATGTTGCGTTTTGCGTCCCAATTTTCTAAATAGTCTGATACTTTTTTCAGGAACATCCCGCCCAAAGCACCGTCAATAATGCGATGGTCGTAAGAAAGCGACAAATACAGCTTATGCCGGATGGCAATTACATCACCAGATTCCGTTTCTAACACAGCAGGTTTTTTCTTGATCACTCCAATTGCTAAAATTGCGGCTTGCGGTTGGTTGATAATTGGCGTACCCATAATATTCCCAAAAGAACCAATATTTGTGATGGTAAACGTGCCATCTTTCACTTCTTCCGGCAATAGTTTATTGTTTCGGGCGCGGTTGGCTAAATCGTTTACAGATTTGGTTAAACCTAAAAGATTGAGCTGGTCGGCATTTTTTATAACGGGTACAATCAAGTTTCCGCTTGGCAAAGCCGTAGCCATACCAATATTGATACTTTTTTTGCGGGTGATCTGCGTGCCGTTTAAAGAAACATTAACCATCGGCATATCTTTTAACGCTTTGGCCACAGCTTCTACAAAAACTGGCGTGTAAGTAATTTTTTCGCCTTCGCGTTTTTCAAAAGCTGATTTATTTTTTTCGCGCCATTGCACCAAACTGGTTACATCAGTTTCGATGAAAGAAGTTACATGCGGAGAAGTTTGCTTGCTGATTACCATGTGGTCGGCAATCATTTTCCGCATCCGATCCATTTCTATAATTTCATCTCCGGCAGAAACTGTCGAAGCATAAGAATAAGTTGACTTATTTGCAGTCTGTGCTTCCGCGGCTACTTCTGGTTTTGTAGCTTCTTGAGGTTTAGGTTGATCAATATTTTGTATTGACAAATTTCGGTTTTGCAGATAATTCAGTAAATCGTCTTTCGTTAGCCTTCCTTCAGCACCCGTGCCCGAGATTTGCTCCAATTCATCCTGATTAATACCTTCCTGCGCAGCAATACTTCTCACCAACGGAGAATAAAAACGGATACTGTCTTTTGCAGAAACGGGAATTGTAGGTTTTTGGTGTAACAACTCTATTCCGGGAATTGGTTGCGGCGGTGCTTCTTTTACCGGTATATTTTCTGCGGATGCTTCTTTTACCGGTTTTTTTTCTGGTTGTGGAGGATTTGTCGGTTGGATTACTGGCGGATTAACAACTTCATTTTCTTCGGCTTCAACCTCAATCAAAGCGATAACGGCACCTACCTGCACCACTTCATCAACTTTAAACAAAACTTCAACCAATTTGCCTTTTACCGGCGACGCAACTTCAGAATCCACTTTATCCGTTGCAATTTCTACCACGGAGTCATCCGGTTCAAGCATTTCGCCAGGAGCTTTCAGCCATTTAATTACCGTAGCTTCGGCAACGCTTTCGCCCATTTTTGGCAGTAGTAATTCGTATAAAGCCATATATTTTATCGATCCAAAAATACGTTTTATTGTTGGTTATGCAATTGGTTCGCGCAGCAGTTTAAGCAAGTTACCCATAGCCGTAATGGCCGTGCGCTCTATATTTTGAGCACGTTTGCTGCCAAAAAGGTATTTTCTGGCGATGGTTTTATCCTTTCGGGCAACAGCAATCCAAACGGTGCCCACAGGTTTATCTTCCGTGCTACCGTCCGGGCCGGCAATTCCGGTTACGGCGATGGCATAATCCGAATTAAAATTTCGCAAAGCACCTTCCACCATTTCGCGCACAGTTTCTTCACTAACTGCACCTGTTTTCCACAACGTATCGCTATTTACACCGAGCATTTTTTCTTTCATCTCATAAGAATAAGAAACTGCGCCGCCAACAAAAACGCTGGAAGCACCGGGTAAACTGGTAAACAAATGCGCCAGGTAACCGCCGGTACAGCTTTCCGCCAGCGACAAGGTTTGCTTGTTTTGTGCCATTAAAAGAAGTATCGCCTTTTCTAAAGGAATGTCTTCTGTCGCGGCTACTGCTGATCCTAATCTGTCGGTTATTTTTTTCGTTTGGATTTCCAATTCGTGTTTCAGCTTTTCTTCATCGTCGCCGTAAGCACTTAAACGCAAACGTACCTGGCCAAGGTTCGGCAAATAAGCTAATTTTATTTCCGGCGGCAGTTGGTCTTCGATATCTGCAATCTTTTCGGCTAAAAAAGATTCCCCTTCACCAAAAGTTAAAATGGTTTGGTGGATGATTTTTGGCAGGTTAAAAACAGCTTTCAATTTCGGGATCACCAAATCTTCCATCAAATACTTCATCTCGAACGGAACGCCCGGCATGGAAACATAAACTTTTCCTTTTTCCTGAAACCACATTCCTGGCGCTGTGCCGTTTTTGTTGAATAAGACTTCGCAGTTTTCCGGAACATCTGCCTGGCTGATATTCACTTCCAGCAATGGCCGGTTAAAACGGGCAAAAATGCGGGCAACATGATCGAGCGTTTGCTGGTCGCGCTTCATCCCAACACCAAAATAATCGGCCAGCGTAGTTTTGGTAATATCATCTTTAGTTGGGCCGAGGCCGCCGGTAATTAAAATCAAGTCGGCGCGGTTTGATGCTTCTTTTAGGGCAGAAAAAATATGTTCGCGGTTATCCGAAACGGAAGATATTTGCTTAACGCGAATCCCGGCAGCGTTCAACTGCTGCGCTATCCAGGCCGAATTACTATCTATAATTTGTCCGATCAGGATTTCGTCGCCTATCGTTATAATTTCTGCTAACATCTAAAAATCTAATAGTTATTGTAGTAATCTTTACGCTTGTTCAGCTTTAAAGTTTGGAGGATGCTTGCTTTCACCCGTAAATCAACGCTGTAATATTTGTAATAACCAAAAGGTATCCATTGGAAAGACAAATTCCAGCAATGCAAATCGCGGTAAATAGATAAGGACGTGGTGCTTACTTTGTTCAGCCTAAAATCGTAACCGCTGGTATATTGAAGTTTCCATTTGGGGGTTACGTTTAAATCGCCGTTTACATTTACAGCGTTGGTAACATTAGTGGCGATGGCGGTATTGCTGTAAGTAAAACTATAACTCACGGAAACATTCCAGGGAATATTAAAATCCACATAAGCATTTGGGTCGCTATTAATCATGGCGAGCTGACTGGCCTGCTGCGGAGTAACGCCCTGCAAAGTATTGTTTAAGTTTTGTTGCTTTTGCTGGTTTTGGGTTTTAATGGCATTAGAATTTAAACTAAAATTTGTCGAAACAGAAAACGCCGTTAAACGCGGCAGCTTACCTGCTTCCAAAGTGTATTGATTAATATGCCTTGCGTACTTTGTAATTACTCCGTTGGTGATTGAATCACTAACAATGGTTGTATAAGGATCGAAAATACCGCTGAAATTGATACCGAGTTTTTGGTTGAACAAGGCAGTACGCCCAGAAACGCTGATTGGGGAAAGTTTCATGGAATCAGCCAAAAAATTGTAAAAAGTAGAAAAAGAAAGCCCTTGTATAATTGGTACTTTTCGGTCGGTATTGGTGGTATCCGTACTTTTAGCCCTTACTTTTGCTTCGATGGTATTATCGGCACTAAAAGCTAAACCAGCCGAGCGGCCGCCAGACGGTCCGCCATAAAGCAGGCCGTCAAAAATAGAATACCGTGTTAAAGCGTAAGGATATGGGATGGATGGATTACTCACCACGTTTTTAAAATAGCCGTACGAATCGTTGTTGTAATCCGGCCGGTAATTAAAACTGATTGATGGCGTAAATGTATGGCGTATCGCTTTCAGCCTTCCCCCTTTAAAATTTAAGGTTCCGTATAATTTTGTTGATAAACCAGAACTAACACTGTAAGAACCAGCACGTTTGAAACCGGGAACGGTATCGGTTACTAAAGAATCTGCACCCGATGTATTGCCCCTTGCATAACGTTTTCTGGTAGTTTGCAGATAATCCTGCTCGCTGTAGTTGATGCTGGAAGAGAACTGGAAGTACTTAAACACATTTAAACTCAAGCTAACCGGAATAGTCTGGTTAAAGCCATTTTGAAATCTTTTAAACACCGACTTGGTTAAAAACTGCGATTCCGGGATGGCAGAAACCTGGTTATCTCCAGTCAAAGTATATTGTACATTAATGCGCTGATACCATTTTTGCTGGCCAACCCTATTTTTATTATCAAACGGGTTGATGCTGGCCATGTTAAATGTAAAGCTGGGCAAATC
>CAZZVO010000173.1:0-8875 GCA_964657505.1 uncultured Mucilaginibacter sp.
ATTTAAAATTTGATTCGACTTTCTATTTCTCCAAGCTTTTTAAAGAAAAAACCGGTTTAACGCCAACTCAATTCCGGAACCAGTTTCTTAAAAAGTATAATTAAAAACAGCAATAGTACTTGTTTTATTTGAGAGGATTTCGACAACATGAGGATAGTAAAGGTGATAGGTTCTTTAGATGCTGCCTGATTGTTATACCGGAACGACTGATGGACTGACCAAGCAGTTTTTTGGTAGATATAGATTTGAAACGACTGAACCGCGGTATTTGCATATACGCCGTTGAAACATAATTTTAAATGCCAAAGGAACATGGTAGTTGCCTTTAATGTATAGTTTCCATCTCCTTATCTTTGCGTAGTACCTGGTTATAAATCGTTAGTAGTTGTTTTACATTTTTATCTGGCGCATAACACTCTTCGTATGTTTTGCGGGAATTTAAACGGTATTCTTTCTTCCGATCTTCACTTAAATAATCCCACTCATCCAACTTTTTTCTGAAATCTTCTCCGTTTTGAGGCTCAAAGTGTAAACCATTATAGCCCGAAACGATCATTGTTTCCATCACCCCAATTTTAGATGAAATAACCGGCGTACTACAAGCAAAAGCTTCGATAATGGTTAAAGGCATGCCTTCAAACCAAAACGATGGAAAAACAAGTGCGGTACAAGTCCGTAATAAAGAAAAGACTTCGGCTTTGTTTAAAGTCTGCAGGAATTCTATATTTGGATACTTGGAAGAATAACGGATCACTTCATCTTTCAATGGCCCATCACCTGCAATTTTAAGTTTGTAAGGACACGAAGAAAATACCGATAAAAGAAGCATGATGCCTTTTTCTTCAGAAAGCCGGCCAACATATAAAAAGTGATCGGCAGGTTGTGGCTGATCTTCCAGTACAGAAACCGAACAACAATTTGGTTTTACAACAATTTGATTGTTTAATAACCCTAAAGTAGAATTTAAAAATATTTTTTTTGAGTGCTCACTTAAAACAATGTATTGGTTACAAATTTTCCACGTCCCTAAAGCGTTATGAATGTACAAGGATAAACTCAACCAAAAAGTAATTAACTTGGAATTTTTGTAAACGCCGTGTTTTACTGCTGTATGGGGAAATTTCTGTTTTATTGAATCAAGAAAAGTTTTGCCCTGATAAAAGAGTATAGCAGACGGACATATAAACCTAAAATTGTGAAGCGTTGTAACAAAAGGAATCTTACTATTTTTGATGGCATAAATTACAGATGCAGAACCTCCAAAATGTAAATTGTGGATATGAACGATATCAGGCCGGAAGATTGCAATTGTTTTTTTTGTTGTATAGTAAGATTGTAAGTTAAATGGCAGGTTTAAAAGTTTAACAAATGCATACTTATAATTATTAAATTCTAAAAGTTTCACCTCAACACCTTCTGATCGTAATAGCTTAATTTCTTCGGCTACAACAGTATCTTCCCCTCCTCTGTATTGGTAACTTGTATGAATTATTAAAACCTTCACTATTGATAAAAAACTAAGTTAAGTTTCTATTTAAATCCATTGCAGCTTCTATCGCTTTATCCATGTTGTAATATTCCCATTCTGCAAACCTTCCTAACAAGTAAATATTATATTTAGCTAATTTTACTTTTAAACTTGTAATTTTACTTCTGGTTCCCTGGTGTTGTATAATGTAAGAATTTGGTTCATAATTAAAAGCCAAAGCTTTTAAATCTCCGGGGAGATTCTTCAATTCTTCCAACATTGTTTCCTGCTCTTGCTTGCCTGAAAACTCGACCACACAAGTCTTTCTTTCTGTTCCTTCATTATTGGTGTCGCTAAAATTTCCGGTATAAATAATTCGGTGCGCTTTAAACTTATCTTCCGGCAAATACAACCACGAAATATCATTCACATCGGTTTCGCACAAAACATTTGACGTTCCGTTGGAAGGAAGATCGGCAACACTTTCCAACGCAAATTTTAATTCGTCATCGTTTATGTTGATGATGTTGTGCAACTGCCGCACGTCACCGCAATAAATCAGTAAATCAGTCTGGATACTTCCATTAACAGCTAAACGGCCATCGTTTCCAACACTGATGTTTTCTACGTGAAAAGAAAGTCGAATGTTTTGATCTTCTGCCAATCGGTTTACAATAAACTGTGAGCCATCTCTTTTTGGATAGTAAAAAGAAGCATGCACCATGGTACTTTCTTCTTTTTTGATGATGTTGCTCATAATCACCTCTTTAATTTGCGGCATCGGTAATTTCCCGTCCAACCATTCCAGCGGAACTTTGCTGATATCCGTGTTCCAAATTTTAGAATTATACGGGCCAAAGTATAAACGGTACAAATTATCCCCAAAATTACCGATTAAGAAATCTTTAAAATTATCGTAATGCACATCCTTATTTTTTTCCTGAACCAGCATTTGGATCAGCTCTTCCACAATTGCCCGCGTTTCGTTTTCCGGGAGTTGGTGCAAATAATTTTCCAGCGGATAACCAATTAGTTTTCCTCCAAGTAGGATTTTTGCATTTCGCGTAGCTTTTAAAAACTCTTCATCGCGGTTAAAATGCTTCCAAAACCAATCTAAAACATTCTGGTCTTTGGCATTAAAAACATGGCCGCCAACTTTATGAAAAAGGTTGCCATCAATCCGGTCGCATTTTATTAACCCACCGGCCTTATCGCCTTTTTCCAATATCTGTACTTCATATTTATCAGAAAGCATACTTGAAATGCTTAATCCTGAAATTCCTGACCCAATTACCGTAGCTTGTTTCATCAATCTAATTTAAGTTTTTTATATGATTTTAATCGACAATCATATCATGTACTTCCCTTTTTATTTGTTCAAATCCAACAGTAGGTTTGTAATCAAAATCCCTTTCGGCAGCAACAATTTCACCTGCAATATCTTGATGAAACTTCCCGGCAGCATGCAAAGTTGGATTTAAATAACCAAACTTATTTACGAAAGAATCTAAGTTACCTAATAAGTTACATATCCAAGTTGGGATATACAAAGGTTTAAAAACAACACCCAAACCATCTGCTAAATTTTTATATATTTCGTTAACTGTATAATCAGCTTTTTTATCTCCTATCCAATACCATTTTCCTACCGTTTCAGTTCTTTTTTCGGCTTTTACAAACGCTTGTACAACATTGTCAACATGCGAAATGCTCCTGAAATTTTTTCCATTCCCAAAAACGATTTGCCGTTTCCAAAAAAACATTTTCAAAAAATTGATATTTCTTTTCGACATAAACGGGCCGAAAAACCAAAAACCACGCAAGGATGTTCCGTCAATTAGTCCTTCCGCTGTCTTTTTAAAAAGGTATTCTTCTGCTAAAAATTTAGATTTGCCGTAGTGTTTGTATGGATGGCTAATTTCATCATCGCTAAATATTCTTTTTGTCCTGCCAAAACCACAAACACTATCTGTGGACATATACAAGATTCGCCTTATTCCCAACTTAATGCAAGTATCAATTAGATTCTTGGTTCCTTCAAAATTAACCTTGTAAAATGATTTGATCTTCTTCGGATAAATTTGACCTGCCAAATGATATACTGTTTTTACACCTGTTAAAGCAACTTTTAAACTATCTTTATCGGTAACATCACCATAAATAAGTTCAACATTGGTTGGCAATAACTTAAAGTCTTTAAATTTAGGTTGAACCAAAAGCCGAATTTTTCTATCAACTTTATAGTTTCCAAACCGGTCTCCATCTATTAGAATGTCTAACATCCTGTTGCCTAACCAACCGGGAACGCCCGTAATTAACAGCACATCATCTTGCTCATATTGCATTTTACTTTCTAATCACCATCCAATTTAATTGTTTATTTATTTTTCTTTATTTCGATTAAAGCAGCATTCAATATTACATCCAATTTTGGAATCTTGTATCCTAACTCTTTGATTGCCTTTTGAGATGAATACCAACTATAATTCCCGATAACAGCTTTTACATATTCTGGCTGAATTGGGATCCTATTTCCAAATAAAAATTTACCTGCCAAAGAAGCAAAATAAATCAGCCATTTAGGTACGTAAAAAAATGGTTTAATATAACCTGTGCTTTTGGCCAAAGTGCAATAAAAGCTTTTGAAAGAAACATTATTTCCTGCAGTGATGTATTTTTCATTTGGGTTTCCTTTTAACCAAGCATCAATATGTGCTTTTGCAACGGTTTGAACACAAGCTACAGAAATTCCTCCATCGAAATAAAACCATTGCCCTTTCTGCAAATAGTTTTTGATTGTTTTGTGTGGAGGTGTGATTTTTAAATTGTTACTTCCAACAACCCAAGAAGGATAAATTCTTCTGATATCAACTTCTTTATCTTGGATCAATTGATCGCAGTATCTTTCTGCTAAAATCTTTCCTTTAACATAAGGACTTTCGAGACGATCAGCTTTGAAACTTTCGTCAATTAAAATTGTTGGATTTTTACTTCGGCCTAAAACAACTACCGAACTTGTATAGATAATTGTTTTAACATGTTTGTTCAGTGCGGTATCAATTACTGTTTTTGTTAATCCAAAAGTGTTGTCTAATATACTTTCTTCATTTTCTATATCAGTTGTATTTTCGGAGGCAAGATGAAATAATACTTCAATGCTTTCTAACTGATCCTGATAGGACTTGGGATCTTTTAAATCAACAATTATAACTTGCGCTCCTGATCCTTTTAATTGGATAATGTTTAAATTTTCTTTTCTAACAAGAAGGACTACATGATAATTCAATTGGAGTAATTGCGATGCAACATGAAATCCAATATGGCCGGAAGCCCCTGTTACTGCAACCTTTTCTTTCACCACAATAACGAAGAAAGTTTAAATCTTCTCAAAAACATAAATGCTTCTTTTATGCCTATAATTATATATTGCATTGATGCAAGTTTTAGTATGACAAAAGAAGTATGCCCAATATCTCCAATCTTGGTTCTAATTACAGTTCATTACTTTTACCAGACAACCTCTGGAAAAAATAGTAAAACAAGGTTTCGTAAGCATTACTAATTGCATTTTTAGAAACCCGGGGAGATGGTGCCTGGTAATGAATTGGAACTTCAAACGTGCGGTGTTTGCGCAACAAGTAGCGCAATTCCGTTTGATAAAAGTGTGCTTTTGATTTGAATTTATGATTGATAATTTTGGCCACAATGTCCCGGTGAAAACCTTGAAAACCGGAAGTCATATCATGCAACTTTGTGCCGAGCAATAAGTTAGCTAAAACAGTTCCGGTTTTAGATAGAAACCTGCGTTTAAAAGGCGAATCGCCCATTGAACCTCCGTTAATAAAACGGCTTCCGAAAGCACAATCATTCCCTTCATTTAAAACACGTAAAAACATAGGTATTGCACGTGGATCGTGCGATAGACCAGCATCCATTTCAATTATAATTTCGTTACCAGCTTCGTAAGCTACTTGTAAACCTTTTACATAAGCATCTACCACATTTTTATTTTCGGGTGCCCAAACAGTAACATATCTTGGATCTTTTGCCGAAAGTTCCTGGCACAACTCTAACGTTCTGTCCTTAGAAGCTTTATCGATAATAAAATAAATATTTCCCGGATGAAGTTCATTGATAACCAAATTGATCATGTCTATAAAAGGGACAAAATCTGCTTCTTCGTTAGCAAGAGGTATCACAATAGCCCATTTTTTGTAATAGAACATGTTTGGTTGGTTTTAAATTAATGATGTTAAAAGTTAGATCAGTATATTTTTTGAGTAGAGATATAGAACGTTATTTATTGAACTCTTTTCAATGCTTCTTTTACTACTTAAAATTTATAAATATTATTTTTATTGTAACAGGTAATTGTCGATTTTAATACTCTAAAAGAAGTAAGCTAGTATGAATAAAATCTAAACAAACTTGCAATCACTTCTTAATTATTTTTTTCAAAATTGGCTTGATACTTTTAAAAGTATTTTCAAGAATGCGGGATGTGAACAGGTGCCGCCTATACTTCGCAAAAAACACCTTACCTTTTAATTCGTTTTGTTTTAGTTTTGTTATGAAACTTTTATCGGAAGGTAAATGAAGGAGAAAATGCTGGTTATAAGCATCGATTGACTTTTGAACATGTAAAGTTTTCGGGCTCCAAAACCTTGCAATTATAGATAGAGCACCCGCATCAAAAATTTTAAACCCATCCTTTAATTTCATGTTTTCTATTGCAGCAGATGTAAGCACTTCGTCGCCCTGATGGTGCAGTAAATTAGAAACTTTAAAATATTCAGCTTCAACTTTGGCTATTTCGGCATAAAATTCTTTAAAAAATGCTGGCGTACCGCATATAAACTCGCCACCTGCCCATAACCCAACAGACTTTGTTTTGCTAACTTTCTCTTTGTCGCTTATAATCCTCTTTTCCCCAAACCCCGGTGTAATTTGATCGGTGATATCATAATATAACGGAATTTTATAGCTAATCAAATTTTTCAAAGATTCGGGCATATCGTTCACACAAATCATATCGCTATCAACCAATCCAATATAGTCGTCAGGTAAAGTTGACAGGTAAGCGTAAACTTCTATTTTAAAATGTGCAGAATAAAATTTAAGCCCTGAAGGTACATTTATCGAAAAATCAATTTGAACTATGCTAATTTCATAATTATCCTTGTTCAGACTTTTTAAAGTTGCTTCATCATTTGTAATAACAACCAATTCAATCCCAACAGATTTTAATGATGAGTGCAATTGCTTCGCACATAAAAAATACAAATTAATTTGTTCCTCTATATTCCTTATAAAAAAGGCATTGTTGGATATACTTTGCTCATTTTTATTAATATGTATTAAAGTAAATAACTTCATATAAGTAAATTATTAATGAAAACAAATCTCCCAAAACCTAAAGTTCTATTTCTTAAATATCGTTATTTAATGAATAAGTGCAAAGAATACTTCCCATCAGTCGTAGTAAAAACCTCTTTATTTCTCCATTCAAGCCATGGTTTAGGTTCTTTATTGTTTTCTTCAGCATTCCTATCTTTGGATTTATTATAAACTACCTCTAATACATAATTGTACTTATCAAACCAATTGGTATTTTTTGAAATAGCGATTGGAATAGGCCGTTCTATATTTTGGTTGTTCACAATAAAGAAATTGCAGACATCGGTTCCTCCTATCGCGTAAATGTTTTTATTTTTCCAATTTCGGTTAGTATTTAAATAAGAAATCATCTCCTTGTATGGCTTATCATTCAAGTAATCATATTTCATAAATTTGAAAATCAACAAAACTGAAAAGAAACCATAAAGACAAATTGGCATGTAGTATCTGTATAATAATAAATTTTTGTTTTCATCCATTATCAATCCAATTGAAGCAATTACATAAGGTACAAGATAAACCTGATAATTAAACTCATTTGATTTTAATATGATGATTAGAGATAAAATTACACCGGCTGATAAAAACAGTTTTAACTCTTTTGCTTGTTTTAACTTATACAAACAAAAAAGGGCAACTAATGCGATAGGCACACTTTGTAATAGATATAAAAGTTTAAGGTCGGTAATTTTGGCTTGTGCTTTCCTCGAAAACTGTAGTGCCATCTGCAATTTAAATAAGTCAACATCTTTTAATATGTAAAAAATATAAGGACTGATGGTAATAAGGGCAACAATTGAAAAAATAATAAAGGATTTTAAACCGCTTCTGGCAGCAATCAAAGCCAGTGCGGCACAACAAGCTAATAATAAAGGATGTGTCATCACACATAAACCAGCAAGAATCCCTAAAAGGTAATTGCTCGAATTATTTTTTACAGCAGTAATTGCAGCAACAATTAAAAGTATCGCCAATGCTTCAACCCTTATGAAAGCGGATGTGAGGATGATAAAAGGGCAAATAAGTAGCAAACTGGCTGCACAAATTTTAGTGAATTTGTCTTTACTAATCACGGAAATTAACATTGCCGAACAGCAAGTTAAAACAGCACTCAATATTTTGGCATTAAAAACAGTAGCGCCGGATAACTTCAATATCGTTCCAAGCAATACTAAATAAAATGGCGGCATCCAATAAGTAAATTTATTGGCACCAGGCAAAAAGCTTTGGTGAATGTTGGATGCCAGTATGCCTGTTTTAGCAAAACTATAAGAAGGGGAAAAAAAGCTGGCTTCGTCTGTGTTGATTGGTGGAAATGAAAACTTATAAAACAAAAAGTGAATTATAAAACAAAGTATGGATATACTCAAAAAGACAAATGAAATATTTGTTTCAGAGTATGTTTTACGTTTCATATAATTTTTGCTTTGACTTATTGCTTTAAAAGGCCATATCAGTCAGTGTGTTCTGTTGGTTTGAAATATCTTATCTTCTAAATACGCGTGAAGTTAGCTTTATAAAAGTGTTTATTAACTTTCTTTTTATCAATTGTGGCAGGCTATATGGTTTTCTCAATTGTTTTATCAGTACCGGATCAACTATATCTACAGGGCAAAATTTGAAAATCCTTTTTTTGCCTTCATCCTGCGGGGTTATCAGGTAATCTATACCGAAAGTGTTGGTAGATTCATTGTCAAAACCAATATTAGCAGCTTTTGATATAATTGGATATACCACTTTAAGCTTGTTTTCTGCTACATGAACCTGCATTTGGATATCCCAGGTTGAGATTATCCCTTTAATTTGTTTAACCAGCATTCGGTAAGAATCCATCCCTTCGCGGTTTAAACGCTTTTTAAAACCAGGAGATGTTTTCATCAAATTTGCCAATTCAGTTTTATCCCAAATCACATTTTTCACCTGATCAGACCAACTGCCCCAACCATAAGAGGAAAACCTATTGTAAATAATAGTATCAAAAGGGTAAGAACCCAATTTTATCGGAAAACA
>CAZZVO010000174.1:0-8811 GCA_964657505.1 uncultured Mucilaginibacter sp.
GACGATGGGCAGCACATCAGCAAATATTATATTTTCGATTTGTTGTATTTAAACGGACATGATTTGCTGGAAATGCCTCTGATCCAACGGAAAGAAATCCTTAAAAAACTACTCGAAAAACAGCAATCGCCCAAACTGATTTACCAGGAACATGTGGCAGAAAAAGGAAAAGAACTTTTTGCAGAAGCCTTAAAAAAAGGCTGGGAAGGCGTGATTGGTAAAAAGTCCGACAGCGAATATTATATCGGTAAAAGGAGCGGTTCGTGGTTGAAATTTAAACAGGTAAATAGTCAGGAAGCCATCATTTGCGGTTATACACAACCGGCTGGTGCGCGCAAATATTTCGGCGCGCTGGTTTTGGGTTTGTATGATGAGGACGGCCAACTGCAATATACGGGCAACTGCGGAACAGGTTTTAACGATCAGGTTTTGAAGGACTTGCATAACCAAATGCAAGGGTTGACCATCTCCAAAAAACCATTCGACAAACAAACTTTGGTTAACCAGGAAAAAAGTGTAACCTGGATAAAACCAGAATTGGTTTGCGAAGTAAATTTTGCAGAATGGACAGCAGATGCGAACCTGCGCCATCCAGTTTACAAAGGAATGAGAACAGACAAAGATGCAAAAGCGGTGAAACGGGAACACGAAAACCAGCCAGCGGAGGTAAAAGAAGACATACTTCTTTTAGCAGGTAAAAACCTGAAGCTAAGTAACCTCGACAAGCTCTATTGGAAAAACGAAAAGATTACCAAAGGTGATTTGCTGCGTTATTACCAGCAGGTTTCCGGCTATATTTTGCCGTATTTGAAAGACAAACCGATGTCGATGAACCGGCATCCGAACGGTGCGGACGCGCCTGGTTTTTTCCAGAAAGATGTGAATGTGGACGAGATACCGAAATGGTTAAAAACAACAAAAGTACATTCGGACAGTACCAATAAAGAGATCGATTATTTGTTGTGCAACGATCCGGATTCCTTGCTGTACATTGTTAATTTAGGTTGCATCGAAATCAATCCCTGGTTAAGCAGTTACCAAACACCGGAAAACCCTGAATTTATGGTGATCGATTTGGATCCCGATGGTAACGATTTTAGTGTGGTAAAAGAAGTATCGCTGACTGTAAAAGCAGTTTTCGACCGGATGGAAATTCCATCTTTTGTTAAAACTTCCGGTTCGAGCGGACTGCATATTTACATTTATCTGGCTGCACAATATGATTACGATTTCGTGAAAAAATTTGCCAATTATGTAGCGCAGTTAATCCATGAAGAGCAGCCGGACGTAACCAGTTTGGAAAGAAGTTTAGACAAAAGAAAAGGCTTAATCTATGTTGATTACCTGCAAAACCGCCACGGCCAAACAGTTGCTGCGCCATATTCGGTAAGGCCAAAACCCAATGCTACCGTTTCCATGCCTTTAAGTTGGGAAGAAGTTGATGATGATTTGGAGATTAAAAACTTCAGCCTAAAAAATGTACCGGCATTGTTGGAAAATAGAGATGATCCCTGGAAAGAAATCCGCAAAGCAAAACCAGATTTGCTAAAAGCTTTGAAGCAAAGCAAAGCGGACACTTAATTTTAGTAAGTAAAAGAAGCATTGCGGATTTGAAAACGCAATTTAAATTTTCTTCAAAATTCGAAATTGTACTTCGCTTTTTACTTTTTTTTGCTTTAATTTCTTAATCTAATAGAAACTAAAGTAACTCGTAAATAAACTTCAATTTTAGTTGGTTTTAACGCTGTTTTTATCACCTAAAAATCCTTGGGCAAATGTTAAATTTTTTTTGAACTTTATTGTAGAAACAGTTTATAATCAATATATTAATACTAATTCAATAACAAGTTCTTTTAATTTTTTTTTGAGAAGTTTTAATATTCGTTTGATATGTGTTCCTTTGCACCCGTTAAAGATCAGACTTGTATTTTTACTGCTTAAAAGCAGCATTAAAAAGTTCGATTTTTGATTTATAAACCAATTTAAACCAGTAATAATATTTATTTAAAAGTGAAGCCGTTTAGTCGGTTATGAAGGCATTTGCCATCCTTCGTTCATCAAAAAAAATATTTAACGGAACCGGGGAAATAGAATAATAAGTAGATAAAACATAAGTTTTAATTCGATCACACTAAAAAAACCAATACTGATTAAACACTAACTTAGCTATAGACTCTTACGGCATGCTTCTTTTATCACCTAAAAAAATTGGTGGAAGAATTGAAGAAGCGTTTGACAAAAAGAATTTCGACCTAAATAAACCAATTATAATTAGATGTAGCTTTTACATCGCCGTCAACAATGCTTTTTTTACCAATAATAATTATATAAATCGATGAGAAAACTTTATTTTAAGAAGTATTTGCTACTAAATGCCTTGCTGATGCTTTCTGCATGGGCATTTGCACAAACCGGAAGTATTTCGGGGAAGGTATTGGACGAAAAAAGTCAGTCGTTACCAGGTGCCAGCGTAACGATAGATGGCACTACATTAGGTTCTACAACTGATGCGGATGGTAACTTTAAAATAAACGGTGTAAAGCCGGGAACGGTTACTATAACTGCGCAGTTTGTAGGTTATAACGCTTTGAAAAAGACGGTTACGGTTAGCGGCGGTTTAACCGCAAACGTAAATTTCCAGATGGTATCATCGTCACAATCTTTAAATGAAATCGTGGTTATTGGTTACGGTACACAAACCCGAAAAGAAGTTACCGGTGCTATTTCAACGGTTTCGTCCAAAGATTTCCAGAAAGGTACCATTACATCGCCGGAACAACTTATTTCGGGTAAAGTTGCCGGTGTTTCTATCACCAGCAATGGTGGCCAGCCAGGTTCTGGTAGTACGATCCGTATCCGCCAGGGCGCATCTTTAAACGCCAGTAACGATCCGTTGATTGTGATTGACGGGGTACCACTTGCTGCAGACAGAAAACCTGATGGCACTTTAGCTATCCCGGGAGCAGCTAATCCATTAAGCTTAATTAATCCCGATGATATCGAAACTTTTACCGTGCTAAAAGATGCTGCATCGACAGCTATTTACGGTTCAAGAGCTTCCAACGGTGTTATCTTGATCACAACCAAAAAGGGTTCGGCTGGCAAACCTCAGGTTAATGCTTCTTCCCAAAACTCTATCAGTACCGTGGAAAAAATGGTTGATGTTTTATCGGCTGACCAGGTTCGTGCTTATGTAAAAGCTTATGACCAGGCAAATACGGCAAACAATGCTAATTTTTCTGCTTTGTTAGGCAATGCAAACACAAATTGGCAAAAGCAAATTTATCAAAATGCATTAACCAATACCGATAACGTAAGTGTTTCTGGCACCACATTAAAGACACCATACCGCATATCCATTGGTTACTTGGATCAGGATGGTACTTTAAAAACAGACAATATTAAACGTACCACGGGTGCTTTAAGGCTAAGCCCGCGTTTTTTTAATAATGACCTTAAAGTTGACCTAAATTTAAACGGTACTTACCAAGCCAGCAGGTTTGCCAATCAGGCAGCTATCGGCGATGCTGTTGTTTTTGATCCTACACAACCAATAAACGCGGCTGATTCAAAATACGACGGTTATTACGAATGGGTAACAGGTACAGGCGCAAGTGCCGTGCTTAATCCTAATGCACCCCGAAACCCTGTAGGTGTGTTGCAGGATTATCATAGCAATGGTGATACTTACCGGTCTTTCGGCAACGCACAACTTAGCTACCGGTTTCCTTTTTTAAAGGAATTAAATGCCAATGCTAATTTTGGATATGATATTTCTAAAGGCAGCGGCCGTGTGTTTGTTCCGGCAACTGCAGCACAGTCTTATGCAAACCTGGGTAACAATACACCTTATTATGGAACGAATAAAAATGCAACAGTAGAGTATTTTTTGAACTATAATAAAGATTTAAAAGATATTAAAAGTAACATTAACGCAACTGCAGGCTACGGTTATTATAATTTCCTTAACACAAATTACAACTACCAGACTTTAAGTGCAAACAGTAACCCCGTTGCAGGTTCTGCTGTGCCTAACTATCCCTATGGGCAAAATGAATATACATTGATATCTTACTATGCAAGGTTGATTTACACTTACGACCAGAAATACATTTTTGCAGGCTCTGCCCGTACAGATGGTTCTTCCAGGTTTTCGCCGGCTAACCGTTGGGGATATTTTCCGTCTGCAGCGTTTACCTGGCGTGCCAGTGATGAAAATTTCTTTAAAAACGTGAAAGCATTGTCTGATTTGAAACTGCGTTTAAGTTATGGTATTACAGGTCAGCAGGAAGGCTTGGGCTACTATGGCTATTTGCCAATTTATTCGCTTAGTACCAACGATTCCAAGTATCAGTTTGGTAACAGTTTCTATAACTTGTATGCTCCATCGGCTTATGATACAAGTTTGAAATGGGAGCAAACCAATGCTTTTAACGGCGGTTTAGACTTTGGCTTTTTAAACCAGCGAATTTCTGGTAGCGTGGATGTTTATTCCCGTAAAACAAAGAATTTACTGGCTACTGTTCCAATTCCTGCCGGAACCAATTTTACGAATCAGTTAACTACGAATGTTGGCAATACAATCAGTCATGGTATTGAATTTAATTTGACTGCAGTCGCAGTTAAAACTAAAGACATTAGCTGGAGTTTAAATTACAATATTGCTTATAATAAAACTACAATTACAAACTTGTATTTAGTACCTAATGCAACAAATGCAGGGGCGCAAACAGGAAATATTGCCGGTGGTACTGGTAATTATATACAAATCAATTCTGTTAACTACCAACCCAATACTTTTTACGTATATCAACAAGTGTACGATGCTAATGGTAAACCGTTAGAAGGCGTTTATGTGGATAGGAACAAAGATGGGGTAATTAATGCAAGTGATTTGTATCGTTATAAATCTGCATTGCCTCCTTATATTATGGGTTTTAGTACGCAATTAAATTATAAAAAATGGACGGTAAGCACTGTGTTGCGTGCTAACATTGGTAATTACGTTTACAATAACGAAAACGCAAATTTGGGTACGCAGGCCAGTATTATTAACAATGTTGGTATTATAAACAATGCAAGCACTGATATTTACAATACTAATTTTAAAACCTACAATTATTTTTCTGACTATTATGTGCAAAATGCTTCTTTTTTAAGAATGGATAATGCAGGGATTGCTTATAATTTTGGTAGTTTATTTCATAATAGCATATCAAACCTGCGTATTAATGCTAACGTGCAGAATGTATTTGTAGTTACTAAGTACAAAGGATTAGACCCTGAAGTATATTCTGGAATCGATAATAACGCCTATCCAAGGCCAAGAACATACACATTGGGTATAAACGTTGGTTTTTAACGAGTATAAAATTTAAGATATGAAAAATAGATTATTAAAGGTTGTAACACTCCTGTGTTTACCAATGATGCTTTTGGTATCATGTGAGAAAAATTTGAACAGGCTACCTATTAACACCACTACAGATGCTGTTGCTTTTAGCACGGCGGCAGGTTATAAACAAGGTTTGGCAAAAGTGTATGGTGCTTATGCCTTAACCGGGAATTCCGGTTCTGCCACTTCTGACTTAGGTGGAATAGATGCCGGTACTTCAGATTTTATGCGTTTGTACTGGAACGTACAGGAATTAAGTTCTGACGAAGCAATTTGTATTTGGAACGACCCTGGCGTGCCTGATTTTCACAACAGCAATTGGACATCTACCAACATCATTTTGAATGGTTTGTACAATCGCTCAATCTACCAAATCACCGTTTGTAATTCTTTTATCAACGAGGCTTCTGATGCAAATTTGGCGAGTCGCGGAATAACAGGTACTGATGCTACCAACGTAAAATATTACCGCGCAGAAGCCCGTTTTTTAAGGGCATATCAATATTGGGTACTGATGGATTTATTCGGTAACCCGCCTTTTGTAGATGAAAATTCTCCGATTGGCAAAACTTTGCCTCCGCAGATATCCCGTGCCGATTTGTTTAAATATGTAGAATCAGAATTAAAAGCAATTGATCCACTATTAGTTGCACCTCGTCAAAACGAATACGCCCGTGCTGACGAAGCAGCAGATTGGGCTTTGTTAGCGCGTTTATATTTAAATGCTGAAGTATATTTAGGTTCTGGAAATGGACGTTATACTGATGCAGTTACTTATTCAAGCAAAGTGATCAACGCCGGCTACAGCTTAATGCCAAATTACAAAAATCTGTTTTTAGGCGACAACAATCTGAACAATCCTGAAATCATTTTGCCTATTGCTTATGATGGTATAAGTACACAAAATTACGGTGGTACTACTTTTATCATCAATAGTTCAATCAGTGGGGCCATGAACCCAATAAACTTTGGTGTTCCAAATGGTGGTTGGAGTGGTAACCACACAACACAGGCACTTCCAACTATTTTTGGTGATTACAGCGGCAAAACGGATACCCGTGCCATGTTCTACACCACAGGTGCTAGCATGAACACTACCGATCAGTCAACATTTACATCTGGTTTTGCGGTAACAAAGTTCAGCAACCTTACTTCAACGGGTGCTACAGCTCCTTCTGCCGGCGGTGTTTATGCTTCTACCGATTTTCCTTTGTTCCGTCTGGGGGAAATGTATTTAACTTACGCTGAAGCAGTTTTACGCGGAGGTTCTGGCGGAAGTACAGGTACAGCACTTCAATATTTCAATGCTTTGCGCACACGTGCTTATGGTAATACTTCAGGTAACCTTCCAAGTATTGCATTAAGTGACATTATTAATGAAAAAGCACGCGAAATGTATTGGGAAGCAACACGCCGTACAGATTTAATCCGTTTTGGCTTGTTTACAGGTGGTACTTATTTGTGGGCTTTTAAAGGTGGCGTGCAGGCAGGAACATCCATACCGGCTTATAGGTCTTTATATCCTTTACCCGCTACCGATGTTACGGCAAACCCTAACTTAAAACAAAACCCGGGTTATTAATCAGCAAAATGTAACAATGATTTTTTACAGATAAAAGAAGCATTTTTAAATAAACAATTGTAAGATGAAAACATTTATAAACAAAATTTTGGCAAGTACCGGTCTGGTTTTGCTGATAATTTCCTCTTGTAAAAAAGACGGGGCTTTAACTACGGTCAGCAGTAGTACCACAACACCGGGAACTTTAACAGCGTCAACCACAAGCCCGGCCTTAAATAAAGCTAACTTAACTGCAACTGCAGTAACTTTTACTACTACAATGCCCAACTATGGTTATAGTGCCGCTATAACCAATACTTTGCAGTTAGATATAAAGGGCGATAATTTTGCTACACCTAAAAAGGAAGTAATTCTTGGAAGCGGTGTTTTATCTCAAGCTTATACAGTACAAGATTTTAACAATCTGCTTTTAGCCATGAACTTGCCTACAGGAATTTCTTCGCAGATAGAAGTTCGGGTTAAATCTTCTCTAAGTTCAACTGCCGGATTTGCATATTCAAATGTGATTGGTTTGGCAGCTACACCGTTTGCATTAGTTTCCTACATTTATGTCCCGGGTGCATACCAGGGATGGACGCCAGCTACTGCCGATAGTTTACAGTCTGCAACTGGCAACGGCATTTATACCGGGATCATCAATTTTACGCCTGGTAACCTTTTGTTTAAATTAACGCCAGCTAAAAACTGGAATACTTCCTACGGCGAAAGCAGCGGCGGCAACATTAGCTTAGGCGGTGCTAATAACCTGTATGTTCCGGCAGCAGGTTATTATAGTATAGTGGCCGATTTAAACAAAGGCACTTACACCGTTACGCCTGCTAATTATTACAGCGTAATTGGCGATGCCGCACAAGGTTGGAGCACGGATGTGGATATGAAATTTGACAACAGTTTACAAGCCTGGACTTTAAAAGTGCCTTTAGTTTCTACAGGTGCATTTAAGTTCCGTACGAACCATGATTGGGGAATTAGCTATGGCTTAACTTCGCCTGTTAACGGTTCCGCCTTAACTTCTTCAAGTGGTGGCAATATAACAGTGGCCGCAAGTGGTACTTATGCCATTACTTTTAACGCTATTAGCAGTACAAACGCTACCTATACGGCAGTAAAACAATAAGATATTCTGCCTAAACAATTAACCCGCTATTTTTGGCGGGTTAATTGTTTTTAGATACTTCTTTTATCGCCCCAAAATTTGGTTTCGGATACATCAACCAGATTTTTTCCTCTTAAAGTTTACAGGTATAAAAGAAGCATGCCTTGTCGCTGCAAGTTTTCAAACACTTCTTATTATAAAGATTAATACGGCCACATTTTACATTGTTGGGTTCTCCATGAAAATTAAAGTATCCTTTTTTTTGATTGTTCTTTCTGTTTTGCTGTTGTTTATCAACAGTAAAACTTCTGCCCAAACCCAAAAAAACCTGATTTATGTCGATAAAAAAGGCATCATCCGATACACCAAAAACAAGGCAAAGGCTTATTTTTTCGGTGTAAATTATACCGCACCTTTTGCTTACGGTTACCGTTCACACAAAGCGTTAAATGTTGATCTGGAAAAAGCGATCGATCAAGATGTTTACCATTTGTCGCGCATGGGAATCGATGCTTTCCGTGTTCACGTTTGGGACACAGAAATTACAGATTCTCTCGGAAATTTATTGCAGAACGAACATTTAAAACTGTTTGATTATTTGGTTAATCAGCTTGAAAAAAGGCACATCAAAATCGTGTTCACGCCACTTGCCTTTTGGGGGAACGGTTATCCGGAGAAAGATGAACATACGGCAGGTTTTTCCAGCATTTACAACAAAGGACAAGTTACCGTAAATGA
>CAZZVO010000175.1:0-8716 GCA_964657505.1 uncultured Mucilaginibacter sp.
CTTCCGTTTTAAACTTTTGGGTGATGCCGTTCATCTTTAGCGACAATACCTTTTGATAGCCAATTTCTTCGGGTTTCAGGTTCAAGATCCGGTCTTTTACACGCACATCCCAATCAGGTTTTTTATTGATAATGGTTTTGCCCAGTTCGCGGCTCCGTGCGTCCATCATGCTGTTGGGTTGGAAAGCGTTCCAGTACAAATGGTAATAAACGCGTTTTAAAGTATCGGGCGAGTTGTTGGTATATTCTAATTTTTGCGTGCCGGTGAAACGGTTGGTTTGCACGTTCATGTTTACGTCCATCGCGTAGTTTACGTGCTGCTGCCAACGGTCGGATTGTGCCAACGTTATGGTCGAACAAAAAATCAGGAGTAAAAAAGTAAGGTTTTGTTTCATCGTGTTTAGTTGATACTGTTTTTATGCTGATAAAAACAGTATTGCTAAAAGTAGCATTACCTGCGATGTTGTGCAAGCTGGAAACACGTTTTTTAGAAGTTTTCATACTGAATATCGTTTAAGCAAACAATTGGTCCAGATGTATTTAACGTTCTTTTTGTTCAAGCAAAAAGAACGGACAAATAAAAAACTAATTTAAGAGAATTTCGCCTTAGTTACCTAAATAGCAAGCAGTTAGTCATCCTAAACTTGTTTTAAGATCTCTCTTGCCAGGTTTCTACTTTTCCGATGGGATGCCGAAACAAGTTCGGTATGACAAAAATCTTTCAAATACCCAAAACCTGCTTCAACTTGGCATAACCCGCTTTACTAACCGGAATTTTGGCACCCGATTTTAAAATCAAAATATGCGTTTCTTTTTCGTAAGGATCAATCCGCGTAATTTCGCCAACTCGGACCAAGTATGAACGATGCACACGCGTGAAAAGGTTTGGGTCGAGTATCTGCTCAAAAAAACTCATGGTTTTATTTTTGAGGAAAGCACCGGCGGCAGTATGGATGTTCACGTAATCGTCTGCCGCTTCTAAATAAAGCACTTCCTGAACGGGAATAACTTTGATTTTCGTTCCAGTTTTTACCACAATCCGGTCGTGCTGCGCAGGCGAACTTGCCGCAGTTTCCAGTAAAGCCGCAGTTGCTTCTGGTTTTTTAGGCTGATTTTCCAGGAACTTTTCAATGGCCTTGTTAAAACGCTCTTTGCTAAAGGGTTTCAGCAGATAATCTACCGCATGTGCTTCAAAAGCTTTCAGTGCATATTCATCAAAAGCGGTGGTGAAGATAACAGCGGGCGCATGGTCCACCAGTTCCAGCATTTCGAAACCGTTAATTTTTGGCATCTGCACATCCAGAAAAATCAGGTCGGGTTTGTGCTGCATAATCGCTTTAATTCCTTCAAAACCGTCGCCACATTCTTGTGCCACTTCAATCTGCGGAAATTGCTGCAAATACTCCAGCACGATAGAACGTGCAAGCGGTTCATCATCAATAATCAATACTGTTTTTACCGGCATAAATTATACATTAGTTTTTAGGTGGAAATCTGCCACGTCCTGGGTTTTTAAATTTTGCGGAATTTTTAGGGTAATGCTGAAAATCGCATCTTTAGTTTTCACTTCCACCAGATCATGACGGGCGAAAAGTAGGTACAGCCTACGCTTTACGCCGCTCAATCCAAAACCCGTTCCGCGATTGGGCGATGCCGTTTCCGGATCGTACGGGTTGCTGATGGTGATTTGTAACTGGCCGCCCACCACCAAAGCCTCCAGGCTGATGGTTACCTGGCCAATGGTATCGTACAAACCAAATTTAATAGCGTTTTCTACGAGTGGCTGTAATAACATCGTTGGGATTTGCATGGCATCGGCCGCGTTGTTATGCTGCAATACTGCCGTAAGTCGGTGGCCAAAACGTACTTTTTCTATATCGAGATAAAGCTGTAAATGCTGCAATTCGTGCGAAAGTGTAACCCATTGCTGCTCTTCCTTCAAAGTTCCACGTAAAAAATCGGATAACTGGTGGATCATTTTTCGGGCTTCATCCGGTTTAAAACCAATTAGCGCACTAATCGAATTGAGGCTGTTGAACAAAAAATGCGGCTGCAATTGCTGGCGTAGTTTATACAGTTCGGCATCGCGCGCCAGGTTTTCGGCAGCTAATTTTCGGGCTTCGTAAGCTTTCTGGTCTTTTTGCATGTACCGCAAAGCACTCAGCATGGCCATGCAGCCGATGATCAAAAATGAAACAGAAAAACGGATGGTTAAAGATTGGATCAGAAAAACTTTATAAGCAGGATCGGTAATCAATTGCGGCAGGAGCCAGCGACAAGCAGCCAGCCAAAACACGCTTAAAACCAAACAAAGCATCAAAATAAAAAATGAGCGGCCTTTTTCGGGCTGGTAATATTTAAGGTTATTGCTGATGAGTAAACAGGCGCCGGCCAATAAAATACTGGTGGTGCCGGCATCGGTTGTGGCCACTTTCCAACTAAAGCCAAAATCGTAAAGCAGGTAACTTTGCAAGGCAAACCAGGCCAGCAAACCAACGCCAACTACAGCGCGAAACCTGTTGAACAAAGCGGTTATGTTTTCCAAATTTTTCTATTTAATTTAGGTTGATGCTGTTTTTATCGGTGTTTTTTTAGCCTCACCCTAAAATCCCTTTCCAAAAAAGAGGGACTTAAAAACCCGGTGCAGCTAAAACTCCCTCTCCTTTGGAGAGGGCTGGGGTGAGGCTAAAAACTTTTAATATCCACACCTCCAAAAATCGAAGCACCTTTTAATATCAACACTTTTCCGCTGGCGGCAACGTCGGCGTGTGGTATCCGTTTATCGTTTACGCCGCCAAAAACCTGGATTACATCAGCAACAACCTGCCAATGCGGCGGCACAATTAATTTGGTGCCGCCAAAAAGTTGCATCACATCTACCACTACTTGTCCGCTAATATCTGCGTGACTAAAATCCAAGTCTGTCCCGCCAAAAATATTTACAACTTCCCCGCCTTTAAAACTTTTAGATAAGATGTTTTTTTTGGCTGCACTGAAGATAGAAAACGAACTAAGGTAATCTTCGCTGCTTTCTGTTTTGTCGTAAGCCGTGCTTGCCGGTCCTTGTTGTGCAGTTAGATCCGGGTTGAGAAAATCCGGATCAACATAAGCATCTTTTGTAAAATTAGGTTTACTGCTGATGGATTGGTTTTGCCGGAAAATCATCCATAAACCAGCGGCAATAATGATAACGGGCCAACCGTGGTTAACTACGTTAACATTCGGAAATATTTCGCCCAGTAAAAACAGGCACCCAATGATAACCAAAATGAGCCAGTTAGAATTGTTAGAGCGACTACTTCCCCGTCTCACTAGGCCAACAATAATCAGGATCATCGGCCAGCTAAATAACCACGACGGGAAGAAAAACCAATCAAACTGTTTGAGCAACAACAAAAGGCCGACGGCCATGAGGATAAAGCCGGCTATAATTTTGCCGGATTGTTTAGAAGGGTTATGATGGAGGTTATTCATGTTTCATTTAAAATACTGATACAAATGTACCTAACCGTTTTAGTTGCTAAACACCAAACAGGCAAAGCTTTGCAATTACTCGGTAAATGCCGGGATTTTTCCGGCGGGATTTTTTAGGTTTTTACGGGTTTTCCCTTTTTACAATTAAAACCTCTTCTTCACTTAAAACCAGATAGCCGTAATCATAACAAAAGTTATACGTGTTGCCGGTTTGGGTTTGATAAATGCCCGTGAAATGGTTGAAGTTAAAGCCCAGCGTGTTCAGCTTTTTGCGGGAAGTTTTGGTTTTGCCAGTCGGGTTTAACTGTTGCAAAATACGCCGGTTGCGCCGCAAAATATTGTTGATGTTGCGCACTAAGTTGTGACTGTCGCTATTAAGCTGATTATTGAAATTACTGCGGCACTGGTCGTTACAAAATTTTTTATCGGCACGGCCGTGGATGGTTTGGCCGCAATCTAAGCAAAGGCGTTCTGTTATGGGCATTGTGGGTTATAATGGTTGCAGGCTCTGCTAAAATAATCAAATATTTAGTTTGGGCATTTCGAATTAGAAACAGCCTTTATTCACGTGCTATCTAAGATGCCGTTTTACTTTTCTGCCATTTCAGGGTGATCTTAAAGTTTACTTCGCTATCTAAACTGGTAAGGATGATACCTGCTTTGGCAGAGAACTTTAAACCTAATTCAACTTCCACTTCATCGGGCGCGTTTGAAATTTGCCGGACACTGTCGATAATACTATTTGATATTTCTTTAAGCGGTTTTAAAGCATCGTTAAAGCTTTGTTTCGCGGTTTCCAAAACGCCGCGGGTGTTTTCCTGCCCAGAATAGCCCCTTACCGTTTCTGTTGCAACCGGCTCTTCTATTTCTACAAAAAAATCATCGCCGTCGGCTGTTGTAAATTGTATTAATTTTTTCATGATGCTGTTTTTATCGGGTGAAAAATGGTTAGTTTAGGTTAACTTCCGGGTTTTGGTCCAGCAGCTTGGCCCATTTCTCCGCCTCATCAAAATTTTTCAGCCTAAAATAACATCTGTTCATCTCGATAATTACATTTCTTTTCTGCTTTTCATTTTTCGTCATGTTATATGATTTTTCTAAATCAACTATTGCTTCTTCTAACCGGTTTAGTTTCCCATAAACCAATGCGCGGCCATAATAAGCATTTGCATCGTCCGGGTTAATTTCAATTGATTTTGTCCAGTCAGAAAGGCTTGCCATTTTATGTTCCTTTAGTAACGCAATATCATCTGTTTCTAAAAAATCGTAGGCCCTGGCCCGGGAATAATAAGCCAATCCTAAATTGCCTACTTCCCATTTATTATCAAAATTGATTGCTTTGGTAAACTCTTCGATCGCTAAATCAAACTTTGCCAGAATATCGTAGCAGTAACCTTTTTCGTAAAAAGCTGCGGAATAATCATTGTCTTTCTCTATTGCTTTCGAAAAATACTCAATCGCCTTTTCATTGTTTTTTATGCGGGATTGCCTAATTCCCCTGTCAAACCAGCTTTCGGCCTTATCTAACGCAGGGTCGGATAATATCCTGCTTTTTACAGCTTCTACATCCTGGTTGCTGAGGTCTAACCCAATTTGCAACCGGTATAAAGCAGAATTTGCTGTTTCTGAAAACGGGTATTCATCCCTCAGCATATCCAACAGCGTCATTTCGTATTCGGCAATGCTTTCATTATGTAAAGTAAGCTTTTTGATTTTCTCTTCAATGATCCTCGACACTACATCTTCCGAAACACCCATTTTATTACCAACAAGCGATAAGCCGCGTTTTAAAGTTTTAAAAATTACGCCATTAGGTTCTGTGATCGACAAGAAAGCGTTATCAACTTCGGAAGTGAACCTGATTTCCGGCGAGCCTTCAATTATAACCGGTTCTAAATTGCTTGGCAGGTTTTCAAACCGGATAGCAATGCAACCACTGTCAAAAGCTTTGTGCAAACTTTTTTGCGACAAATCGGGATCTAAAGCCGTGTAAAACCCTGTTGAAAATTTGATCGCTGCGCCATCTGTTATTTCTTTACTTGTGCCAATCACGATTGGTATAAATTGCGAAATTGCTTTGGCCTGTACTTCCGAAAAGCAGGTATTGATCACCACACATTTAACATAATCGCTCACTAACTTAAATAACGAAGCCAACGCATCCGGTGGGATGGTTTTCGAATCACCTTTTTCATCCTCAAAACAAATTTCGCCGTTCTCCTGTCCATGCCCCGAAAAATGCACTATATGAGGTTTGTAGTTTAAAATAGTTTGCAAAACATCGTCCGGTTTCACGGCTTGCCTGTCTTTAATTTCGAATGAAGGGTTTTTGGCCAGCCTGTCTCGGATTTCTTGCAGTTCGGTCCCTAACCTAATGTTGCCTTGGTTTTTGGGTGATGAAGCCAGGAAAAGTATCCTAAGCGTTTGTTTGTCAGGTGATAAGGTTTCCATGTAACAAAAATATTAGCTAAAAGTAAATAATTTTCGGATGGAAAAGAAGCAGGAGTTTAACAAACTATCATTAAAAGCACCGTTTCTTAATGTTGATTTTAACCCGGTAAAAGAAGCATTTAGCGGAAGATGTAACTCGGTTTAGGAAGGCTTAAACTGATCTTTATTGTTCTAACACAGCTAACTCAAAAATAAACAAAATTCCGTTTGCAAACGCTTACAAACGAAAATAACCAGCTATATCCGCTTACCATCCGACTAAGTTAATCAACCCGCCACACCTTTGTATCATCAATCAAAAACAAAAAAAATAAAACGATGAGCACCTTAAAAAACAGCGTACGCTTAGTAGGAAACTTAGGTACAAACCCGGAAGTAAAAAGCTTCGACCAGAACAGAAAAATGGCTAAACTTTCGCTCGCCACTAACGAAACCTACAATAACCAGAAAGGCGAAAAAATAACCGAAACGCAATGGCACAACCTGGTGCTTTGGGGCAAACAAGCGGATATTGCCGAAAGCTATTTGAAAAAGGGCGACGAGATTAGCATTGAAGGTAAATTGGCTTCGCGAAATTATACCGATAAAGAAGGCATAAAACGCTACATCACCGAAATTGTAGTAAACGAAATTTTGATGCTGGGCGGGAAGAAGTAGGTAGGAGTTGATGGTTCATGGTCGATAGTTCACGGCTGATAGTTCGTAATAGTTTGCTATGAACCATGAACCATCACCTATTAACTATGAACCTGTTTCCGCTTTCCTTAAAAACCGTTTTGTTAACCAGTTTCGCACAGGTTCGTCATACAGTTTCAGGCAGGCATAAGCTATCGTAATGCTTGCAATAACCAGAAGCAAACCAACCCAAAGTCCTTTTTCCATTGGCACTTTGTTGTTGGTTACCCAGGCAACATAAGTGTAGATCAGCGGGTAATGCGTAATGTAGAGCGGGTAGGAGATTTCGCCCAAAAACTTATTGGTTTTGGTGGTGTGTTTGCCTTTTAAACTGCCGCCTGCACCAATCGAAACGACTAAAGGGAACAGGACAATGATGCAGAAAGATTCGTACAAACCGTTCATCCATAAATGCACGCTGCCGCCAATCCTTGGAATGGAGAAAATTACAATCAGGAGCAAACTGCATATCCAGAACGCTCCTTTTATACGGATTAATTTTCCATAACGGGATAACAATATGCCGACAAAAAAAGGATAAAGCACACGGGTAAAACCAATGCGGAGCTGTATTTTATCAATGCTCCAGCCGCCAATCACATCTCCTTGCGGGCCGGTCACTAAGTAATGGATGAGCAGACAGGCAAATAAAAAGACAAAAACAGCCAACACTTTTTTTGAAAACTTTCGGAAGATCAGCGCATAAAGAATGTTAGCTACATATTCAAAGAAGAGCGACCAGGCCGGGCCGTTTAGCGGGTGCATTTCCTGCCAGCCGCGAATATCCATAGAAGGTGTTAACGGAATAAGCGTAAAACCAATAATCATCACCAGCAGCATGTGCCAAACGGACGTTCCGCTGATAAGTGGAAACATCGGACATGATTGGAAATAAAAAAGCAAGGCACCAATAATGCTTCCCATAATTACCATGGGTTGCAAACGGATCAGTCTTCTTTTATAAAAATCCCAGGTGGTCATTTTTGCCCAACGGTCATCGTATGCATAAGCTACTACAAAACCGGATAAGAGAAAGAAAAAATCAACCGCCAAATAACCATGATTGATAATTTGGTTAAAGCGGCTGCCGCCGTTAAAAGTTTCGAAAACGTGAAAGGTAACTACCAAAATTGCTGCTACGCCACGCAGGCCATCGAGGATTTCGTAGTGGTTTTTAGGTGGGAGGTTGGTAGTTGTTTCGGGCATGGGGTTTGAGATTGGTTATCAAATAAACAAAAATATTTTTACAGCTATGCTTGTTATTTGTGGCCTATCTATAATTTTTTACCTGTATATGCACAGCATTAAACCATATTTTACTTACTTTTAGCGTTAGTATTAATTATGATAATGTGATTGAAAGTTTTGGCGATAAGGAGGCCGAAAAAATATGGAATGGAATTTCATCAAAAAAACTACTATTTGATATTCAAAATGTAGCACGAAGAAAATTAAGGATGATCAGTAACGCACAAAATGTTAATGATCTTCGAATTCCTCCGGCTAATTACTTGGAAAAATTAAGTGGAAATTTATCAGAATTTTATAGTATCAGAATCAATAAACAACGGCGCATAATTTTTATTTGGAAAAACGATCAAGCTTTCGAAGTTCAAATTGTTGATTACCATTAAATTGCAACAATGGAAAAATTAAAAAACATACATCCCGGAGAAGTTTTGAAAGAAGAATTTCTTATTCCTTTAGATATCAGCGCTTATCGTTTGTGTAAAGAAACATTTATCCCGCAAACGCGGGTAGGCGAAATCTTAAAAGGCAATAGTAGGATTACTGCCGATACTGCCTTACGGTTTTCTAAATATTTTGGTACAACGGCCAAATTTTGGTTGGGGTTGCAGGACGATTACGATCTGGAAGAAGAGAAGAACGCGAAACAATTAGACTTTGAGAATATTAAATCTTTTTCTGATAGTGCAGCTTAGGGTTGAGCCATCAAAAGTTTAACTTCCAACCAATACTTCTTTTACCACCCCAAAACCTACGGAGTACTCAAAGCCACCGGCAACACTTTCCCGTTAAAATACTTATGCCCGGTTAAGGCAAAATCAGTAATGTACTTACCCATTTCAAACGCCATAACTGGCGATTGATAACCC
>CAZZVO010000176.1:0-8685 GCA_964657505.1 uncultured Mucilaginibacter sp.
CCGCGACCGTAAAACCAAGAAAAGAGAATTCAGGGCTTTATGGATCCAGCGTATCAACGCAGGTGCACGTCAGCATGGCATTTCGTACTCACAATTGATGGGTAAGTTAGCCGGTAAAGAAATCGGTTTAAACCGTAAGGTTTTAGCTGATTTAGCGATGAATCACCCAGATGCTTTTAAAGCAGTTGTTGATTCGGTAAAATAATTAAACTGTCTGCTTTAGCTAAAAAAGGGAACTCGTTTGAGTTCCCTTTTTTGTTGAATTATAGTTTTGTTATGACAAGATTCTCTACTACTTTTGTAGATTATTATTCAAATTAAATTTAAGCATCATGAGTTTAAGATTAGGGGACAAAGCACCCAATTTCCAGGCAAAAACATCTTTAGGAGAGATCGATTTTTATAGCTATTTAGGCGAAAGCTGGGGTGTTCTGTTTTCGCATCCGGGCGATTATACACCAGTTTGTACCACAGAATTAGGCAAAACAGCATCGTTAAAAGATGAGTTTGAAAAACGCAATGTGAAGGTAATTGCATTAAGTGTTGATACCGTAGAACAACATAAAAACTGGATCAACGACATTAATGAAACGCAGGACGTAGAAGTTACTTTCCCAATCATAGCGGACGAAAGCAAAGAAATAGCCGAAGCTTATGACATGATCCACCCAAATGCTTCTGTTAATGCAACTATCCGTTCGTTGTTTATCATCGATCCTAACAAAGTGGTTAAATTGATTATCAGTTATCCTGCTTCAACTGGTAGAAATTTTCAGGAGATTTTACGTGTAATTGATTCGCTTCAACTAACCGCATATCACAGTGTTGCTACGCCGGCAGATTGGAAAGAAGGAGAGGATGTGGTAGTTTTGCCAGCAATCAAAACAGAAGATATTCCGGCTAAATTTCCAAAAGGATTTACTGAAGTGAAACCGTATTTACGGATGACACCTCAGCCTAATAAGTAAGGATATTTTCCAATTACAATGCTGTTTTTATCACCCTAAAAACCATAATCTTTTTTGTTTTAATTATTTTTATTTTACAGTTAAGTTTATTTATATTAAACCACTAATTTAATTCTAATAAAATGCTATGAAAACTGGAAAAGTAAAGTGGTTCAACACTCAAAAAGGTTATGGTTTCATCGTTACCGACGATGGTAAGGATTTATTCGTGCACTTTAAAGACGTTCAAGGAGGGGTGAACGCGATTAAGGATAACGATAACGTAGAATACGATGTTGAGGAAGGCAGAAAAGGATTGCAAGCAGTAAACGTAAAAAAAGCCTGATATACAAACATATACCAAACCTTATTTAAAAGTCTTTCCTCTGGTGAAAGGCTTTTTTTATGCCCTAAAATTTATCTGTTCCTGATAAAAACAGATTCTTTACAAAAAACATGAAGGTATTTTATAATGATCTCCAAAAAGAATTTGAACGAATACTTTTAAAGCATTCTTTTTCTGCAGCTAAAGCGGCGTTGTGTTCGCGGATATTTGCGCAAAATAGTTTGGATGGCGTGTATTCGCACGGTTTAAATCGTTTTCCGGTTTTTATCGATCATGTGAGAAACGGGTTAGTCAAACCTGAAGCAGAACCAGCAGTTTTAAGCGAAAAAGGCGCACTGGCAAATTGGGACGGGCATTTGGCACCCGGCATGTACAATGCTTCGTTAGCGATGAAAGCAGCAACCGAACTGGCAAAAGCAAACGGGATTGGTTGCATCAGCTTAAAAAATACCAACCATTGGATGCGCGGCGGAACTTATGGCTGGCAAGCCGCTGAAGCCGGTTGTATTGGGATTTGTTTTACCAATACCATCGCCAATATTCCGCCTTGGGGCGGGAAAGAACCGCGATTGGGAAACAATCCGATTGTAATTGCAGTGCCAAAAGAAGGCGGACATTTGGTTTTGGACATGGCCGTTTCCCAATATTCCTACGGGAAGTTGCAGGAATATGAGTTGAAAAAAGAAGCGCTTCCTTATCCCGGAGGTTATGATGATGAAGGGAATTTAACAACCAATGCAGCTACAATCCGAAAAACCGAAAGAGCTTTGCCGATAGGAATGTGGAAAGGCTCTGGACTTTCGTTGATGCTGGACGTTGTGCTCACGGCTTTAAGCGGAGGGAAATCAACGGCAGCAATTACGGCCGCCGGAAAAGAATCCGGTGTTTCTCAAACCTTTATCGCTATTCATCAGCCCGATCTTCATCAAAATTTGATCGAACAGATTATTGCTTTTACTAAATCCAGTGAAGTAGAAGAAATTGGTGGAAGAATTTATTATCCCGGAGAAAAAACCCTGATCACCAGAAATAAAAATACCGCAGAAGGGATCCCGGTGAACGAAGAAATCTGGAACGCGGTGTGTAACCTTTAAATAGCTTGTACCTTTAAACTTTGCTGCCCGTTTACAATCAAACAATTTCAAAACAGATTGTAAAACGTGAAATTAAAAGGTATAAAATTCCTGCTCATCGTTCCCTTGTTTTTTTGCGTGTCTTTTATAAAAGAGGATGCTTCTTTTATCGGTAAAAGTTTTAGTTTCAAAGCTGAAGTCGTCAACCGAATCAATCAAATCCGTACACGTGGATGCAATTGCGGCAACTTTTACATGAAACCTGTTGCCCCGATAACCTGGAACGATCGTTTGGCCGCCGCTGCTAAAAACCATGCAGAAGATATGGCCAATAACAATTATTTTAGTCATGAAAGTAAGAATGGCGACCAGATTAAAGACCGTTTCGACAAAGCTGGATATGGTACGGCCGGATTTCAAAGATATGTGATTGGTGAAAATATCGCCGCTGGGCAGCAATCCATCGAGCAGGTAAACCAGGAATTTTTTAAGAGCGAAGCACATTGCAAAAACCTGATGAACCCGGCTTTTAAAGAAATTGGTGCCTACGTTTACAATTATTATTGGGTAGAAGATTTTGGCGGAAGATATCCGTTTAACAATCCGAATTTGGTTTCGAGGTGATATTCGTTTTTTTGCAATACTGTTTTTATCGGCATAAAAACAGCATGAACAGCAATTACCACATCAAATCCAACAGTGCTTCGTAATCTTTGTCGGTCATTTTATAATTGCTTACGGTTATTTTATTTAGTTGGAAACTTTGCAGGATATTTTGTTTTTCTGCTAAACCAATCCCAGCTTCCGAAAGCCTGACCGGAATTTTGATAGAGCGATAAAAATCTTCCATTTTTTTAACGAAACAGATTGCCATCGTATCATAATCAACAGATTCACAACCAAATACGTGTTTCGCCAAAAACTTGATCCGCCCCAAATATCTGTATTGGTGATACTTCAACCAGGCACATAAAACTATCGCCAACGATACACCGTGGCCAATTTCGTATCGCACATCCAAAGCAAAAGCAATGCAGGTAATGCTTTTATCAGTATAATTTCTTCCCGCACTAAGTGTGTCATTTAAAGAAACCGTAGCCAGCCACATTAAATTGGCACGTAGTTGGTAATCCTGCAAATTTTGCATCACTTCTTTGCCGTATTGAATGGAAAGGCGGATTACATCTGCCGAAAAATAATCGGTTAAAGCCGCATCACCTTCGTTCAAAAACTGCTGAACGGCATAAGCGATCATGGTAGAAACGCCGAGCGCAGTTTGGGCGGCCGGAACAGTAACCGAATAATATGGGTCGAGAAATGCAGTTTTTGGATAGATTAAAGGCGAGCTGAACTCTTTTTTGATGCCCGTTGTATAATCGCACAAAACCGCCGTATTGTTCATGGCCGAACCTGTGGAAGCAATGGTTAATATATTTAAAACCGGAAGTGCTTGTTGCGGCGGTGCTTCTTTTAGCAGGTAAAAATCCCAAACGGAATTGTTGCTGTAATAACCCAAGGCAACAGTTTTAGCAGTATCTATCACCGAACAGCCGCCGATGGCAATGATCACTTCCGCCTGATACGCTTTGGCTGCTTTTACTGCTTCGTCTGCATCCTGGTAAGTTGCGCTGGCTTTTACGCCTTCGTAAGTGATGTGGTCCAGTCCGGCCATATTCATCAAAGAAACCACACGCGCAAACAAACCATTTTTTTTGGCCGAACCTTGGCCAATGATAACCAATGCTTTTTTCCAGGAAATTTCTGCGGGAAGTGTATCGGTAACTTCCCGTCCAAATATCAGTTTCGTTGGGTTGTACTGAATAAAATTTTCCATCAGGGCTAAGATAATCTGAATTTTGAACTAATACAGATGGCTTTTAAACTCAATTTTGTATATACTTCTTTTACCATACTTTTAATTATAACGGCTTTTGCTTTTCATCATTTGAAAATAAATATATTTACAACCTCAATAATTCTGCTAATCATATTTTTGATATGCCAACTTCAGCAATTGTCCACAATAGAAACATCATTTTTTTAATAATTGTTGCTGCTTTAGGATATTTTGTGGACATATATGATCTGGTGATTTTCTCCATCGTCCGCATCCAAAGCTTTAAAGAGATCGGTGTAAAGCCTGAAAACATGCGTTTAGACGGCGAATTTGTATTAAACATGCAAATGGGCGGTTTATTGCTGGGTGGAATTTTGTGGGGAATTATCGGCGATAAATTTGGCAGGATCAAAGTGCTTTTTGGTTCGATTTTGTTGTATTCGATAGCAAATTTCGCTAACGGACTGGTGCATAATGTGGAGGTGTACGGTATGATCCGTTTTGTTGCCGGCATCGGCTTGGCTGGAGAATTAGGTGCCGGAATTACTTTGGTAAGTGAAACCCTCAGCAAAAAAAACAGGGGTTACGGTACCATGATTGTTGCCGTTGTGGGTTTGTTTGGTGCTGCAATTGCTGCTACTATTGCCGCACATTTTAACTGGCGCACCTCGTATTTTGTGGGCGGAAGTTTGGGTTTTTTATTGCTGCTGCTACGCGCGGGCACTTTCGAAAGCGGGCTGTATAAGGAAGCAAAACAAGCCAATGTAGGCAGAGGGAATTTCATGATGCTGTTCAATAACCGTAAAAGGTTTTTCAAATATTTGTACTGTATTTTAATTGGTGCGCCGCTTTGGTTTGTGGTTGGTATTTTGGTTACCCAAGCGCCGGAATTTGGTAAAGCACTGCAATCCACCACTGTTTTAAGTGCCGGTACGGGCATTTTGTACACTTATTTTGGTATTGCCGCTGGCGATTTGGTTGCCGGTTTACTGGCGCAGTTTACCAAATCGCGCAAATTAACGATGATGATTTTTCATGTTTTATCGCTCGTAAGCGTGTTTGTTTACCTGCAATCGGTCAATGTTACGGCGCAGCAGTTCATCTGGTTGTGTTTGTTTATGGGTTTTTCCTGCGGATACTGGGCAACGTTTGTTACCATTGCTTCCGAGCAGTTTGGTACCAACATCCGGGCAACAGTTACCACGACGGTGCCTAATTTTGTTCGCGGGGCGTTGATTCCCATTACGTTTATTTTTGAGAAATTAGTGGTACATCTTGGTATCATCAACAGTGCCCGTATCATGATGGTTTTTTTAATCACCATTGCCTTTTTCTCCATCAATCAGCTTAAAGAAAGTTTTGGGAAAGATTTGGATTATATGGAAGATAACTCGCCCGAAACAAACTCAACAACTCCCATCAACGTATAAAACGAGAAACGATATGATTGTAAACGATGTGGCGATGATTACGAAAGAACAGATAGCAGAAGAATACCGTTTAATTCAGGACGAAATTTGTGCGGCTTTAGAAAAGTTGGATGGTGGCACGCGTTTCGAGCAAGAAACCTGGCAGCGCGATGGCGGTGGCGGCGGCCGTTCGCGGGTTATTCAAAACGGTAACATCATCGAAAAAGGAGGCGTTAATTTTTCTGCTGTGGAAGGTCAGTTGCCGCTTACTTTACAAAAATCACTCGTGGTAGATCAGGAAGATTTTTTTGCAACCGGCGTTTCTATCGTTATCCACCCAAGTCATCCCTGGGTGCCCATAATTCACATGAACATCCGTTATTTTGAAATGCCTTCTTCGGTTTTAGGTGATAAACCTGTCCGCTGGTTCGGCGGTGGAATCGATCTCACCCCACATTATGTGATTGAAGAAGATGCACGTTTTTTTCATCGGCAGCTTAAAAATTGCTGCGATACCTATCATCACGAATTTTATCCAAGGTTTAAAACCTGGGCTGATGAATATTTTTGCATTAAACACCGAAAAGAAACACGGGGAATTGGTGGCATTTTCTTTGATCGTTTGGCAGCTAATGATGAATTGAGCTGGACGGATATTTTTGAATTTTCTAAAAACCTGGGTCGCACGTTCATTCCAGTTTATACCGAATTGGTGAACCGTAACCGCGATAAATCCTTCACCGAAAACGAAAAAAACTGGCAGTACCAGCGCCGCGGCCGTTACGCCGAGTTCAATCTGGTTTATGATGCTGGAACAAAATTCGGTTTAGAAACAAATGGCCGGATAGAATCCATTTTGATGAGTTTGCCGCCGCAGGCCAACTGGGCTTATAATTTCCAACCAAAACCTGGTAGTCAGGAAGAAAAAACCAACAGTTTGCTGCGTAAAGGTGTTGATTGGGTTAGCTAATTCTATAAAATAGTAGTGGATTATTATGCTGATGACTTACTGCTTTTAGTGGCATAAAAACAGTATTTGGTTAAGCGAGACTGTTTTTTCGGCTCATCTCTCTACAAATATTTGTTTGTTTAAACTTAGAATTGCCATTGGCGCAAATGCTTCTTTTATCACCTAAAAACTGTGGATAAAAGGAGCAACAAACCGGCATTTTCCTGCATGTTTATCCACTTTTAACGCTCTTTTTATCGTTTTTAATGCTTAATTTCGCATGTCAAATTGCGGTATCAAGCAGTCTTGCACGATACCATTTTTAAGAATTCTAAAAAGTAAAAATGGCCGAAGAAACAGGTAATGACCAGCAACAACCGGAAGACAGAATAATTCCGATTAATATTGAAGATGAAATGAAATCAGCCTACATCGATTACTCGATGTCGGTTATTGTTTCCCGTGCATTGCCCGACGTGCGGGATGGTTTAAAACCTGTCCACCGCCGCGTACTTTTCGGCATGCTTGATCTGGGTTTAAACGCCACCAAACCTTATAAAAAATCTGCCCGTATTGTAGGCGAAGTGATGGGTAAATATCATCCGCACGGTGATTCATCAGTTTACGATACGATGGTTCGTATGGCGCAGGATTGGAGTTTGCGTTATCCTTTGGTTGATGGACAAGGCAATTACGGTTCTGTGGATGGCGATAGTCCGGCAGCGATGCGTTATACCGAAGCACGTTTGCGCAGGATTGCAGAAGAAATGCTGGCTGATATCAATAAAGATACGATCGATTATCAGCTCAATTTTGATGATTCCTTAGAAGAACCAACTGTTTTGCCGGCCCGTATTCCAAATTTGTTGGTTAACGGTGCATCCGGAATTGCCGTTGGGATGGCCACCAATATGGCTCCGCATAATTTAAGCGAAGTAATCGATGCTACGATGGCTTACATTGACAACCGTGACATAGAGATCAGCGAATTGATGCAGCATGTAAAAGCGCCGGATTTTCCTACCGGCGGAATTATTTACGGAGTAGAAGGTATCCGCGAAGCATTAGAAACCGGTCGTGGTCGTGTTGTTTTACGCGCAAAAGCAGAAATTGAAACCTATGGTAACGAGCGGGAGCGGATTATCGTAAGCGAAATCCCGTATCAGGTGAATAAATCGGTGATGATTAAAGCTACGGCTGATCTCATCAACGATAAAAAAATTGAAGGTATTTCTGATATCCGCGATGAATCTAACCGCGAAGGTATACGCGTTGTTTATGAGATAAAAAAAGACGCCAACGCCGCCATCGTTTTAAATAACCTTTACAAATATACTTCGCTTCAAACTTCTTTCAGCGTAAACAACATTGCACTGGTAAAAGGCCGGCCGATGCAGTTGAACCTGAAGGATTTGATCCATCATTTTGTGGAACACCGGCACGAAGTTGTAGTCCGAAGAACTCGTTTTGAATTGGCCGACGCACAAAAGCGCGCCCATATTTTAGAAGGTTTACTGATTGCTTTAGATCATTTGGATGAAGTGATCCGTTTGATCAGAAATTCTGGTACACCTGACGAAGCCCGCGAAGGTTTGATGGCGCAATTTGAACTGAGCGACGTTCAAGCGCGTGCTATTTTGGATATGACGCTTCGTCGTTTAACCGGACTTGAACGCGACAAGATCAAAGCGGAATACGCAGAATTGATGAAGCAGATCGAGTATCTGAAATCTATTT
Organism: uncultured Mucilaginibacter sp.; assembly: GCA_964657505.1. Lineage (GTDB taxonomy): Bacteria > Bacteroidota > Bacteroidia > Sphingobacteriales > Sphingobacteriaceae > Mucilaginibacter_A. Next base: position 8,299 of record CAZZVO010000176.1, read on the forward strand.
TGGCTGATGAAGGTTTGCGGATGGAGATCATCAAAAAGGAACTGGCTGAAGTAAAAGAAAGGTACGGCGATAAGCGTAAAACCGAGATCATGCATTCCTCCGCAGAAATGATGACGGAAGATTTTATTGAAAATGAGGACGTTGTAATTACAATTTCAAGGGAAGGATACATCAAACGTACGCCTTTAACGGAATATCGTACGCAAGGCCGCGGCGGTAAAGGTTCCATCGGCAGCAATAGTAGAGATGCAGATTTTATTGAGCATTTATTGATTGCTTCCAACCATAATTACATGTTGTTTTTTACGGAAGCTGGCCGTTGTTTCTGGTTGCGGGTTTTCGAAATTCCGGAAGGTACGCGTACTTCAAAAGGCCGTGCTATCCAGA
>CAZZVO010000177.1:0-8632 GCA_964657505.1 uncultured Mucilaginibacter sp.
AGTTTGAAGGCGATGTAACGATAGTGGTTTTCCCGCTGACCAAGTTTTCCAAAAAATCACCAGAACAAACCGGGACAGCAATCGGCGAATTTTTGGTGAACGAAGTGGAAGCCGTCGAATCGTTCAACGTAATCAAAGGCTTCTTAAATTTATCCCTTAAAAACAGTTATTGGTTGGATGTTTTTTATCAAACCATCAACCAGCCCAACTTTGGTTCTTTTCCTTCCAACGGAAAAAAAGTAATGGTGGAATATTCTTCGCCAAACACAAACAAACCTTTGCATTTGGGGCATGTGCGCAATAATCTGTTAGGTTATTCTGTCGCCGAAATTTTAAAAGCAAATGGTTACGAAGTGATCAAAGCCAATTTGGTAAACGATCGCGGCATCCATATCTGCAAATCCATGCTGGCCTGGCGAAAGTTTGGAAATGGCGAAACGCCGGAAAGTTCTGGTTTAAAAGGCGACCATTTGGTGGGAAAATATTATGTTTTGTTCGACAAGGAATATAAAAAGCAAATTGAAGAACTGAAAAGCAAAGGTGAACCCGAAGAACAAGCCAAAAAAAATGCGCCATTAATTGTTGAAGCACAAGAAATGCTGCAAAAATGGGAGCAAGGCGATCCGCAGGTTATTTCGCTTTGGATGGATATGAATACCTGGGTTTATGCCGGTTTTGAGGAAACTTACAGAAAGTTAGGCGTTGATTTCGACCAGTATTATTATGAATCGAACACTTATTTATTGGGTAAATCGATCATTGATGAAGGACTGGAAAAAGGCGTTTTCTTTAAAAAGGAAGATGGCTCCGTCTGGATTGATTTAACTGCCGACGGTTTAGATGAAAAATTAGTGCTTCGTGCCGACGGAACTTCCGTTTACATGACGCAGGATTTAGGAACGGCGCAGTTAAAATACGATGAATATAAAACCGACAAAGCTTTAAACGTAGTGGGCAACGAGCAGGATTACCATTTTAAAGTGCTGTATTTGATCCTAAAAAAGTTAGATAGAAGTTGGGCTGAAGGTTTGTACCACTTATCGTACGGCATGGTTGATCTGCCTTCGGGAAAAATGAAATCCCGCGAAGGAACGGTAGTTGATGCGGATGATTTAATTGCCGAAATGGAAGCCACAGCCAAAGAACAAACTGACATTTTGGGCAAAGCAACCGACTTCCCGCAGGAAGAAAAGCAAAACTTGTATCACATTGTTGGGTTGGGCGCACTAAAATACTTCCTGTTAAAAGTAGAACCCAAAAAACGATTATTGTTCGACCCAAACGAATCCGTGGATTTCCAGGGACATACTGGTCCGTTTATTCAATATACTTATGCCCGGATCAAATCTGTGCTAAACAAAGGAGGTTTTAATACGGATGCTATTTTTATACCGGTAAAAACAGTATCGCGTGTGGAAAAGGATTTGATCATCCAATTGCAACGATATCCAGATACATTAACCGAAGCTGCTAATGCTTACAGTCCCGCTGTAATTGCCAATTATGTTTACGAACTGGCCAAGCTTTACAACAAATTTTACCACGAAGAAACGATATTGAAAGCCGAGGGAGAAGCAGTAAAACAGTTTCGGTTGACGTTATCTGCTGTTGCTGCACAGGTAATTAAAAAAGGCATGCGTTTGCTTGGGATAGAAGTACCGGAGCGGATGTAAGTTTTGTTTTTTGAGGTATTAAGCTTCAAAAGCGAAAGTTGCCTTAATTTTTTGGTTAGCCCTCTTAGTGAGGTGAAAAAGCCTGTTAAAATCAAAATCTGTCTAAATAAATAAGCCAATAAGCTTATAAATAATAGAATTAGCAGATGTTTGAATCCCCTGTTTCGATAAAAGTTGCCTTTTGATACTATTTTTTCCTTTTGTGGATGAATTTAACTATTTAAATTTTAGTTACACTTTCTTTTGTAATTTTTTTGTGTTATTCTTTTAATTATTTACAATAGAAGTAAAATTATGTATATGTTTGGAATTGATATTTAACTAAAAAAATAAAGCATGAAGCAAAAATTACTTATTTTTTTCTTGTTTGGGTTATTAGCAATGCAAAACGCATTCGCACAAAACAGGAAAATTACGGGAGTGGTAACGGGGGCTGATGACGGCCAGCCCTTACCGGGAGTATCTGTTATGGTTCAAGGTACTAAAATTGGTACTTTGACAGATGGGGATGGACAATTTACTTTAAACGCGCCAGCAACTGGAGGTGTTTTAAATTTTACTTTTATTGGTTATTCTACTCAAAGCTTAACTATAACAAGCAGCACAACTTATAATGTAAAGTTGACTTCAAGCACTAGACAATTGACAGAGGTTGTAATCCAGGATAGTTATGGCAGCCAAGCAAAAAAATCCTTTGCCGGGTCGGCATCTACAATAAAAGGGTCTGAAAATGAAAACAAGCCATTCTCAACTCCTCTTCAAGCTTTACAGGGCGAAGTTGCTGGTTTAAACGTCAGTTTAAATTCTGGTCAACCTGGAGCAAACATTCAAGTTCGATTAAGGGGGGTTGGTTCAATAGGCGCAGGATCAAATCCTTTGTATGTCGTGGATGGTATGTTTATTAATTCAGGGGATCTTTCGGCTCTTACTACCACAACAAATGTTTTGGCTGGGATAAATGAAGACGACATCGAGAGTGTTACTGTTTTAAAAGATGCAGCAGCTACTGCTATATATGGTTCTCGTGGTTCAAATGGTGTAATTGTAATTAACACAAAAAGAGGTAAGGCTGGAAAAACACAAGTTAGAGTTGATGCAGAGGTAGGATCAACGTCTAATTTATCTATACCTGCTGCTGGAAGGCCTTTAAATGGCGATCAATTTGGAATGCTGTTGCAAGAAGGGTTAACAAATGCTGGTGTAACAGGAACTTCGTTGCAAAATACTTTAACAGGATATGGTGTTGGTGGTCCAACAAATGATTGGTATAAATTGGTGACACGCAAAGGAAAACAAGAGCAATACAATGTTTCTATCAACGGTGGTAGTGATGTTACTCGTGTATTTTCCTCTCTTGGATATTTCAATCAAGAAGCAACTACAGTTGCATCCTCTTTAAAAAGATTTACGGGATTGTTAAATATTGACCATAACATCAGCAAGAGAATTACGCTCACTACGGGATTAAATGTTTCAAATGTAAATCAATATACTCCGTCAAATGGTGGTGCTTTTGCAAGTCCAGTACTTTCAAGCTATTTCTTACGTCCTCAACAGTTAGCTTACAATACTGATGGTTCTTTAAACTTTTCAAGAGTAGGTAATACTAATTTTCCTGATATATACAATCCTTTGTACATCGCAGCTAATGACAAAAAGTTTGATTCTCAAACTCGGGCATTAGTAACTGAGCAGCTAAAGTGGAATATTTGGGATGAACTAAAATTCTCAACTTTTGGTAGCATCGATTACAATTTAACTGAAGAGCAGCAATACAATAATCCTATAATGGGTGATGGAAGAACATCAGGTGGTCGTGCTTATGATTATTCTGATAGGTATTTCAACTGGCTAACAAGAAATCAATTATCTTATAGATATAATGTAAAAGGCATCGATGATTTTTATATAGATGCCAATGTTGGTTACGAGGCACAACGTTCACAAGGTTATTTCATTAGGACAAATTCAAATGGTTTTCCTGCAACCCAGCCACTTCTAACCGCTTCAGTTAATGCGTCAACTCCAGTTTTAGGTAATGCTACATTTAGTAACTACTCGTTCGCGTCTATTTATTCACTTGCCACAATTAATTTTAAAAACCGTTATACATTAAGCGGTACCTTCAGGAGAGATGGTTCGTCCGTATTTGGGGAAAATAATCGTTATGGTAATTTTTATTCAGTAGGAGGTGCTTGGAACATTGATGAGGAAGACTTTTTTAAAACACAACGTGTAGCTTCGTCGTTGAAATTCCGATCTTCAATTGGTACAACAGGCAACGCCCAGGGCTTAGGAAATTATGCAGCAAGGCAAACTGCTGGTTATGGTGTTAATTATGCTGGTGGCAACGGTCAAAATTATAATACGGTAGGAAATCCAAGTTTGAGTTGGGAGTCTGCGAAAAAATATGATGCAGGATTTGATTTAGGGTTTTTTAAAGACCGCTTAACTTTAACATTTGACTACTATAACAATGATATTAACAAATTAATACAAGCAGCACCTATATCATTAACTACCGGTTTTGGTACAATAACTGAAAACGTTGGGGCGATGAGAAATAGAGGAGAAGAAATTTCAATCAAAGGAACTCCTTTTCAAACACGTGATTTTACATGGACTACTAATTTTAACATAGCGTTTAATAAAAACACAGTTACTGCTCTTGTTAATCACGCTTCTTATGTAAACTCTGTTTATCATGTTGTAGAAGGACAAGATTACTATACTTATTATGCTCGTGCTTATGCTGGGGTCGATCCTGCAAATGGTAATGCGCTTTGGTATACTGATGCTACAAGAACGGCTACCACAAGTCTCTATAATAATGCTCTTCGTATAGATAAGTACCAGGCTGATCCAAAGTATTTTGGAGGATTTAATAATACTTTTAGCTTTAAAGGTATTACGTTAGCGGCTGATTTCTATTATAATTTTGGTAATATGATTAGAGATAGCTGGAACAATTACTTAGTAGATGGCAATAGTTATACTTTTAACAAGTATGCCTACGAACTTAATCGTTGGACTACTCCAGGGCAAGTAACGGATGTACCAAAATATGTTGCAGGTGGTATTGCAAACAATGCATCAAACTCGTTTTCTAGTAGGTTTTTATATTATGGAGATTACATTCGTTTAAAAAACTTAACAATTGGATATGATTTCAAAAATATAAATTATCTTAAAAAATTAGGAATCAGTAGATTATACTTGTATGGTCGTGGAACAAACGTTTGGACCAAGACCTATGATAAACGTTTACCATTTGACCCTGAAGTTGGTTTTAGTGGAGCAGGTAATGGAACTTTGGAAGGACAAAGCAATTTGGAAATCCCTCAAGCTAGAACATTCACTATTGGTTTAAATGTTGGGTTATAATAAAGCTATAAAAAATGAAAAAAATAACAAATATTTATATTTTGCTCGTAGTTGTTGCCATATTGGCCTCTTGTAAAAAATCTTTCTTAGATGAAAAACCGCCATCAGCAGATCCAGTTACTGTTGCTATTAAAACAGAAAGTGATTTGTCTGATGCAGTAAATGGTATGTATAATTCCATGCGCTCACTAAATTCTTTCGGTGCTTATGTGCCAGTTTTAGGTGATGAGCTTGCTGATAATGCTTATGTAAGTTCGTCAAATTCAGGATATTTTCTTGCTGAGCAGAATTATCTTTTATTAGCAGTAAATGCAGAGGCTCAAAGTATATATTCTCAATGTTATTATAGTATATTACAGGCAAATAGGATAATTTACGCTGCTAACACTTTGCCCACTTCAAACAATGTATTGCAACTTAAAGGAGAAGCATATACTGCCAGAGCTTTAAATTATTTAACCTTAGTTAATTTTTTTGCAACCCAGTATTCAGTTAGTTCAACTGCAGCAGGTGTACCATTAGTTACATCACCTACAAATATTACGGGTCCATTTTCAAAGCCGGCACGAGCTACTGTTGGTGCAGTTTATACTAAGATTATCAGTGATTTGGATAGTGCATATGCTATTATGCCAACAAGTTCTACCACTTTGCATGTAACAAATTCTAATTACATAGCAAAATATGCTGCTAAGGCAATAGAAGCTCGGGCTTATCTTTACAAGGGTGATTATGCTAATGCACGTGATGCGGCGTTGTTAGTTGTGCAAAATGGTGCTTATTCTTTAACTCCATCTACAAGCTTAGTAAGTTACTGGGCAAATCCGGCTGCTGCAACGAATAAAGTTGAAACAATATTTGAACTGGCATTAAATTTAGCTACTAACAACGGAACAAGTGGTGTTGACTACTTTTACAATCAATCTGGATATGGACAGAACTTGATATATCAGGATCTTTATAATCAGTATTCAGCTACTGATGCGAGAAGAAGTTTATTTTTAACAACAAGTCCTACAAGAGGTTCTGTAATTGTATTAAATAAATATTCAAATACTACTAACACAGCCGATAAAGATGACATTAAAATAATTCGTTATGCAGAAGTATTGTTAACATTGGCTGAAGGCTATGCCCGAAGTGGAGACAATGTTAATGGATTATTATATTTAAATCAAGTTGCGCAAAAGCGTGATCCGTCCTTTGCAGGTTACACCTCAACTGGCAATCAACTTGCGAACGATATAGTTGCTGAAAGAAGAAAAGAGTTAGTAGGTGAAGGATTACGGTTATTTGACCTTGATCGGTTACAATTGACAATAAACAGGCCTGCACAAACAAATATTTATAGTACTTTACAAACTATACCATTTACCGATTACAGACGATTATTGCCTATTCCACAAGTTGAAGTAGATGCTAATCCAAGTACAACCCAAAATCCTGGTTATTAATTATAATTATATATTAACAAAAAGACCTTGTTTTGCAGGGTCTTTTTTATTACAAAATAAAATCTGCATTAGTCTCTTACTTAGGTGATATGAAAATGTATTTGCTAAATTATATTTTACTGTTTTTAATATCAAATACCTTTGTTGTTGCTGTAAGAGCACAATCTACGTTGTCGTACTCAGATGGAAGATCTGTAATGGAAACGGATTATAGTAATACAATTGGATCCCCATATCTAGTAAATGATTGGAGTGATGGAAGTGTAAGTCTTAATAATGGTAAAGTGTACCAAAATATTTCGTTAAAATACAACGAGAAAGATGATGAATTGTATTTTAAGAATGATAAAAATGAGCCAATGGTTTTTAATGATTTGGTTAAATCGTTCACTATACAAGTCGACAATAGAGTACATTTTTATCGTAACGGTTATCCCGACGGCTTAGGTATCACTAATAAATCATATCTAGATGTTCTTGTTAATGGAAAAGTAGAATTTTTGAAACACAATTCAAAAACTGTTATTGATAGTAAAGATTACACATCTGCTGTAGTTAATCGTCGGTTTATGGAGATAACTAAGTATTATTTATTTATTTCTTCTAAAATATATTTACTTAAAAAAGATCAAAAGTATCTATTATCACTTTTACATGATAAAGAAGTTGAAGTTTCAAAACTTATTAAAGACAACAATTTAAGCATGAAAAGTGAAGCAGACATAGTGAAAATAGTTAATTATTATAACTCAATTACTTTATAAATGACTGTTAAACTTGAAGTACATATTTTATAATTTGAAAATTCCAATTACAGTTCTAAGAGGAGGAGCTAATTAGAAGATAAGCTTCTCTTTTTATTTTATAACAAGTGCTAAAGCCTGAGTAAAATAAAAGATTTTTGACTTACCTTGCTCTTTTTTGCTGATAATGGAAGTATTAAAAAGCATAAATAGAAATTAAAATAGGTATATGTTGATACTTCTTTTATACCTATAAATTTGACGTCACATCTCAAATTACGACAATATGTTTACAAATCTTTCAGTTTTTGCCTGCTGAAGAAGTAACCGTTAAAATAAGCATGAATTATGAAATGTGTTTAGTAGATTTTAACAATACTTCTTTTACACCTATAAATATGATGTGATACTTCTACTACAAGTAACATCCACTTCTTCTATTAAATTACAAGGAGGTTAATAAAGTAAAATGCTGTTTTTACAACACACAAAAAACCCCACGTCCAACTTCTGGCTATGGGGTTTATTATTTAAATGCTTGGCCCGTTAACTGCTTACCGCGCCAATTTTCTTCAATAATTTTCTATTCTCTCTTTTATGCATCAGGCTATAAACCATCCTATAAATAATGGGTAAAAGAAGCAAGGTTAGGATAGTAGAAGTGATCAACCCGCCAATTACTACAATGGCCAAAGGTTTCTGTGTTTCGGAACCAATACCAGTTGAAACAGCGGCTGGCATTAAACCGATGGCCGCCATTAAGGCCGTCATTACAACCGGGCGTACCCTGGATAAAACACCTGTTAAAATCGCAGTATCTACCTGTACGCCTTCCAATAAATTTTTACGGAAAACAGAGATCAGGATTACACCATTTTGGATACAAACCCCAAACAAAGCAATAAAACCGATACCCGCCGAAATACTAAAGTTGGTATTGGTGATGTGTAAGGCCAAAATTCCACCAATTAAAGCAAATGGTACGTTAAGGATAACCAGCACAGCATCTTTCATGTTACCGAAAGTGGTAAACAAAATCAGGAAGATAACCAATAAACAAATCGGAACAACACGCGCTAAAGTGTTCGAAGCACGGATTTGGTTCTCAAATTCCCCATTCCAGGTAAAAGAATAGCCTTGATCGAGCTTTACTGCCTGGTTAACTTTTTGCTGTGCTTCTGCAATTGTGCTGCCTAAATCCCTGCCTCGCACAGAAAATTTAACAGCAATGTAGCGCATGTTGTTGTCCCGATAAATAAATGCCGGGCCCGTTAATTTTGTAATCCGTGCAATTTCCTGAATGGCAATTTTAGAACCGTTTAGAGTTGGCACCATCAGGTTTTCAATTTTTTCTTCTGTGTCTCGAAATTCCTTTTGA
>CAZZVO010000178.1:0-8586 GCA_964657505.1 uncultured Mucilaginibacter sp.
TTTACGGGATCAGCAAAGCGGCAGCCGAAAACTGGTGCTTGTATTACTACAAACGTTACCAGGTTGATGTCCGTTCCTTGCGTTATCCCGGCGTAATAGGTTATCAATCAATGCCTGGCGGCGGCACCACGGATTATGCGGTGGAAATGTACCACAAAGCAATCGCCAGCGAAAACTATACTTGTTACCTGCAAAAAGAAACCCGCTTGCCAATGATTTATATGGAAGATGCCTTGCGAGCTACGATAGAACTGATGGAAGCACCGGCAGAACAAATCAGGATCAGAACTTCCTATAATTTGGCCGGAATTAGCTTTACTCCTGCCGAACTGCTGCAAAACATACAAGCTTATTTCCCTTCGTTTCAATGCGATTTTGCCCCGGATTTTAGGCAAGCTATTGCGGATTCCTGGCCAGAATCTATAGATGATTCTGCTGCAAGAAAAGATTGGAACTGGAAACCAAAATTCGATTTAACACAAATTACATCCGAAATGATCTCGCATTTATCCAATCATTTCGTCCCGGAGAAAAATTAAAATGCTTCTTTTATGGCTGGAAAAATAGCTATCTGTTTTCAGCTTTCAGCCGTCAGCTTCAATAATAATTTAACGATTTTTAGAGTGATAAAAGAAGCATCAAAATTTGTAAACAGACGGAAGCATCAACACAAAATATCCTAATCAAACAACCATGTATCAGACATTAAAAAAGGTTTTAGAAACAGAACTTGCCGAAATTGAAAAAGCAGGTTTATACAAAAGGGAAAGGGTGATCACTTCGCCACAAGGAGCGGAAATTACAGTGCAAGGCGGCAAAGAAGTGGTCAACTTTTGCGCGAATAATTACCTCGGCTTGTCCTCCAACCCAAAGGTGATGGAAGCTGCAAAACAAGCGGTTGATGCGCATGGTTTCGGATTGTCGTCGGTCCGTTTTATTTGCGGCACGCAGGATATCCACAAAGAACTTGAAAAAAAGCTTTCCGAATTTTTAGGGACGGAAGATACCATTTTATACGCCGCCGCTTTTGATGCCAACGGAGGCGTTTTCGAGCCGTTGTTTAACGAGCAGGATGCCATTATTTCGGACGAGCTGAACCATGCTTCTATTATTGATGGCGTCCGTTTGTGCAAAGCGCAGCGTTATCGTTACAAGCACGACGACATGGCGGATTTGGAAGAAAAACTGAAAACCACACAGGATTTAAGGCACCGCATCATTGTGACCGATGGCGCGTTTTCGATGGACGGAACCATTGCTCAATTGGATAAAATTTGCGACCTGGCCGATCAATACCAGGCTTTGGTGATGATCGACGAAAGCCATTGCTCCGGGTTTATGGGCAAAACCGGCCGCGGCACACATGAACACCACCACGTAATGGGCAGAATTGATATTATTACCGGAACTTTGGGCAAGGCTTTGGGCGGCGCTTCCGGCGGTTTTACTTCCGGGCACAAGGAAATTATTGATTTGCTGCGCCAGCGTTCCCGGCCTTATCTTTTCTCCAATACACTTGCCCCGGCCATTACCGGCGCTTCGATTAAAGTGTTAGATATGCTGAGTGAAACCACGGAATTGAGGGACAAGCTGGAAAACAACACCAAATATTTTAGAGAGCAAATGACGGATGCCGGTTTCGACATCAAACCAGGCGTCCATCCTATCGTCCCCGTCATGCTTTACGATGCCAAACTTTCGCAGGATTTTGCAAGCCGGATGCTGGAAGAAGGGATTTATGTGATCGGTTTTTATTATCCTGTTGTTCCGCAGGGAAAAGCACGTATCCGTGTTCAAATTTCTGCAGCGCACGAAACGAAACATCTGGACAAAGCCATTGCTGCATTTACAAAAGTGGGTAGAGAACTTGGGGTGATAAAATGATGCTTAGACCTTTATTCAGGTTTTGTATTTGGTTTTACGTTCTTTTTGCTTGATCAAAAAGAACGAAAGGAGGGCCAAAGCCAGATTGATAATACATCCTATTTAGCAAACCTCTATTTCAATTTTGCAAAACTTTGAATCTTGTGGTAATCCAACCTCAATTTTTATCCGATAAAAGAAGCATCACCAAAACCCAAAAAGATATTTTCTTTTTAGTGCAGAATTTTCTTTAGATTTCGAAAAATAACCTAATCATCATGCACTTCCTGGTAAAACGAATTTTCCCGGCATTCGGGCTGTTGTCTATTGCTGTTATCGGTCTCTTTTCCTGCAAAAGCACACCGCAAGGCAGCCTAACTGCAACACTCCGCAAGGAATCCAAAGTTGTGATTACGCTTGATGGTTACACCTTTCGCGACCTGAACAAAAACGGCAAGCTGGATGTGTACGAAGACAGCCGCAAACCTGTAGAAGACCGCATCAGCAATTTGCTGAAACAGATGAACATTGAAGAAAAAGCAGGCATGATGTTTATCAACGGTACGGTGATTAACGACGACGGCAGTATTGATAAAAAAGCTAATGCAAAAGGCCCGGCTGCAAGGTTGCCTTCTTCTAAAGAACTGATTACGGTCCAAAAGATGAACCATTTTAATTACTGGACTACACCAAGTATTTCAGCTATGGCTAATGGTTATAATTCCATTCAGCAAGTGGCAGAAAGTACACGTTTGGGCATTCCTGTTACCATTGCTTCCGATCCTCGCCATGCGTTTAATGAAACCATTTTTGCCATGTCGGCCGGAGGTTTTTCGCAATGGCCGGAACCTTTGGGTTTGGCTGCCATTGGCGATGCTGATTTGATGAAAAAGTTTGCAGATATCGCCCGGCAGGAATATCTCGCAGTAGGAATCCGCGAATCGTTGCATCCGCAAATTGATCTGGCCACCGAGCCGCGTTGGCCGCGTATTGCCGGAACTTTTGGGGAAGATGCCAACCTCACCGCAAAAATGGTTACTGCTTATATTGAAGGTTTTCAGGGAGAAAAGCTGGACAGCAATAGCGTGGCTTGCATGACCAAACATTTCCCCGGCGGCGGCCCGCAGAACCAGGGTTTGGATCCGCATTTTCCTTTTCAAAAAGGACAAATTTATCCCGGCAACAACTTCAACTATCATTTAATTCCGTTTGAAGCTGCTTTTAAAGCACATACCGCAGCTATCATGCCGTATTACGGTGTGCCGATGGATGCCGGGCACGAGCATGTGGGTTTCTCTTACAACAAAGCCATCATCACCGGTTTACTGCGCAAAAAATTCCATTTCGATGGCGTGGTTTGTACCGATTGGGGTTTAGTTACCGATACGCACATGGGACCAATTACCTGGCCGGCGCGTGCCTGGGGCGTAGAAAAATTATCTACAGAAGAACGGGTACAGAGGATTATTGATGCAGGTGTCGACCAGTTTGGAGGAGAAAATATCCCGGAAGTCATAGTAAAGTTGGTGAAGGAGAAAAAGATCAGCGAAGCAAGAATTGACCAATCCATCAAAAGATTATTACGCCAAAAATTTGAGTTAGGCTTATTTGATAATCCTTATGTTGATGCAGCAAAGGCTCCACAAATTGTAGGCAAAGCCGAATTTGTGAAAGCTGGCGCAGCCGCGCAACGCCAGGCGATGATTTTGTTGAAAAACGACAACAAAACCTTGCCGCTACAAATTAGCAAGTTGAAAATTTATGTCGAAAATATCAATGTAAAAGAAGCTGCTAAATATGGTACAATAGTTACCAATCCAAAAGAAGCTAACATTGCAATTGTTCGTTTAAAAACGCCCTGGTATCCGGTGCAAACCGATATTCCAATGGCTAAAAGTTTCCATCACGGCGACTTGGATTTTAAAGGCGCGAAAAAAGATAGCATCATGCAATTGTTAAACGCCGTGCCAACAATTGTGGTGCTTAACTTGGACCGGCCTGCTGTAATCCCCGAAATCAGCGCCAAAGCAAAAGGGCTACTTGCAGATTTTGGGGCGAGCGATGAAGCGGTTTTAGATGTGATTTTTGGGAAAGCAAAACCGGGCGGAAAACTGCCTTTCGAGCTGCCTTCTTCGATGGAAGCAGTACGCTACCAAAAAGAAGATATGCCGCACGATTCTAAAAACCCGTTGTACAAATTTGGTTTTGGTTTGAATTACTGATCGCGGGATTGTAATTGCAATCTACCCGACTTGATTATCGAATATTAAATTACATAAACACAAATACTTCTTTTACCGACTATAAATTGTTAGCTAACATCTGTATTCAAATTCTTATCTATTAGTTAAAAGCCTGGTTATCAAAACTCTTATTTTTGTTAAATTGATTTTTTCCGGGAAAAGAAGTATCTTGACCGTATGAAAAGACTTTTATTCTCTTTTATCTTTTTTTTGATCGCCCATACAAGTTATTGCCAGTATTTGGATTCTTTACGGGTAAATGCGGGATCAATTGGCACGGTTGCGAAAGAAGGTTATCAGCCTTTGTGGCTGATGTCTAACCGCTGGGGAGCCATTACCGATCAGCAATATGATGCTTCAACTTATGTGGGATTTAGCAACACCAATATCTTCGGCAAAAAGTATATCAGCAAATCGAACCCAACCGGTATAGAACAACCGCTGTTTTACGTAAATTATGGTGCTAACATCATCAATAACAATCACTTTCAGGATATTATTTTTCAAGAAGGTTATGTAAAAGCCGGTTATAAACATCTGGAAATCAGGTATGGCCGCTTTAAAGATATCCCGGGAGAATCGGATAAAGACTTGTCCAGCGGCTCGTTAGGTGTTAGCGGCAATGCGTTGCCAATCCCCAAAATAAGTATTGCGCTAACCGATTATGTAAATGTGCCTTTTACCAATGGCTGGCTACAGTTTAAAGGACAATTGAGCCACGGCTGGTTAGGCAGGGACCGTTATTTGGATTCTTATTATCACGAAAAAACTTTGTACCTGCGTGCAGGAAAAAGAAAGTTTAAATTTTTTGCCGGCTTGCAGCATTATGTAGAATGGGGCGGTAAAAGAGATGGCATCCAGTTAGACCGCTCTTTTAAAGGATTTTTGAATGTATTTTTTTCCACAACAAACGCCGACGATGGTTCTGGTTTTGATCCAAATGTAGCTAAATATGCAGCGTACCATGCTGGAGATCAGCGGGGCGTGTTTGAAGTTGGGTTCGATCTGGAAACTGATAAGCACTTCCTGCATTTTTATCACCAAACGCCTTTTGATGGGACTTGGGGCGTAGATATCCGGAATATTGATAACCTTTCGGGTATCAGCATCGTGCCGAAAAGTGAAAAAGCAGTGGTAAAAAAAGTATTGCTTGAATTTATTTATACTAAACAAGCGGAAAATTACGCTCCGGCAGATAATCGTCAAGCGTACTACAACAATGGATATTACAAAACAGGCTGGGAGTATGATAACCAGATCGTGGGCACACCGTTATTTATTAACCGCTACAGGGCACAAGATTATCCTTATTTTCAGCAAAGAGGCATCAAACCTTTCGATTGGAACAGCAATAACCTTCCGGGTAATTCAAATATTATTTACAATGAAATTGTTGGCGGACACATTGGCCTTTTACTTCAATTCAGCAATAAATTATCGGGCAAAACTTTGGTAACTTATACTAACGGCATGTATGCAAATAGCGGCCCAAACTTAGGCCAGTTTTATACTTTACAGGAATTGTATTACAGCGTTTCTAAAAGTTTAAAAGTTTCGGCAGGTTTTGCGTTGGATGCCGGTGATTTTACAAACAATGTTGGCGGATTGGTAGGTGTGCATTGGCAATATAGAAATCATTGGGGAAAATAATTCAACTAAATGGCTTACCAATTTTCACCCGGTAAAAGAAGCATTTCTGTTTAGACATCCACTTCACCCATTTTGGATACAACAATAAGAGATTAGCCTACTTTTTTTCTGGTCTCTTGATACACCTTTGTACTGTTAAACTTAATAATCAAATTAAAATTATGGACAGTATTAAAAAAATCAATTTAGGGAACCAGGGTTTGACTGTTCCAGCAATAGGGCTGGGTTGTATGGGCATGACAAAAATTGCAGGAATGGATATTTACGGAAAAGCCGACGAAGCAGAAGCCATAGCAACCATCCATCGTTCTTTAGAACTTGGCGGCAATTTTTTAGATACGGCAGACTTGTACGGTCCGTTGGAAAACGAAAAGCTGATTGCCAAAGCAATTAAAGGGAGCAGGGACAAATACATTATCGCCACCAAATTTGGATATGAAATTGATGACAACGAACAATTGACCTGGCAAATCAACGGTAAAAAGGAGTATGTAAAAAAAGCATTGGAGCGTTCCCTTAAAAACCTGGGCACAGACTATATCGACCTTTATTATTTGCACCGTTTAGACCCAAATACACCAATTGAAGAAACAGTTGAAGCCATGGCCGGACTGATAAAAGAAGGAAAAGTTGGCTATATCGGTCTCTCTGAAGTTTCATCAGCAACGATCAAAAAAGCGCATCAAATCCATCCTTTAACTGCTGTGCAAACTGAATATTCTTTATTCGAACGAAATATAGAAGAAGAAGGCATTTTAAACACGCTTCATGAACTTAGTATCGGCTTTGTTGCTTATTCTCCCGTGGGAAGAGGTTTCCTTTCCGGAGATATTAAAACGCCCGCCGATTTTCCTGAAAATGATTTCCGGACCAGCATCCCACGTTTCCAGGGCGAACAATTTTATAAAAACATAGAGCTGGTCGAGGCCATCCAAAAATTAGCCGAAGCAAAAGGCATAACCGCCGTGCAATTAGCTATTGCCTGGATTATTTTTAAAGGCTTTGTACCGATCCCAGGCACCAAACGAAGAAAGTATATTGAGGAAAATATTGCAGCAACGGAAGTAACTTTAACCGCTGAAGAACTTGTGCAGATTGAGGCAATTGTTCCGTTAGGCTTATCAACCGGAGATCGTTACGATGCATCAGGCATGGCAATGGTCGGTTTATAAAAGTTCTTTGAACAACAGGAAAAGTTATCTTTGTTGTATAGCTTTTCCTGTTTTATCTGTAAGATATTTCCACATGAAAAAAGAAACAAACCATCCTTATATTGTTAATTCCATTTCAGAATTGCACCGTATTTTAGCATTGCCAAAACCAGAACATCCATTGGTAAGTGTGATTAATTTGGATGAAATAAAATGCTATCCGGAAGAAAATATTAAAAGCGTGCTTTACAATTTTTATTCGGTTTGCATTAAAAAAGGTTTTAAAGGAAAATTAAAATACGGCCAGAATTATTATGATTTTGATGAAGGCGTGATGACCTTTTTTTCGCCCGGACAAATCATTTCGACCGAAATTACAGATGACATGGCAGTTGCCGGATTATGGTTAGTAATACACCCAGATTTCATCCAACTTTACCCTTTGTCTAAAACTATTAAAGATTACGGCTATTTTTCTTATGCCGTAAACGAAGCATTGCACCTTTCAGAAAAAGAAGAAACAATGGTAACTTCCATCATGCAAAATATCAAGCAAGAATACCGTTCGGTAATTGATACTTTTAGTCAAACTGTAATTGTATCCCACATCGAATTACTGCTCAATTATTGTAACCGCTTTTACAACAGGCAGTTTATCACCCGCAAAAATGCCAGCAATGATTTATTGGTGAATTTGGAGGCACTCTTATCTGATTATTTCAATAGTGATAAAGTGCAAAAGATGGGGCTTCCAACTGTACATTATATTTCAGAAAAACTCCATATTTCGGCCAACTATTTAAGCGATATGCTGCGGACACTTACCGGACAAAGTACACAACAACATATCCATAACAAACTGATCGAAAAAGCCAAAGAATTGATTGCCACAACTTCATTATCGGTAAGCGAAATTGCATACCAACTTGGATTTGAATACCCACAATCTTTTAATAAGTTGTTTAAAAGTAAAACTAATGTTTCGCCTTTAGAGTTTAGGCATTCGTTTAATTGAGGTTTGTACTTGCAAGTTTGGATTGATGATTTTTATCTTTAGTTTGGGTTTAATATTCCATCCACTATAAACTTTCACCCGATAAAAGAAGTATTACTAACTCGATAAGCTACACTTCTAAACTATTTTGCAGCATCTTTGCTTCTTGATAAAAGTAGCATGAACATTCCTTACAGTATTTTCGAAACGGATTTTAAGGTTAGGCCAGATGATATCGACATGTTCCATCACGTGCACAACAGCAAATATTTTGACTACGTATTGGCCGCCCGTTACGACCAGATGGAACGCTTTTACGGCATGCCAATGGAAGATTTTTTAAGCCAGGGTTTGGGCTGGGTGGTGCGCACCGCTTACGTGGATTACAAGCGCGCACTAACGATGAAAGACGAATTTACCGTTCGCACGGGTTTAGAAAGTTTTGGCGATAAAGGTTGTCGTGTTCAATTTGAGATCATCAACAAAAAGACTAAAAAAATATGCTGCGATGGCTGGTTCGATTATATTTTGATTGATACCAACACCGGCCGCGCAGCTAAAGTAACACAGGAAATGATTGAGAAATATACGATTTGAGGGAAGAACGAAGTGGAATGAGCGGGGAACGAGAAACCAGAAAAGCTGAAATTGCTATTCCGCTCTCCGCTCCTCTAAAGCTTCCTCT
>CAZZVO010000179.1:0-8584 GCA_964657505.1 uncultured Mucilaginibacter sp.
ATAGAAATATAAACAATATCAAAATTCAAATTACTTAATTACACCCAACAGGTTATTGATAATATTTTTTGTCGGGAAAAGTGAATTACTATATTTGCACTCCTTAAAAAAAGGAACGAATTGTAAGTAAGAAAAAAGGTGAGGTGCCTGAGAGGCCGAAAGGATCAGTTTGCTAAACTGACGTACGGGAAACTGTACCGAGGGTTCGAATCCCTCCCTCACCGCAAGATACGTTTCAAACAGGATTAAAACCCCTTAAAATCATTGATTTTAAGGGGTTTTTGCTTTAAAGGCTACCAAATCAAACCAATGTTTTTCAATCTGATCGAGACCTATTGCGAGACCTATCGACTACTTTTAAATTTAGGTCTCGCTGAACCTGTAAAAAAGTAATGTATTGAATTCATTATCAGCATTATGATCAGCTCATTTAATCTAAATTTTTCCCTTAAAAAAAGTAAGCTTTTAGCTAATGGAACGGCACCTATTTATATACGATTGACTATTGATGGCGAGCGTTTGGAATTTACTACTAAAAGGTATGTAATTCCCTCTAAGTGGAATCCGGCTGCTCAAAAGATGTCAGGAACTCATGAGGAAGCCCGATCTTTCAATGTTTACCTCAAAACTTTGGAGCAACAAATTTACGACGCACACCGGCAATTGATAGAGTCAAAAATTCCAGTAACCGTACATGTATTAAAGGACAAGGTATTTGGAAAAGAAGTAAAACCAGAAATAAAAACACTTCTACCAATTTTCAAAGAGCATAACAGACGTTTGTCTGTCTTAGTTGGTAAAGACTATTCGGTGGGAACTTTAGTATGTTTTACCACGACCTCGAAACATCTAACTGACTTCATTAAATGGCATTACCATATATCAGACTTAGAGATTAGTAAAATCGACCATGAGTTTATCACTACACTTGAATTTTTTCTACGTTCGGAAAAAGCTTGTTCTAACAATACTACCTTAAAATATATAAAGAATTTCAAAAAAATAATTCGGATCTGTTTAAGTAATGGTTGGCTTGAAAAAGACCCGTTTAGGGCTTATAGAGGTAAGTTGAACGAAGTCGTACCTGCTTTTTTAACTAAATCAGAACTGCATAGCGTAGCACAAAAAGAATTTGTAAGCGAACGGATAATACAAGTACGGGATATTTTTCTCTTCAGTTGCTACACCGGGCTTGCCTATGCAGATGTAAAAAAATTAAAACGTATAGAAATTGTCACCGGTTTTGATGGGCAACAGTGGGTATCAACATCAAGACAGAAGACAGACACCGCATCAAGGATTCCATTGTTGCCTGCTGCCATAGAAATTATCAATCGTTATGCAAATCACCCGCAATGTCAAAATGAAGGAAGGTTGCTCCCCGTACTAAGCAATCAAAAGATGAACGCTTACTTAAAAGAAATAGCTGACACATGCGGTGTGAATAAACAATTGACCTATCATACGGCAAGGCATACTTTTGCAACGACCGTTACTCTTGCTAATGGAGTTCCAATAGAAACAGTCTCTAAAATGCTTGGCCATAAAAATATAAAAACAACTCAACATTATGCGAGAATTTTGGATAGTAAAGTAAGTGAAGACATGGAAGTACTGAAGCAGAAGTTAGCTAATCTATCAGTTTGTTGAAATTTAACGCAAGAAGAACTAGATGCCATTACCCGTAAAAAGTTTGCTGTTGAACGTTTAGTGCAGGTGCGGGATGTTTTTGTCTTTTGCTGTTATACCAGGTTATCTTATGCCGATGTTAAAAAACTGAGGAGAAATGAGATAGGAATAGGCATGGATGGTGATAAATGGATCTTTATTAGCAGGCAAAAAACGGATACATCTTCAAGGATACCTCTTTTACCGGCAGCTTTAGAAATACTGAACTGTTATCAGGATCTCCCCCAATGTGAAAATCAAGGTTTACTATTGCCAGTATTGAGCAATCAAAAGATGAATGCTTACTTAAAAGAAATAGCAGACCTATCCGATGTATTTAAGCATTTGACATTTCATTTAGCGAGGCGCACTTTTGCTACTACCGTTACCTTGTCCAATAATGTGCTTATCGAAAAGGTTAGCAAGATGCTTGGCCATACCAATATCAAAACCACTCAGCATTACGCCAAAATATTGGATATGAAGGTCAGCCAGGATATGGCACCGCTGAAAGAGAAATATAAAGCAGGTGCTTGCCGAAAAAGAAACCTAAAACCACCGGGAACTAACAAAAGATGAATTTACCAAATAACTATATTTGTATGAGAACAACACATCAAATGATGAGCAGCACCACTACAAAAGATTTACGCTCAGTTCCGATCTTTGAGCTATCGGACGAGGAACTGCGGGAAAGACTGCGTCCGGCTTATGAAAAGATTAAACAGGAAGCGTTTGCAAAAAATAGCTACCTCACTTATTATGATCCGTTGGTCTGCCCCACAAGCGCTCATGCGGTACACGAGTACCGTGACAGGAAAGAACTAATATGGGTTGATCATAACGGAAAAGAAAACTTTGTAAAAACACTTTGACCATATGTCAGATAACTAATAGACAAGACGAAACAATAATTCTTTGTCCATTTTCATAGACTTACCAAAATTCCAATCGGCAGGCTTCACTTTTGGCTTATCAAATTTAAGATCATGATAAGAAACACTATCCTCAATAGACGTTTTGACCGAATCCATATACCTGATAGAAGAACCGTCCACCGCCAAATTACTAACGAAAAAAGCCACATAACGACCACATCCTTTTTAACAACACTGGAACAGAAAACAGTTTTCAGGTAAGATTAGCACTTTAAAAAGCACTAATAAAAATCATAAAACCGACTGTTGACTGGGGATTATAGGAAGCGTTTTGCAAGCTGCCGCAAAGCAGTGCGGACGGGAACAGTTAATACAAGTGGCGGCGCAAGGCCCGTAGCCTAGAGCCGTTTGTTTTTATTTGGAGAGGAAGATAATAAGACTAAATGCTCCCACCTCAATATTGATCAAAATTTCGCCCTTTTCTAATTAAGCGTATTCTTATTTTTTTGCTGTTACATCAGGCCCAGCCGGTCGGCCGATAGCATTCAGGCCGTTTTCTTTACGGGAGTGTTTAAATACAAATTGGTTCCTATCTCTGAATGATGCGGGGGGAAATATAGAACACTGGCGGTAGGAATATAATTCCTTCAGGCCCACAGCTTACTAAGAGATTTGACGCCAGAAGAGTTCCTGCAAAAAGAGAAATTAACGCCCGATTCTCTATTTATGACTAGCTAAATAATTGAGAGTACGTCACACTTAGTTCGGTTAGCCTGTTTTTTGCGGGTTAATAATGGTCAAAATGGTAAACACTAAGTCAATTATTTAAAGTAAAGGAATGAAGTATCATAAGGGCTTTATAAATAGGTATAAAGAATGTGTGATTGGTAATATTAGTAGTAGGTACTGCTTGGTTACAATTTTAAGTATTTAATTATCACGAACAAAAGAAGCAATACCAAACAAAAAGTCATTTTTAATCTTCTCTGCCAAAGCTTATATGAATTCATTAATTGATTACAGAACTGGACAAATTAGAGCAATATGATCTCTATTTCGCATCGTGTTTTCATGGAAGTTGCTACACACCTAAGCTTCTCAAAAGCGGCTAAAGCACTATTTATCAGTCAGCCGGCAGTAAGCAAACAAGTGAAATTATTAGAAGATAAATATAAACTGCCACTTTTTGAACGCAAAGGAAATTCAATCTTAATTACCAAAGCAGGAGAAAAGCTTTATAACTGTTTACTGGACGCACAGGAATTAGAAAAGAAAATTAAATTTGATTTGCTGACGTTAAGTAAGGGAGAAAGTGCAGCAGGCTTTTTAAGGTTAGGAGCAAGTACAACAATTGCTTTGTATGTTTTGCCATCACTTTTATCGGGTTTTCAGCAGAAATACCCAAACGTAGATATTCAGTTAGTCAACCGAAATTCTGAAAATGTACTCAATGCTTTAATTAATCATGAGATTGATGTTGGTATTATTGAAGTAGAAACCAAGCTTACAACCGTTTCTTACCAGCATTTTATGAATGATGAAGTTATTGCTGTATGTTCTAAAAACAGCACCTATGCCGGAAAAATTTTAACGTTGGAAGAATTAAAAATGGTGCCGTTAGCCTTACGCGAGCGCGGTTCGGGTACGTTACATGCACTTTTACATGCTTTAGCAGAACACCAGATTAAACCTTCGGAATTGAAAGTGAAAATTAGATTAGGCGGAACGGAAGCCCTCAAAAATTTTTTGTTGGCAGATAAGTGTCTCGGCTTTTTACCACGGCCATCTATTTCCCGCGAGTTATGTTCTGGAGATTTACATGAAGTTCTAATTAAAGATTTATGTGTTAAACGGAAATTTTATTTTATACGTAGAAAAGGAAGTGAAGAATACGGCCTGACCAAACAGTTTATTCATTATTGTATTCCTAAGTCATAACATTTAGTAATAGCTTATGAAATTAAAGTATAAGATCGGTGATAGTGTAAAGGGTAGATTTGCTGTATGGAATCCGCTACTCAAACCTTGTCATTAGCTCAAGAACTTATCTGTTCGCGTTGTAAACAATCATACGATATCCGTCAGACACAAACTTTTTCTTCATGCTGTAACAAGCCTTTTTTAGTTGAATACGATTTTTCATCACCACTTAAGAAAGAAGAATTGAAAAACAGGCCACAAAATATGTGGCGCTACAAAGAATTTTTGCCCGTTTTTGAAACGGAAAATATTGTGACTTTAGGTGAAGGCTTTACTCCTGTCAGACTTTTTGAACAAGAAAACGGTGTAGAAATTTATTTAAAAGATGAAAGTTACAACCCCTCTGGCTCATTTAAAGCACGTGGGATTGGTATGGCTGTTTCTAAAGCCAAAGAGCTGGGCATCGCGCACTGCATTGTTCCAACAGCTGGTAACGCAGGTAGTGCACTGGCTGTTTTTTGTACGAAAGCTGGCATCATGGCAACGGTGGTAATGCCGAGCCACACGCCCACAATTTTTATCCAAGAATGCAAGCTACATGGTGCAGAAGTGATTTTAGTTAACGGGTTGATTAGTGATTGTGCAAAAGTTGTCTCTAAAATTAGAAATGTAACTGGTGCTTTTGATATTTCAACGCTAAAAGAACCCTACCGGATAGAAGGAAAAAAAACAATGGGTTACGAAATTGCGGAACAGTTTAACTGGCAGTTGCCGAATGTGATTGTTTATCCAACTGGTGGAGGCACGGGCCTGATTGGTATCTGGAAAGCTTTTCGGGAAATGCAGCAAATGGGCTGGATCGATTGCGCTTTACCCAGAATGGTTGCCGTACAATCCGCTGCTTGCCAGCCAGTGGTTAAAGCGCATGCTTCTTTTACCGGGCAAAAAAATGATTACGAACAGGCGTCTGCGTCTATTGCAAATGGCTTGGCCGTTCCTTTTCCATTTGGAATGGATTTGATGATGGAAGTTTTAACCCAGTCAAAAGGTACAGCTATTGCTTTAAGTGAGCAGGAAATTGTAAGCGCGACAATTGAAGCTGCAAGGCAAAAAGGGACATTAATGGCACCCGAAGGAGCTGCTGTTTGGAAAGCTGCACAAAAATTGATTGATGTAAATTGGATCAAACCTAACGAAAAGGTACTAATCCTGAATACCGGCACGGGTTACAAATACTTGGACAATATTATTCCTAATTAGTTAATACAATCAAAATATCGTAAAATATAGGAGTAACGTCCTGCCAATTATTCAGCCAGTCATAAATAGACAACCGGGCGTTAATTTCTCTTTTTGCAGGAACTCTTACGGCGTCAGATTTTCTAGTGAACTGTACGGCCGAAAGGAATTATATTCCTACCGCCAGTGTTCTATATTTTCACTAGCATCTTCCGAAGATAAGAACCAGTTTGTATTCAAGCACTCGTCCCTAAAACTTCCTTTAAAAGATTCTATGTAAGCATTATCTGTTGGTTTTCCGGGCTTGGAAAAGTCCAGGATGACGCTGTTGTCACAGGCTCATTTATCCCGTACCTTGAATATAAATTCGCTCCCGTTATCTACCCTGATCTTTCTCGGCAAGGCATTGTTTTGAGTTCGCAATGACTCCATGACAGCTACGACCTGGCCACCTTTAATACCTTGATCTACATAAATTGCCATACACTTTCTGCTATAATTATCCACTACAATTAAACAGCAAAATTTCTTCCCGTCAAATAACTGATCAGCCACAAAATCCATACTCCAGCACTCGTGTAAACTACAGGCCTGCTCTCTTTCCAAACGGTAAGCAGCTGCCCGATTTCGCCTGGGTCTTTTACTTCTCAGATTTAGT
Organism: uncultured Mucilaginibacter sp.; assembly: GCA_964657505.1. Taxonomy (GTDB): domain Bacteria; phylum Bacteroidota; class Bacteroidia; order Sphingobacteriales; family Sphingobacteriaceae; genus Mucilaginibacter_A. Next base: position 6,364 of record CAZZVO010000179.1, read on the forward strand.
CCTTCCAGCTTGTAAAGCCTGTGGATATGTTTGTGGTTATCTTTCCAGCCTTCGCGTCTGAGTAAGGTATAAATGTGCCACATGCCATATCTGACCCGGACTTCAGCGATCTCCTGGATCCTTCTACAAGGTGCCTGCTCATCTCTGCAGCGTGGCAGGTAGTGATAGTTGCCCTTCTCATCACTACAATCTTACAGGTCCGCCTTACGGATACGCGATAATCTACTATTAAACTTTGGGCCAGTCCTCTTAATTGGATTGGCCTTAAAGCTTTTTTTTTCAGTACGTCCTGCAGCATTTGTTTATCCCGACTCGTATCAGCCACAATCTGCTTAGTTTGGAGTTTTCCTCTTCCAACTGGCGTAAACGTCTCAGTTCAGAAACCCCTAAACCACCGTACTTTTTCTTTCAGTTGTAAAACGTAGCCTCGCTGATACCCATCTTGCCGCATACCTCTGGTACAGCGACCCATGTTTCTGATTGTTTAATCGCAAATACGATTTGCGCCTTCGTAAACTTGCTTTTTTTCATGACAATTTTTAATTTTTTTATTTATCAAAATTGCCCGTTTTCTCTACTTTACACTGGCTAAGTTTTTCGGGAGGACGTCAATCTTTAATAATAGGAGAAAGGCGGGTAAGGCCAATCGAAGTATTATTGTCAACGATAGAAAAAGGAGATAAAAAAACCTTAAAGACAGCCTTACCACTGGCTTTAGGTGGCGAACTGCAATAACGCGCATGTTTGGCAAGATGTACTTTTGTATACACAAATGAACTTGCCCCTCCTTTTAGTCCCGTGAGAAGTGGCCGTTGCGGAACTTGCGGTCACTAACATTTATCATGTATTTATTACGGCTATACTAATACTTATGTGCAGGACAATATACAAAGCGCAGAAAGAGCTGCTAAATCATCCAATCATTTTAAGGGTCATCGGGACGGTTTTCAAACCGTTGGAAGAACTGGTTATAGAAAGCAATTTCCAGTCTGTTGCCGAAGTCGCAAGGAAGATATTGTCCCGCCTCATCCCCAATAATAAGAATTACTGATTTGCCTCACAGCCAAAGTAACAGCCTTGACTCCAGTACAGTTGCTAAATAAATTGTTCTAAATTAGAAATATAAATAATACTAAAACGCACATTACCCTAAACGCAACAGGTTTAAATATAATAAAGGTTTATAGAATATCAAAAAACATCGTTAGCTAACGTCGAGAATTGCCTTATGGATGTAAATATTTCTGTTATTTGATAAGGTTGTTGATTATGGTAATATTCATTAATGATATGTTAATAATTCCTAATTTATATGAACCACTACTGATTTAATTTGGAACGTTCATTTTAGCGATAATTGCAGTTTTCCTGTCAGTGAAATCCCGCTTCGATTTTTGCTTTTTGTTTTCAGAAAATACGATTGTACAACTAATTTACGCGAAGAAAATGCTTGGATGATTTTTGTTAAGTTATTAATAATAAATAAAAAAGCTTGAAAGATAAATTCATAACACAAAAATTAAATGCTTAATAGTAGATTTCTTAAACTTTCTTTTATATTAATAATTGTGTGCATGACGGTAAAAGCACAACAAGTGGTTTCTGCTGGTAAACCGGAAGAAAAGTCTTTATTCTCCGATCCTGAAGAAGATTTCCTTAACCCTCCGCCAACGGCAAAACCAGGCGTTTTATGGATGTGGATGGGATCGAACCTCAGCAAAGCAGGGATCACCAAAGATTTGGAAGCGTTAAAAAAAGAGGGTTTTAACCGCACAACCATGTTCAGCCTGGCCGATATTACCACTCCCTGGGCAAGCGATATCGGTAAAAGCCCAACACCCGAACTGGTTTCATGGACAGAACCCTGGTGGAAAATGGTTCGTTTTGCAGCCGAAGAATCGAAAAGGTTAGGAATGGATTTTGGGATGTACAACGGTTCGGGCTACGAATCCAGCGGTGGACCCTGGATCACACCAGAACTTTCAATGCAGGAAATTTGCTGGTCGAAAACCAAAATTTCCGGTGGTAAAAACAGTATCATAAAAGTAATTCAACCTAAAGTTGCTTTGCGCGGACATACGCCGTTTCCGCTGCACAATCCTGAAACGGGTGTTCTGGAAGTTCCTGAAGTTCCGGCCCGCGGTACTTATTATAAAGATATTGCTGTGTTGGCCATGCCGGTAAGCGGAATTGTGGCAGTCAACCAGGTCATCAACCTAAC
>CAZZVO010000180.1:0-8508 GCA_964657505.1 uncultured Mucilaginibacter sp.
ATATAGTAAAAGTTAGAGTTTTCTAACAAATTAATCGTTTCTGTAAAATGAAGCATGCTTTTTATACCGATGTCTTTTAATTTTCAAGCATGTTTACGGTGAAAATTTATTAATGGTTCATTTTCTTTCTTTGGATTACATTGGCAGAAAAAGATAGATTTAGACCGGTAAAAGAAGCTTTTTTTCAACTTCCGGAATGATACCAGATTTTAAAGCTTTATCAAAAAGGGTTTGTATGGCTTTTCGGCCTTCTTCGCCTAAATCAATAGAATATTTGTTTACGTAGAGTTCGATGTGTTTGTACATCACTTCTTCGCTCATTTCCTGCGAATGTGAACGGATGAAATCCAACCCAGATTTCGGATTTGCAAATGCAAATTCCACGGATTTTCTTAAAACACGGTTTATTTTATGCTGAATATCTAAAGGTAAATTTCTGTTCGCCACAATGCCGCCAAGCGGAATGGCGCAATTGGTTTGTTGTTCCCAGAAATCGCCCAAGTCGATAATTTTGTGCAAACCTTTATCTTGATACGTAAACCGGTTTTCGTGGATGATTAACCCTAAATCAGTTTCTCCGTTTATCAACTGGTTCTCAATCTCCGAAAAAAGTACTTCAGTTTTATTTTTTCCTTCGGGAAAAGCCAAGCTCAATAAAAAATTTGCCGTTGTATATTTCCCTGGGATAGCAATTCTTAAATCTTGAATATGAGCTTTCAAATATTCCTTGTCCAGAAACTTTTCGTCTTTACAAATCAGGAGCGGACCAACTCCAAAACCAAGCGCGCTGCCGGCATCCAGCAAAACATATTCTTCGGTTACATAAGCAAAAGCGTGGTAACTCAGTTTTGTTATATCCAGTTCCCCGCGGAAAGCTTTCTGGTTCAAGGTTTCTACATCATCAAAAAAAACTTCAAAATCCAATCCTTCCGTATCAATTTTATGGTGGATCAAAGCATCAAAAATAAAAGTATCGTTTGGGCAGGGTGAAAAGCCAAGGGTGAGTTTCATAGCAGTTATGGTGTTCTGGGTTTGATCATTTTTGATTTCGTTTATGCAGTCGCAACTAAGGTTTCAATTCAGTCAAAATCTGCTCTACCGAAAGCTTTTGCTGTTCGCCGGTTTGCATATTTTTGAATGATAACAAGCCGTTTTGCATTTCTTCGCTGCCAATCATTACGGTATAAGCAATCTTTTTATTGTTGGCATAATCCAGTTGCTTCTTGATTTTTACGCCCGGCGGATATAACTCCGCCCGGATTTCCTGCTGACGTAATTGATTAACTAATTGGAAACCATAGTTTTCAAATTCTTTATCGAAGCAACAAACCAAAACTTGCGTACCTTGAGTAGTATCTTCCGGGAAAAGTTTTAATTCTTCCAGTACATCGTAAATGCGGTCGGCACCAAAAGAAATCCCGGCTCCGGTTAAATTTTTCAAACCAAACATGCCCGTTAAATCATCATAACGACCGCCGCCACCAATGCTGCCCATCGCAACTTCATTGGTTTTTACTTCGAAAATAGCGCCAGTATAATAATTTAAACCGCGGGCAAGCGTGATATCGAGTTCCAACTTTGCTGTTTTAAGCGTTACATTTTTTATGTAGGTAAAAACAGTATCGAGTTCTTCAATACCTTTTAAACCGATTTCTGAATCTTTTAATACCTCTTTTAAGGCAGATAATTTAGTGTCGTTATTTCCTTCCAATAAAATTACGGGCGTTAGTTTCAACAGATCAGCTTCCGTAAAACCGCGTTCCAGCAGTTCTTTGTTTACGCCTTCCATCCCGATTTTATCTAATTTATCGATGGCAACTGTCATATCTACAATCAGTTCTGGTTTGCCGATCATTTCGGCAATGCCGGATAAAATTTTGCGGTTGTTAATTTTTATGGTGAAATCCTTTAAGCCGAAGTTGCTTAAAGCTTCATCATAAATCAGGATAAATTCCGCTTCATTTAGCAGAGAATCAGAACCAACCACATCAGCATCGCACTGGTAAAACTCGCGGTAACGGCCTTTCTGCGGACGATCAGCACGCCAAACCGGCTGCGCCTGGAAACGTTTAAACGGAAAAGTAATTTCGCTTTGATGAGAAACTACGTAACGGGCGAAGGGAACGGTTAAATCGTAACGAAGTGCTTTTTCGGTGATTTCGGAGGTGATATAATTATAAGTTGTTACCTGTTTTTTTTGGGATACTTCTTTTACTAAATCTAAATATTCCTGTCCGGTGAAATCTTCCTTTGCTTCAATTATGTCTATAATTTTACTATAATCGCCATCACCAAGTTCATCCGCATATTCTTTAGTTCTATCGAAAAAGTTGCTTAATTTTTTCAAACTTGTGTGTTCTCCACTATTCAAAATCTTAAAAATCAACTTATCACCTTCCTCGCCATATTTCCCGGTCAAAGTTTCGAGGTTTTCCATGGAAGGCGTTTGGATTTCCTGGTAACCGTATTTGCGGAATACTGTTTTTATCGTATCAAAAATGTAATTGCGTTTGGCCATTTCGGCGGGAGAGAAATCGCGGGTTCCTTTCGGTACAGCTATTTTGTTGGATGCCATGCCGCAAAGGTAAAAAAAATGGCTTAGGGCAAATTGTGCAATCGTTTCGAAGGTATAGTTAGTTGGCCTAATATTTATAGTTTTGGTGATTATGGAAACCGTTATCGCCCAAAATTCCAGATTCACTATCCGTCAGTTTTTGCCCGAAGAAGAAGGTATTTATGTTGACCTTTTAGCTGATGCCGAAGTTGCCCTGTATCTGCCAAAACGCACAAAAGAAGAAAATAAACAGATTTTTAAAACTGCTTTGCAGGATTATGCCGCAGGTGAAACATTAGGAAGATGGGGAATTTTTAATGCAGCAGACGGCGACTATATCGGGATGTGCCTGCTAAGATATTTTGATGGAAGTGAATCAGTAGAAATTGGTTACAGTCTGCACAAAAAATATTGGGGAAAAGGTATTGCAACCGCTATGGCGAAAGCTTTAATCCGTTATGCTTTTGACAAAACAACTACAGAAGAAATTGTTGCTGTAACTGCGTTGGAAAACATTGGTTCGCAGCAAGTTTTAGAAAAAGCAGGATTACAAAGGCAAGAAAATATAAATCGATTTGATGCTGAAGTTGCCTTTTTTAGAATGACTAAAAAAGATTTATTTGATTAATTACAAGAATGGGTTGATAATGGCTAACTGGTTTTCTATCAACATATTGTGCTGCATATCTTCAGAATAAAGAATAGTGCAACCTGAACGTAAAGCATCAGCCACAATTAGCGTATAAAATAGTTGGAAATCATAACGTCTACTAATACTTGCGAATTAATATAAGGATTGGCGAGAATTATACTTTCGGCTACTTCTTTTTTAAGTTCATCAATATCAGACAGGTAAATTAAAATATTAGAATCAATGAAGTATTTATTCATAATTGTTCGCTTCATCACGATCAAACTTATAATTTTCGTGAGAAGTGCGAGGCAGTTTTGAATACCTTTCTCTAATATCTTGCAATCTGCTTTCTCGGGTTGCATCTAAAGGTGGTAGCGGGTTTGGCTTTTCCTCTTCAATCTCAAAAGCAATTACTTCCACCTTTTTACCTACTAATTCTTGAGGGAAATTAATTAGGTAGGTGTTTTCTGCGGATTCTACAATTTCTCTAATCATAATCTAAATTAACTTAATTAGATGAATAAAAAAAGTTGACATTGACTTTTTACCGATAAAAGAAGCATGAAAAACAGAATACCCTTTTATCTTTTATTACAACTGCAATTTTCGTTTTTGATTCATCAGCACAATTAAAACGATTAGAGAAAAAATAGTTCCTACGGGCAAATACCAAAGTGTTAATACAGAAATGATAACACCGGGAAGATAAGCACGGCTTTGTTTTGTTAACAGCAGAATTAAAAATAGCAGCCAGCCGATGCCAAATACAATAAAAAGCGGGCCTAATTTAAAAACATCAATATGGAAGTTGTAAAAAAGATTAGCCCAAGGCCCTGGTTTATCCGGACCGATGTATTTTCCTTTTAGCATTACAAAAATGCCATCGGAAAGCATGTAAGCTCCGTTTAGAAAGCTTAAAAGAGAGATTAAAACTTTCATGCTGAAAAATTTAATTTAACTATACGCTTTAATTATATCCTTACAGCCACCCTCAATCAAATTAAAAACGGGCGCAAAATGATCATCGTTAAAATACGGGTCGGGCACTTCTTTATTGTTTAAAAGGAGCTTTATTTTTTCGCGGTGGTGCTGGTTTTGGGTAAGGGCTAAAACATCGGATAGATTGTTTCTGTCCATCACCAAAATCAAATCGAAATCATCAAAATCCTGCACCTTAAACTGGCGACAAACTTGCTGACTAATATCTACACCGCAGGTTTTTGCTTCGCGGATAGAACGCCTGTCGGGCGGCTTGCCAATGTGCCAGTTTCCGGTTCCGGCCGAATCGATTTCCCAATCCAATCCTGCTTCTTTTACCTGCTGTTTCATGATGCCTTCCGCCAGCGGCGAACGGCAAATGTTACCGAGGCAAACCATTAGTATTTTCATGAGGAGGAGAGTGAAGATGAAAGAGCGGGGAACGGACTAAAAAAATTAAAGAGCGGAGATAGAAGAAGAAAGATATGTAAATTGCTATATCTACTTTCTCCGCTCACCACTCTTCTAAATCTACCCAAACAATTCATTCAAAATCCCCGCTAATCGGATGCCGCCTTTTAGCAATTGCTGGTTGGCAATGGCAATATGATCGAACGTGTAGCGGAAACTTAAATGCGCATCAGGTTTAATTTCAGCATAAAGTTTTTCTGAAATCTGGCTCGATTCGTACAGCCATTTGCTGATATCGTCGTGTTGCAAAGTGCTGCGTTCTGCTTTTGTACTGTGATTAATCCAAGCGGCATACTCGGTATAACTCAACTGTTCATCATCGATCATGTTCGAATCCCAAAGCGCGTGCATGTTGGTGGGTTTGTTAAACCAGAACAATTTTACATCGTTCCCGCCTTTATCGGCCGTATGCGCGGTGTGCATCGGCTGGTGCACATCGCCAACAATATGGATGAGCAAACGCAGGTACATTTGTTTTTTATCCTGCTCCAGGTTTTTATTTTTAAGCTGAGTAATGATGAGGTTAAGTTTAGTGTAAGCATCAACAGCCGTATCTTGCTTTAAAAAAGTCTGCATTTCGGGGTAAGCATAAGGCTTATCGAAATCAATATAATGCCAGGGCGATAAGTAGCTGTAAGATGGATCGGATTTGATGAAATCTGCCCAGGTGCTGGCCATAGCAATAGATTCATCACCCAAAATCAACTGGATATTTTTGCGGGCCGTTTTGGTGAGATAACTATCAGCAATTTGCCCAACTACACGATGGCCGAGCATTCCCCAAGCCATGCTTTGCAAAGGCAGGTACATAAAAAGTATGCCTAAAAGAAGCATGCCCAATTTTTTCGCTTTCATAATTATAAAGGTTTTGGTTTACAAATAATTTTTTGAGTGAGGTGGATATCAAACGGAACAGTGCTTGAAAAACTGATGACATGCAGCAACGTATCATTTTCTTTCTTCAGCTTAAACAACTCTTCATACACGCCGATATGGAAACAGCCTGTGTTTTTCAAACTGAAATCCGGGTTGCAGTACAAGCCGCGAACGCGTAAAGTGTCGTGGTGCAGTTCATATTTACCGCGCACATATTCTTTCCATTTGCTTTGGTTCATGCAGGTGTCGGCGCCGTAATTTACCTTGCTGTAATTATCTGTGGTGATAAAAACAGAATCGCAGCTAAACCGGAACTGGTACAAAGTATAATTTAACAATTTACGCTGTAAACGCACAGAATCCTGCTTCCATTTTCCCTGCAAAAAAATTACGCCCGGACGCTGCACAGCCTGATTAAACTGGCAGGAAGCAAGCAGCACGACAAGAAATGATAGGTAAAAGAAGTACGTTTTTTTATGCATTTAGAAAGGTAAAGTCCCTCTCTTGTGGAGAGGGATTTAGGGTGAGGCCAGTGAGGCTGTTTTACTTCAATCCGCCAATCATATCTTCCGGTTTAACCCACTCGTCAAACTGCTCATTCGTTAAAAAGCCCAAACCAATGGCTGCTTCGCGGAGCGACTGGTTTTCTTTCAAAGCCGTTTTTGCAATTTTAGCGGCATTTTCGTAACCAATATGCGGGTTTAAAGCCGTAACCAGCATCAGCGAATTTTCTAAATGCTTTTTGATGCCATCATAATTTGGGGTGATACCAACAGCACAATGATCGGTAAAAGAAACACAGGCATCACCAATTAAGCGTGCCGATTGCAGGAAAGCTGCAGCCATAACCGGTTTAAAAACGTTCAATTCATAATGTCCGTTAGAGCCGCCGATAGAAATCGTAACATCATTCCCCATCACTTGTGCCGCAACCATGGTTACCGCTTCGTTTTGGGTTGGATTAACTTTTCCCGGCATAATGGAAGAACCTGGTTCATTATCCGGAATATGGATTTCGCCAATGCCAGAACGCGGACCAGAAGCCAGCATCCGAATATCATTCGCAATTTTCATCAAAGAAACTGCAATTTGTTTTAGCGCACCGTGTGTTTCTACAATGGCATCATGCGCAGCTAAAGCTTCAAACTTATTTTCGGCAGTGATAAAAGGAAGATTGGTGAATTTGGCAATATACTCAGCCACTTTTACATCATAACCTTTTGGTGTGTTGATGCCGGTTCCAACTGCAGTTCCGCCTAAAGCAAGTTCAGAAAGATGGTCTAACGTGTTTCTTAAAGCTTTTAAACCATGCGTTAACTGCGAAACATAACCCGAAAATTCCTGACCTAAAGTTAAAGGCGTTGCATCCATTAAATGCGTACGGCCAATTTTAACCACGCTTTTAAACTCTTCTACTTTTGCCTGAAGTGTGTTGCGCAGTTTTTCTACACCCGGAATAGTAGTTTCTATAACTACTTTGTAAGCCGCAATGTGCATGGCCGTTGGGTAAGTATCGTTTGATGATTGCGATTTATTCACATCATCATTCGGGTGGATAAAAGTTTTCCCTTCGCCCAAAATATTTCCCTGCAAAACATGCGCACGGTTAGCCACAACTTCATTCACGTTCATGTTCGATTGTGTACCCGAACCCGTTTGCCAAATCACCAGCGGAAATTCATCGGCCAGTTTTCCTTCCAAAATTTCATCGCAAACTTGTGCAATTAAATCTCGTTTTTCGGCAGTTAAAACGCCCAGATCTGTGTTGGTAAAAGCGGCTGCTTTTTTCAGGAAAGCAAAAGCTTCGATAATTTCTACCGGCATACTTGCGGCCGGTCCAATTTTAAAATTATTACGCGAACGCTCTGTTTGTGCGCCCCAATATTTATCGGCTGGCACTTGCACCGCGCCCATGGTATCGTATTCGGTTCTAAAACTCATCCTGATTTAATAATTGCAGCCAAATTTAGGCTAAATCCAAAAGCATCCAATTAATAAATCAATAAAATTACAATGCTGTTTTTAGCAGGGGAAAGTTTGGGCGATAAAAGAAGTATTAACTTGTCTGATCCTTTTGATTTCAAGTTTTTAAAGTTTTCTGTTTATTGTTCAGCATAATTAATGCTTTTTCAGCCCTGGCTATTCTTGTTTCGGCTTGTTTGGCCGATCCGATCTAATCGCAATAACCTTGTTTGTAGGATTTAGACAAGCTTTCAAATAAAAAGTTCGCTTCCGGGTTCTGGTCTAATAAAACCTTTAATTCATCCGGCATGCCTTCAATGTGTTCTCCTTTTTTAAGCATGGTTTATTTCTTTTAAATCAAATATAAGCAATGCTTTTTTTAACAGGTCATTTTCTACCCGGTAAAAAAAGCATCAGATTATTGAAACTTTTCAGCCCGGTTTCGTAAGATAATATCTTACTTTCGCCTACGTTAAAAGCGACAGATTTTATAGGTTAATGAGATTACAGAACTACCTTTTACCCTTTGCAGTAAGTTTATTTTTGCTTTCCGCATGTTCAAAACATCAAAAAACAGTGCAGGAAACGGCTTCCGAAGTACCTTTCGATACCACATCACTCTTAAAATTCAACCCAAAAAACAACGATAAAAAGATAGATGCTTTTATGCAAAACCTGCATAAAAGAAGCGGTTTTAACGGCAATGTTTTGGTAGCCAAAAAAGGTAAAATATTGTACGAAAACGCTTTAGGCTGGGCGAATTATTTAAAGCGCGACAGTTTGAGATTGAACTCTCAGTTTGAACTGGCTTCTGTTTCTAAAACGCTCACTTCTACGGCCATTTTAATGCTGATGGAACGGGGAAAATTGAAACTCGATCAAAACGTAAAAGAGTTTTTCCCTGCTTTTCCGTACGATGGCATCACAATACGGCTGTTGTTAACGCACCGTTCGGGCATGATGAACTACGTTTATTTTACGGATGATATTTATCGCAAACAGCATCTCGATCAGCGAAAAGGATTAAACAATG
>CAZZVO010000181.1:0-2439 GCA_964657505.1 uncultured Mucilaginibacter sp.
TTTAACGTTCTTGATGATGATATTTTGTATCTCGCTGATGTTGTTGATCACACCGATTCCGCGCACGACATAGGCTTGATTGTTTTTCTCGATCACATCGCCACCCACATTAATGTTACTTCTGTTGATGGCAGTATAAACATCCAAAGAGGTTAAGCCGTATTTTTGCAGTAGGGCAGGATTAACGCTTACTTCGTAATCTTTTTCTTCCCCACCAAAACTGTTTACATCGGCAACACCCGGTATGGCTTTAAACTGGCGGTCGAGCACCCAATCCTGTATTTCGGTGAGTTCATGAATGCTTCTGATTTTACTGCGGAGGGTGTAACGATAAATTTCACCAGTTGGGCCGTAAGGAGGTTCAACTTCTGGTTTTACGCCATCAGGTAAATCGGCATTTAACAAACGGCTTAAAACCTGCTGGCGTGCAAAAGCATCATCCACGTCGTCATCAAAAATAATGCGGACGTAAGACAAGCCAAACGAAGAAGTGGTACGCAGGTTTGACTTTTTCTGGACTGAATTTAACACCGTTTCCATGGGAATAGTGATCATCCTTTCCACTTCTTCCGCGCTGTGGCCCTGCCATTGCGCAATGATGATGATCTGGGTATTGGTTACATCCGGAAAAGTTTCAATGGAGGTATTTAAATAACTCCATACACCCAAAACAGCGAGTACACCAGTTAGAAAGAACACGAAAACACGGTGCCTCAACGAAAAGTATATGATATTTTTAATGAAACTGTTCATTATTTTTCAGGTAATTAAAATCGTTATATCGCTGATCATTTAGTTCAACGAAAATTGGTAATTGCTTTAATTGAGTAACGATGCCTATTCTTCCGTTAGGGCATCATATAACAACAATTGATTTTTGGAGATCAGCATTTCGCCAGCTTTTAAGCCGGAGGAAATGTAACTCACATTGTCAACGGTTTTGATCACATTTACTTCGCGTACCTGTAAATTGCATTTGCTTTGGTAAACAACCACAAAGTTTTTACTATCGTTAAAAATAATGGAAGAAGCAGGCACCGTAACTGATTGGGTTGGTTCATTATTTAAAATCACAACAGAAGTAAACATCTCTGGTTTAAGCAGCATATTGGGATTCGGCAACGTAATTTTCACTTTCATTACCTTATTGTCCGGGTCTAAAACAGAACTTATCTCGTTCACTTTGCCCTGAAAAACTTTTCCTGGATAAGCAAGCGTACTTACTTTGGCTACATAACCTGTTTTTACTTTAGAAATGTCGCTTTCAAAAACGTTCGCCCAAATCCAAACGTCTTTCATATCAGAAATGGTGAACATGCTTGCTGCGTTATCAGAACGGATAAAGCTGCCGGAGGTAACACCTTTTTCTACAATGTAACCGCTTTCTGGTGCTTTGATCACATATTGTCCGCTTGCACTGGTATTGCCGCGGCCGTTTATACTTAACTGGTCTTGAATTTTACGGTTGGCTGATTGTGCTTTATTAAAGTTTTCTTTAGCTTCAGTATAATCCCTTTCGCTAGAAATACCGTTTTTATACAGGTATTCTGTTTGGTCTAATTGACGTTTGGCAATAGAAAGATCAGATTTTGTAGCCGATAGGTCTGAATAGTTTCCTGCCACATCCGCACTCCGCATGATAGCTAGCACCTGGCCTTTGCTTACCCTATCGCCCAAAGAAACTTTTACATCAGTAACCTGGCCACTGGAAAATGGGAATACCTTTACAACATGGTTATCATCAAAAGAAACTTCTCCGGATAAGCTCAGTTCATCCTGCATACTGGTGGTTTTAACCGTATCGATGTTGATGATTTTAGCTAAAGAATCTGTAATGCAAATGCTTTTCTTTTCAGCTACTTCTTCTTTTTTTTGCTTGCACGACGCTAAAAAAACCAATAAGGAGAAACTAATTATTAATTCTCTTTTCATTTTTTATGGAGGGATTATATTTTAAGGATTAATTACGGTAGAACCAACGTTAAAGTTAAGGTCGGCAATGGCTTTCTGCAGGTTATACTGCTGCTGCAATACTTTTACTTTCGTGTCTTTATACGATTCAAAAAAGTCAATAAATTCAACCAAGCCCAATTGCCTTGCCCGGTAGGCTTTTACAATATTGCCAAACAAAGTATCATAACTGCTGTAAAAAGCCACGTTGTTTTTAGAAAGCAACTGCAAGCTTAAATTATATTGTTCTATGGCGGTTATCACATCGTTCTTCACTTGCAGGTCACTGTTTTTCAATACAAATTCCTGGTTTTGAATATTGAATTTGGCAGATTTAATATTTCCCTGGTTGCGGTTGATAAACGGCAGCGGCAAGCTAATAGCCAGACCATAATAATTAGGCACGTAATTACTGGCGCGGTCATAATCTATCCCAATTGTTAAATCCGGGATAGCCAAAGATTTTTGATAAGATAAATTATGTCCGGC
>CAZZVO010000181.1:2539-8494 GCA_964657505.1 uncultured Mucilaginibacter sp.
GAATTCCCAACACCATAAGCAGTGGTAATTGCTTTAACTAAGTTATTGGAAGAGGCAATTTCGGTTTGAAATATCTGGTTTTGCTGGATCAAATTATTCAGTTGTGCAAAATCAAGCAACATGTTGTAATGCAAGTTGCGCAGCAAATCATTAAATTGTGCTTGTTGTATGTTTACATCATCCTGCGCCAGGCGTATTTGTTTGCCTCTTTTGCCGGCTGTTCTAAACAACTGGCTAATTTGGGCATAAACCTGACCGTTACCATTCGAATGGTTAAAAAACCCGACACCTCTCGAATATAAATTTTGATCGGTGCCTAACTCTGGGTTGTCCCAAAGCTTAGCTTGTTGGATCAAAGCTTTCGTAGCATCAACGTTATATTTTTGCGCAATAAGGCTGTAATTATTGATCAGAAACCTTTTTTCTGCTTCCTGAAATTTAAGCGTTAAAGTATCAGTTTGGTTTTGTGCGTGAAGGGCTGCGGATATTGCCATTACAGCAATTAAACTAATAGCAAGTTTTAGTTTAAACATGTGGGGTCAATCAGGATTTTTTTAAATAAAATTTTTGGGCAATGCTCTTTTTACGCAACGAATTAAAAAAAGAACTAATCAAATGACTAAATATTTTTGTTGGAAGTTATTAAAATCAACAATAATGAGATACTTCTTTTGGCATATTAGTATCTTAACTACATTTTGATTGTATTATTACGTACAAAAGTAATGTATTATTGTAAATATTACATGCAACTTTATTGTTATTATCCGGCCTTTTAAGCTGAATTTTCGGAACAAACTAAAAGCATTTTTAATTTGTTTCATACATTTACAACTACCACCAAACCTAAAACCTCATGGCCAAAAAAATAGTTTCTGCAAAGGATGAAACACCAAATCAAGATGCTTCGCCCAAAGAAAAAAAAGTGCCCGCACCTAAAAAAATAGGGGTAAAAACAGCATCGCCAGTAATTAAAAAAAGTAAAGCTGTTTTGGCAGAGGAAAAGCAGGCTGAGGTTGAAGCAGATATTTATAAAATAGAAAAAAACGAAAATATCCAACTTAACCCTGTTGAAGTTTACAGCCTTTTTTCAGACTACGATATTGGTTTATTTAAAGGCGGCAAACATTATAAGTTGTACGAACGGTTCGGTTCGCACACGTTAGAACACAAAGGCGTAACCGGTACTTATTTTGCCGTTTGGGCACCAAACGCGCAAGCGGTTTTTGTGACGGGCAATTTTAACGGTTGGAATAAACACAGTCATCAGTTGTTCGTCCGTTGGGATGGTTCTGGTATCTGGGAAGGTTTCGTCCCAAATGTTGGCCATGGTGAAACCTATAAATATTTAATACGCTCTTTTTATGGGGAAGAATTAGAAAAAGGTGATCCCTTTGCTTTGCGTTGGGAAGAACCGCCGCGTACAGCTTCTATCGTAACCCATACTTATTTTGATTGGAAAGACCAGGATTGGATGAAAAGCCGGTTGAAACACAACGCTTTAACCAGCCCATACTCTGTTTATGAGGTACATTTTGGGTCCTGGGCGCGTAGTCCCGAAAGTCCGGAACAGTTTCTCGGTTACCGGCAAATGGCTGATGTGATGGTGAAGTACGTAAAAGACATGGGTTTTACGCACGTTGAATTTATGCCACTGGCCGAACATCCTTACTATCCAAGCTGGGGTTATCAGCTTACCGGCTACTTTGCGGCCAGTACGCGTTACGGTTCTCCGCAAGACTTAATGTTTCTGGTTGATCAATTTCACGAAGCAGGAATCGGCGTAATCATGGATTGGGTGCCATCCCATTTTCCGGGAGATGCACACGGCCTTTTCCGTTTTGATGGCACCAGTTTGTACGAGCACGAAAACCCCGAAAAAGGCTTTCATCCCGACTGGAAATCGTACATTTTTAACTACGGAAGAAACGAGGTAAAATCATTCCTAATCAGCAATGCTTTGTTTTGGCTGGACCGTTACCATATCGATGGTTTGCGCGTAGATGCCGTAGCTTCGATGTTGTACTTGGATTATTCGCGCAAAGCAGGAGAGTGGGAACCAAACATTTACGGCGGAAACGAAAACCTGGAAGCCATTCAATTTTTAAAAGAGTTTAACGAAGCTGTCTACAGTCATTACCCGGATGTTCAAACTATTGCCGAAGAATCTACTTCTTTTGGCGGTGTAAGCAAACCTACTTTTATGGGTGGTTTGGGTTTTGGGATGAAGTGGATGATGGGCTGGATGCACGACACAATCGAGTTTTTTCAGGAAGACCCGATCAACAGGAAATATCACCATCAGAAAATAACTTTTAGCCTGTTGTATGCTTTTACCGAAAACTTTATGCTGCCGCTGTCGCACGATGAAGTGGTTTACGGCAAGCATTCCATGATCAATAAAATGCCTGGCGACGAGTGGCAGCGTTATGCCAACCTGCGCACTTTGTACAGCTACATGTTTACGCATCCGGGAACAAAATTATTGTTTATGGGCGATGAGTTCGCACAAAGCGAAGAGTGGGAATTCGGTAAGTCTTTAGACTGGCATTTGCTGGAACACCGGCCACATAAAGGCATGCAGGATTTGATCAAAGCCTTAAACCATCTGTACAAAACAGAGCCGGCTTTATATGAAAAAGCTTTTACAGGAGAAGGTTTTGAGTGGATTGATGAAAATAATGCAACAGATTCTGTGTTGATTTATGCACGGAAAGGAAACGACCCGAAAGATGAATTGGTAGTTGTGCTTAATTTTACACCTGTTGTTCGTACGGCTTTCCGGGTTGGCGTACCAAATCCTGGGACTTGGAAAGAGATTTTTAATTCTGATGATTTACATTTTTGGGGAAGCGGAAGTATCAATCCAAATGCATTAGAAACCGAAAACATTTCCTGGAATTATAAAAATCAATCTGTTGCTTTAACGTTGCCGCCTTTGGGTGTTTCGGTACTAAAAAAGGTGTGATAAAAACAGTATTGAACATAAAAGAAGCCGGAATAGAAATCCGGCTTTTTGCTTTTAATACTTCTTTTATCGGCTCAAAACTGGTGCTTCAAACATCAATGATACCTTTTTTAATGGCGTAAATTACTAAGCCAACAATATTTTTTGAACCCGTTTTTTCGAACAATTTGGTACGATAACCTTCTACAGTACGCACGCTTAGAAAAAGCTTATCGGCGATTTCAACGTTCATTTTTTCCTGGCAAATCAGCTTTAAAACTTCTATTTCGCGTTCGTTCAGTTCGGTATCTTCTTTGCCTTTGGTGTGGACGATGCTTTTTTCCATCAACTGCTTCACCAGCGTAATGGATAAGTGCTCGTTAAAATAATAACCTTTTTTATAAACGGTCATGATCGCATCCACAATTTCTTTTGGCTCTGCATTTTTTAACAAGTAACCACAAGCACCAGCCTTCATCATATCCAAAATGTATTTGTCCTCATTGTACATGGATAACGCGAGTACTTTAACCTGGTTAAAATTTTCGTGGATATAAGTTGTAGCTTGCATGCCGTCCATTTCGGGCATTTTAATATCCATCAAAACCACATCCGGGCTTTTAGAAGCCAATTGCTTTACTAACTCTATGCCGTTACCAGCTTCGAACATGATGTTAAGGTCGGTATAATCTTCGAGGGTTGCTTTTAAACCTTCCCTAAAAATTTTATGGTCATCAGCAATGGCCAGATTGATTACGGGCATGATGGTGCTTCTTTTATCGGATT
Source organism: uncultured Mucilaginibacter sp. (assembly GCA_964657505.1). GTDB lineage: Bacteria > Bacteroidota > Bacteroidia > Sphingobacteriales > Sphingobacteriaceae > Mucilaginibacter_A. The sequence continues at coordinate 6,273 of CAZZVO010000181.1, forward strand.
AAAACTAAAGTTAGTTATTAACCTTTGATTATCAAATTAAACTACAGGAACTTTTACTTCTGCTTCCATTCCGTGTCCCGGCTTTCCTTCAATCATAATAGTTCCTTTGATAAAATCCGTACGACTTTGCATGTTTTTCAGCCCGGAACCATTTTTAGTTCCTGAAGCATCAAAGCCATTGCCGTTATCTTTAAAAGATAGATGCAGGAATTGATCTGTAACAAAAAGCTTGATTTGAATGAGGTTTGCGTTGGCATGTTTGATGGTATTGCCAATCAATTCTTGCACAATCCGATAAAGTGTAACTTCAACTTCGGCACCGAACCTTCGCTGAGCTATATCATTATGAAAACTTACACTGATTCCGGTAGTCCGTTCTATTTTCATAGAAAGGTCGTTTAAAGCTTCGGCCAAACCAAAATCAGTTAATAATGGCGGTTTTACATTTTGGATAATGCTGCGGATCTCCTGGATACACTCGTCGATTAATTTCCTGGTGTTGGTTAACAGAGGTAACGACTCGCCGTCGCTTGCGCAGGTTTTATCCAAACGATGTAAATTCAATTTCACTGCAGATAAAACCTGGCCAACACTGTCGTGTAAATCTTCAGCCAACCGGTGTCGTTCGCTTTCCTGTGTTTCTAAAATGGCGCGCAGCAAATCGTTCTGTTTATCGATCTGTAAATTCCTTTTTTCTTCCTGGTTCCTGATCATTCTTCGCTGATAAATGATCACAAACAAGAATAGAAAAGTGATGAGTAAAACAACTACCAGCGTTCCGATAATGAGTACGGTTGTTAAATTACTTTCCTGGGTTTGCAAGATAATCCGATGGTAAAAAATAGGTTATGAATTACGTTAGTAACTAAATGAATGGCATACAAATCATCAGAAAAATTAGGCATGGTAAAAAGCATGTAAAGGAAGATGTTAAAAGACGAATAAATAAGAACGGCAGAATTAAACCAAAATAAAGGTTGTTCTTCAATATGGAGAAATTCTTGCCGGGTGAATAGTTGGCTGAAGTACAATAAGCAGATTGTAATCATGAAAAAACTCAATGCTGTATTTGCCCAGGTTGGGTAATACCAAATGTTGTTTTTAATGATGAAAAAAATGCAAATGAGTATCCCTAACAATCCTATAAAAAGTGTAAGCCTTTGTAAGTAAAAATTATAGAACGATTTAAAATAAATCCAACTGTAAAATATAAAACTGGAGATGATGGATAAGTATAAAAACGGGTAGTTATTTTTTATTGGAATGTAGCCGAGATAATAAATCCATTCCAAAAAATCAATCAAAAAAGTAACGGTTAGGAATGCGGCAATCAGCTTTAAAGTTTGGTTTAGATTTTTTAAATTGATGATTGCCGCAATTGGTGGCAGTAAACCTGATGCAAAACTTAAATAATTCAATATCAGCATTTCGTTATATGGTTTACTGTGCTGGTTTAATTGTTTACTAAATCGTTAGTTGGGCAGCCTCTTGTTCCGGGGCAAGGCCAGGACTGGTCGTATAATTGATTATCATTACCTTGATCATCATTTGCTGCTTGTAAAGCATGTGCTTCAAAAGCTTGTTTTTGATGTGGCAACTGGTCGTTTCCGTTGTGATCTACACCCGATAATACCAGTTGTTTCTTGCCCATATCATCAATGCAGTAGTGTATCCTGATGCCCTGGCAATCTTTTTGGCGAAGGATTTTTTCAAATACTTCCCTTCCAAATAAATGGGAAGTTGTGTCTTTGGTATTCATTCTTCGATAGTTCTGGTTCCATTTTCTGGCTTTTTCTAATTCTATCGGGCCGCCAACATGCTTAATTTCATCAGGTCGAACGATGATTTCTGGTTTTTGCTCTAATCCTTCATTTGATTTTTTTTCTGTTTCCATGATTTTTAGGAGTTTAAATTTTAGATAAATCTAATGTAAAAGCTTTGATAATTTATCAAGCCTCATTAATTATAACGCAAACTGTATTTCGACTTAAATTGATAAACAGCTAAAAATCAGGTGGTAAAAGAAGTATCGGTTTTAACTTGGATAGCAAATTCCGTAGCAGCACGATGTGGATTACGTAATTTTACGTATGCTAAAAGAAGTATGTAAATATGATTTAGGTGGATGTTGAAGTGTCTAACGAAAACTATCAAACCGTCGCTCCTCCAAACCACCGAAAATTAAAACAACAAAAAAGCCGGTTAAAAACCGGCTTTTGATG
>CAZZVO010000182.1:0-8407 GCA_964657505.1 uncultured Mucilaginibacter sp.
ATTTTGTAAGAGGAAAGGTGTGGGTGGTTAATTATTTCTTTACCTCCTGCCCAACCATTTGCCCTAAAATGATGGCCGGCATGCAACTCGTTCAACATTTTTTTGCAAAAGATGAACAAGTGCGCATGCTATCGCTCACTGTAGATCCTTATCACGATACGCCTGCAAAGCTTAAAAGCTATGCGCAAAAGAAAAACATTAACTTACAGCAGTGGCAATTGGGCACAGGAAGCAAAGCTGACCTTTACCAATTTGCCCGTACCGGCTTGTTTATTACAGCTACCGATGGTGGCGGCGGAGCCAGCGATTTTATTCATAGTGATAAAATCGTACTTATCGACCGCGAAAACCACATACGCGGCTACTATGACGGAACGGATAGCGATGAAATAGCAAGGCTAATAAAGGATGTAAGCCGGTTAAAAGCAATCCCTCAAAACAACTAAACAACACCGAGATGAAAAAGATTATATGGAGCGTAGTTACCCTACTGTCACTTTCCCCCGGTGCCAATGCTGCTGATCCGGATATTTCATCGGGAAAAATACTTTTCCAGAAAAATTGCACCTCTTGCCATGCCATCCAAACACAAATCGTAGGGCCTGCCTTAGTTAACGTATTTTATAGGCATACCGAAGCTTGGATCATTAAATTTGTTCATTCCTCTCAAGCGGTTATCAAAAGCGGAGATACTTCAGCTATTAGGCTGTTTAATAAATACAACCAAACGGTAATGACCGATCACCCGGGTTTGAGCGACCAGGACATAAAAAACATTATCGGTTACATCCGGGACGAAAGTAAAAACCTCCCGGCAAAATTAACCTCAACAGTAGCTTTAGAAGATAATGACCCATACAAGGGTGAATCCGGCTTAGTAAGGCAAGTAGTTTATGTTGACTTACCAGGCACACACCTGCCTATATTGCCTACAGAATATCGTACCTGGTTAGTAATCGGTGGTTTGATTTTTCTGTCATTAGTGGTGTTGTTTACGCTTGTCAAAGCAAAAACGATGATCAATGCTTTAAATAAAAAATTTGGTCGGCAAAAGTAGACTAAAACAAAACAACCTTATTTTTAAGCTGATAAAAGAAGCATTTGCCTAAACTTTCGGGCCGCGTTTGTAGATAATCAAACCGTTTAAAAAGTTACGTAATATCTGGTCGCCGCAGGGTTTAAAATTGGGGTGGTCTTCTTTGCGGAAAATCGCCCCAATCTCTGTTTTGGTGATCCTGAAGTTAGCCAGTTCCAAAACTTTTATAATATCATCATCTGTAAATGCCAAAGCTACCCGAAGCTTTTTCATGATATCATTATTGCTCATGCGCTAATTGTTTGAATTGAAGTCAGTTAGAAATTTAATCAGCAGCGTCTTCCCCTTTTTCCCCCAATTCTACAATATCTCCTATCTGGAACAAAATTGCTTTGATGGTTTTTCGCCAAACTGGTTTTTGTCGAAGTAAAAATTCCAAATCCATCCCAAAATGTTTAAATTCTTCTTTTTGTGCGTTTTGCATAATAGCTTTTGCATCTTCGTCTTTTTCAACAGCAATGCGTTGCTCGTACCAGTTAATGGCTTCGGCTTCTTCGGATAAAGAAGCGATCATCCTGGCAAACGTCCTTGTTTTTTCGGGCAGCTCTTGTGCCGGTTCGTGATATTGGTCAAATCCCATAATTATTTTTTGTTTAAGGTAAGGATTAATCAGCTTATAAGTTTTAGGTCGATAAAAACAGTATTCAAAAAAGAAGCCCCTGCAAATGAGGGGCTTAATTAAATTAACCTGTTAAGATTACTTTTTCTTTTTGCCGCTGGCCATGTCTTTTCCAGCTTTGCTTTTTTCTTCTTTAGAAGCTTTCGGGTCTTTTAACGTTTTTGCGTCTTCGGATTTTGATTTTTCTTTCGCAGCCATAATTGTAATAATTAATTTAAAGATTTATACTATTGGTAGCATGATAACAACAATTTAGCGCGCAGGTTTTTAGCAAACGAATGTTTTTAATAATCGCCCGCAATAAATATCACGGCTTTACGTACCTTAAATTATACAGTTTTTGTAAAGAAATAACTACAACTGAAGTATTTTTACTACAAAAGGCTGTTTTGATAAACCTTAACGTTTGCTTTTACGTATATTTAATTTCTTTACCGACCATCAAAGAAAACTAGAAACTACATGAATAGAAATTTTTTCAAAAAATCAGTTTTACTATCCGCTGCACTTTCTGTTACTATTTTAGGTTCGAACCCTAAATCTTTATTAAACTTTCAACCTGATAAAACGATTACCGTTACTGATAAAAAAGCTTTTTCGCCCTCAGAAATTTTATATGCTTCCTATCTAACCAACATCTATCAAACTGCTAATTTATATGCTTCCGGTTTAAACGCCGATGTGTTTTGCAAAGCGGTAACCGGTTATTATAACCTCAAAAAAATTAACAACATTGGCGATGATAAATCTATAATTACCATTGTCGATTTTAATATCCCAAGCCATGCCAAACGGATGTGGATCATCGATTTGCATAATGCAACTTTGTTGATGAATACTTGGGTAGCGCACGGACAAGGCAGCGGCGATGATGTAGCAAACCAGTTTTCTAATATTGACAGTTCGCACCAAAGCAGCTTAGGTTTTTATTTAACCGGCGAAATTTATACCGGCAAACATGGCCGTTCTTTACGTTTGGATGGAATGGACGCCGATTTCAATTCTAACGCCCGCCAGCGTGATATTGTAATCCACGGTGCTGATTATGTTGGCCAGCAAGCCATCAATAGCATGGGCCGTTTAGGCAGAAGTTTTGGCTGCCCGGCAGTTGCACCGGAACTAACTGCTTCTATTATCAACCTGATTAAAGATAAAACAGTATTGTTTATCAACGGTTCGGACAGCCGCTATTCTTCCAAATACTTAGACCAAAATTTGGTTGCGGATTTTCTGTTTCCGAATGCAAACCTACAACCAGAACCTTTGCAGGCTATGCTTTAGCAAATACTGTTTTTACGATAACATTTTTTGGATGTGTGTATAAAGCACAATATCCAAACCGTAAACATCATGTCTGTAAACCAACTTTCCGTTTTCTGCCCAACAAGTAACGTAAGTAATATAAACAGGTACTTTTTGAGGTAAAGAGAGTGTCCTGGCTTTTGGTATTGAGTCTTGCATATCCTGTTGAATTTGCTCGTACTGTTTGCCATCGCCAAATAAAACGTGCGCTAATTCCAAAGGTTTTTCTAACCTGACGCAACCGTGGCTTACCGCACGCATTTTTTGTTTAAACGGTGCTTGTGCCGGTGTATCGTGCAGGTAAACACTGCTTTTATTGGGAAACAAGAATTTAATTTTCCCCAAAGAATTGCTCCCGCCGGGTTGTTGTTTAAAACTGTATTTTAAATTATTTTTTGATACTGAAGACCAGTTAATGGTTTCCGGGTTTTCTACTTTTTTGCCGTTTTCGTACACATCAATGTTTTTGTTAGACAGATAATATCGGTCTGCAGCAGCTTGCACAATAATTTCATTTGAGGCAATACTTTGCGGGATATTCCAAACCGGGTTAACCTGCACACTGTTGATTTCGCTGTTTAGCTGTGGCGTTTCGCGACTGAAAGGCACGTCTCGCACTTTATCATCTTCGCTGTATTCTTCTAGTTTTTCGGTGTTTAATTTATTTCTTCCTTCGCCAACGCAAACCTTCATCTTCAAAACTGAAGTATCGTGATCGATCACATTCAAACCAAAATCAGCAATATTTACCAAAACATAGCGGTCTTCTTTCGGCTTGTTTTTCCAACGTAAACGTTCCAGGTTCACTTTTAAAATGCGTTCGGTTTCTGTTTTAGTCATTCCCGGCGCAGTTTCGCCCGTCGTCAATGCTTTTTGTAAAGCCAAATATTGCGGATCTTTAGGCTGAATGCTGTCCAAAAAGTTTTTCAGTTCTTTAACTTCTAAAACTTTCGTCATGCCTAAACTATCCGGCCGTTTGGTGTCGATGTAATATCTTGCATAAATCTTCTTCGGACTAACCACACCGAATTGCAAAGCATTGCTATAATTGATCAAAGAATTTGCCATCATTATTTCAAGTTCGGCCATGGATTGATAAGCCTCATCCTTTGTTTTGATACTGTTTTTATCGGTGATTTTTTTGATTAACCCATCTATTTCTTCCGTTTGAAAAAGTTTTGGGTCTAAACCGTGTTCCGTGGCGCGCTGGTAATACGTTTCAACTTCCTGAAGTTCGTCTTTTGGCAAATGCTGCGTTACAAAAACCGGTTTAAAATCCTGCTTTTCGTAAAAAGCAGCGATAAGTTTAGGGTTAGTCATCAGCGATTTTTTTTCGATCAACATCTGCTGAAAAATTGCCGAGAATTCGTCATCATCCAACTGTTTAAAAACTTTATTCTGATATTTTTTAAAAAAGATTTTAGCCATTTCGGTATGCTTCACCTTTTTTGGCTGGCATCCATTCATCACCGATAAAACCAAAAAAGAAAGCAGGATAATTTTAGTGTGAAGGATAATTTTGTTCATGTTTTGCTTGGAAAATAATTTAGTAAATACGCAGTTTGAGATTATATGTTTTAACACTTGTTGATGGTATTGAATTTAATATTGCTTTCAAGGTTCTGCTGATGCTTCTTTTACCAGGTTGAATTTATGCCGATAAAAGAAGCATCAGGGATAAAACGGTTTTCTGGATTTTGGTGTGCCGCTGTAACTGTTTACTTCTATCGAATCCTGCAAAGTTTTCCGCAGTTTAGAAAGCAAATTATAGCCGGTATTTTTTTCGATGTCCCTCACCGAGCAAATGTAATTCATCCAATTTGGGTTGATGCTGTTATCGTTCGGCGTATCAACAGCAATTAGCGTTGTATGGCTGTTAATCCTTTTTAAGTCGTTGTTTCCGTTGGGCAAAATAACAACAACTTTCCAAATATGCGCTGGCACATTGATCCGGCCTTCGTCAATTGTTTCTGCGTAACCTTTAGAACCCGTACCGCCAGTGCCGTAGCTGCCCATCATCACATAAACTTCGTTGCCCGATTGCACCTGACTTCTGCAAAAACTTTCCAAATGCTCCCAAGTACGCTGATTGTTCTTCGGTGCCTGCGGGACAATATTATCCATTAAAAACGTAGCCGAATTGGCATCCGAAGTATTGGTCCTGTCGCCGGATGGACAATTGTGGCCTTTATCAAAACCAGAACTTTTATAACTGTAATCCTGCGCTTCGTACCAACAGTTGGGCAAATGTGTGTCTGGCCGAAAATCATTCAAGCGATTTGTACTTCCCAAATCTGTTGCGCCTAAATGCCAGCAAACCCAATTAGGGCCGCACCTATCACGACTGTAGCTTTCGGTATAATATTTTTGGTTGATGAGGTAGTTGTTGTAATTTGCTAAATTGGAAGTGGCATTGCTTGGGTTGCCGCAAAGCAAATTATCATTGTCGTTCCCTGCAACAGAATCTTTGGAAACCGGCTTTGAATAAGCAATTGTATCGCCGGTACTTACCGAAGTTCCGGCTTCACTTTTAACATCCTGCGTTCCGGTAATAGTAAAATCATCCAGGTTAATGCGATTTTTACCGCCCGAAAGTTTTCGTATTTCAAACCTCAACTTCCCGGATTTATTGATGTTGAAAATAGCCGTTTGCAAGACGTGCCCAGAACTGATAATTGTAGCACCAACTTGCTGAAAATCCTCACTACCATGTACAGCCACAAACAAAGCCCAGGAAGAAGCAGCATCGCGCCCGTAAGCAGCGTGTTTAACGGTTACCAAAGCGGCACCTTCCATATTAAAAAGCATACTGATTTTACCATTGTTTTTGATACGGACCGATTGTTTTCCTGCTTTGTAATCTGCTTCGCTGCTGCCGATGAGTGCATCTTCCAAATCCCAATTCCCGGTTTTGAAAGTGATATTTCCGTTTGCATACGCTGCTTTGTGGCCTTGCTCAAAATCCTCCGTTAACGTTTGGCTGCTTTGGTAATTCCCGCCATAACTTACGGCAGTTGGGTTTGCAGGCAGGTTTTGGTTACGGTTATTGTTTCCGCAGGAAATTAACAGAACAACAATGAAAATAGTAAGTATTATACGATAGCTTTTTAAAATAAACGTGTACATGTCCTGGTAAAAATTTCCCGGATAAAAGTACCGCTAAAAGAAGCAATATTACAAAACCGGTAATTTTACACGGAAAATTAGCCTACGAATAAAGGCAATCATCGCATAAATCCAGGCCAAACCTGGTATATTTAACGTTGCTGATAATACGTAATACGGTTTGGCATTTTACACAACATTTAATTTCTGGTGATGCTTTAGGTTGGATAGCAACTAATTTTACATCGATTGCCGGGGCTTGGGTATCAGTTTTCATATCTGGAATGATTGGCTCTGCTACTTACCATACAAATTTTGATCCTGTTGATTTTCATAGGCAACTGTTCGTTTTGAAACTAAATACTGATGATTTGTGTAGAAATTTATGCTTAAAACAAACCGATTTTTGTTGTTACCGGGGATAATTTTCAACATCATTCTACAACAAGAATTTTAGAAAGGATTGCATTTACTTTTTAAAGCATGCTGTTTTTACCGTATTAAAATCAGTATATTATCCATAAATTATTATGATTGAGCAGCAGAAGAAAGTTTGCGAACGATATTATTTTTTCTAAGTTTGCAACCGCAAAAGGGGGATTAGCTCAGTTGGCTAGAGCGCTTGCATGGCATGCAAGAGGTCATCGGTTCGACTCCGATATTCTCCACATCAAGAAAAAGGCATTTACAATACGTGTAGATGCCTTTTTTCATTTAGTACAAGTTCAAACAGTAAAAAAGGTTAACATAAAATGTAGGATTTTATCCAAACCATAACCTATCTTTTGTTTAATCTTTAAAAAGGTATCAGGTTTTGATGGAAATTGATTACTTATTTCCTAAACAGCAACGTACATTTACTACTCCATAAATTATACTTTCCCGGTATAATTTATTGCTGATTAAAACCTAATTCAATGTCATCTAAATTAAAGTTCCTCCGCTTTATGGTACTTAGTTTTTGTGTGCTAAAAACAGCATCGGCACAACAACTTAAAAGCGCAAGCAGTATGAAGCTTAACAGCCAGGAATACCTGGAATATCAGGGTGTAAACGTAATGCTGGCGCACGATTTTTATCCCGAAGGGCACCAGGGCGGCGTAGGTATCATTCAAAATGGACAACGTGTAGCTACAAATGGTGATTTACGATTAGAACCAACGCCCGGCCAATGGTCGCCTATTCCAAAAGTTGGTAAACGTGTGGTTGATAAAGTAAAACAGGAAATAAGCGTGCGGATGGAATATCCAAACGAAGAAATTAACCGCAAAGGCTTCAACCCAATTATTTATCCCGACCTGAAGTTTGCTTACAATATCCGTGTTTTTCCGGTTGGTAAAGCTTTTAAAATTTTGGTTGATCTGGACAAACCATTACCGGATGAATGGATTGGCAAAGTTGGTTTTAACATGGAGCTTTTCCCCGGCGCGCTTTTTGGGAAATCGTATTATTTGGATAACCAAATTGGTATTTTTCCACAGCAAGCCAATTCGCAGGTTTACAAAGATAAGGAAGGTTTGGATCAGCCAATGCCAATTGCTGAAGGAAAAAAATTAACCATTGCGCCGGAAGTAGATTTGCAACGGATGCAAATCGAAAACTTAGGCGGCAATTTGCAATTGTTGGATGGTCGTGCCAACCACAACAATGGCTGGTTTGTAGTAAGATCGCTTGTTAAAAAAGGTGCCACAAAAGGAGCAATCGAATGGTTGGTTACGCCGCATGCGGTAGAAGGCTGGAAAGCTGAACCGGTGATACAGGTTTCGCAGGTTGGTTATCATCCCAAACAACAAAAAGTAGCAGTAATTGAGCTGGATGCGCACGACTCCAAACGTTCGCCGGTTTCGCTGCTTCGGGTTGGCGAAAACGGTAATTTAGAAACTGCTTTAAAAGTAATACCAAAGGAATGGGGCAACTTTTTGCGTTACCATTATTTGCAGATGGATTTTACTTCGGTAGAAAAACCAGGCATGTATGTGGTGCAATATGGAAATTACAAATCCCAGCCTTTCCAAATCAGTAAAGATGTTTACAAAAACGATGTTTGGCAGCCAACTTTAGAATATTTTTTGCCCGCGCAAATGTGTCACATGCGCGTGAATGATAAATATCGTGTTTGGCATGGCTGGTGCCACTTGGATGATGCGCGTATGGCACCAACAGATTCTAATCATTTTGACGGATACATTCAAGGAAAATCAACCTTAACCAAATATAAATCCGGAGAAACCGTACCGCTTTTAAACCGCGGCGGCTGGCACGATGCCGGAGATTTTGACTTGCGC
>CAZZVO010000183.1:0-8283 GCA_964657505.1 uncultured Mucilaginibacter sp.
ATCTATATAAGTACACTTGAAGCCTTTGAGTACATTATGCTTAATCCAATTTTCCGCAACTGCCCGATCAATAATCTGTTTTAAAGTTTTCACGCATTTCATTGAAGTATTTTCGCCAATGTTCTCCATAATTAAGTAATGGTAGAAATTAGTTGCGAGGGCTATCTGTATATCGTCTAGGGCGATATCGGTGATCTTGTACTTCTTAGTTAAAAAGGCCTTAACTTTTTGCTCTAACCGGAGATACCTGGTTAACGTACCAATTGCTCCTTTTTTCATGCTTACCTTTTCGGCAAATTCGGCGTTGTGAAGTTTAAAAGCCTGCATTAATGTTTTTTCAATATTTGTTTTAGGGAAATATGCATCTTTTAACATTTTTGCAGTTAGCTTCCTTCCTGACTTACTTAGATCATTGTAAAGCTTCTCAACCTCCATTATTACCTTATTGATATAAGCGTTAATAGCTCGACCTTCTGGACAAACTTTTAGAGGCGTACCGGTTTGTTCATTCCAGAAATTAGGCCGAATTTTTCTGCCTGAAGAGAAACCATCTCTGTCACCATTGACAGTTATACGAACATAAATAGGTACAGCACCGTCTTTAGACGCTTTGCTTCGCCATAACCAAAAAAGAATAGAAAGATTTTCATTAATTTTCATGGAACCATATTTTGAGTTAAACCATGGTTCTTCGCAGTGATAGTTAAAAGAGTACAAACGAGGCCAGATTGAATTCGGTAACCTATTTTCGAAATAAAAAATAGGTTAGCGAATAGGTTACCGAATCCTTTAGATTATTTTGATATCGTTTGTATTGAAAAAACAGCAGAAATCGCTGATTATTAAGGACTTTAAACAAAAATAGCCTTCTTTCGAAGGCTATTCTGTGATCCCGCTGGGATTCGAACCCAGGACCCCAACATTAAAAGTGTTATGCTCTACCGGCTGAGCTACGGAATCATACTTTAAAACGTTGCCGTTTTTTAAAGTGGTGCAAATATAGAAGTTTTGCCTAAAGCAAGCAAAAGTTTTTCAATAAAATAGTAATTAGGTTTTAAGTGGTTGAAAACGAATACACTACATTTTAAACAAGGCTATACGACCTTTGTCGCCAGCTAAAATAACTAAATCTCGGTGCTTGGCTTTCTGGCAAACATTGTAGCTGGCAGCATCGACTGACCGCCAATTTTTGCCGCCATCAAGAGATAGGTTGGTTCCTGATGTACCTGTTGACAGAAAAGTATTTTCACCCAAATAAATAACGCAAGACTGAAAACCCATAGGCTGCGTTTTACTCAACTCAATGTTTTTGTTGCTATTTTTGCCTCTTTTACCATCATAAAAACAGGCTACAGAATCTCTATTTGCAGGAATTTTGTAATCGCCGCCAACCATAACCAATCTTGAACCACCTGCTGCTACAGAAAATGCGCCCTGACTTGATAATCCTTGTTTTATAGGAATTGGTTCGCTGTAAAACTTCTTTTTGATAAGAGTGAAAACGTGCGAAACTTTGCCTCCGGTCACAAAATAGAAATTACTGCTGTAAGGCATTCGTACAATTCCGGTTCCGCTTGCTGCAAATGCAGCTTCATCCTGGGCTGCTGCAGGTGAATTAACAACTGGTTCCCAGCTTGCTCCTCTGTTCTTGGTTTCGAGCAATACAAATTTCCCATCTATCGGATCGCCCAAAATATAGCCGTGCTTTTTGCTTACGAAAGTCATTTCATCCAAAAACCAGGCTTTATCATTGTTACGAAAAACCACGTTCCAGGTGGAGCCGCTATTTACAGTTTTTAAAATCAGCGCTGGTGTTCCGGAACTCATGATGATTGCTTCCCGACTCGAAAACGCCTCCACATCCCTAAAATCACTCTGCTCAAAACCTTTTACCTGCTGCCAAGTCCATGTTTTGCCGCCATCGTTTGTAATCGCAACATGGCCTTTACTGCCGCTTAGCCAGGCGGTTTGGTTATCAACAACCGATAAACCGCGAATGCTGCAAGGCTGTTCCTGCTGCACCATTTCGATGGATTGTGCCTGCAATAAAACAGGTAACAGATTAATTAATACAGGTAAAAACAGTATGAACTTTAAATTTCTAATCATTGCGATGGGTATTGGTTTTTGCTAAAGTATCAGCTATTAAGCAGCTTAGCAACTGCTGCTATTATATTTATTATTTAGATGGCATTTGCAGCAAACTATTATATTTGCAGCCTTCCATTATTTATCTGCCCATGTGGCGAAATTGGTAAACGTTGCGGTCTCAGAAGCCGTTGAGAATTGTCTCTTGAGAGTTCGAGTCTCTCCGTGGGCACCAATACTTCTTTTACAGTGTGTTTTTTCTTCTTCAAGACACACTGTAATTTTCGCCCAAAAACTTCCTGAATATTTTCCGCAGAAAAAATAAATTTTAAAAAGAATTATGGCTTACCATTTTTAAGGTGATAAAAGAAGCATTAGCATTAAAATAAAAAGTCATTTTGTCGATTTCGCTAAAATAACTTTAACTTTTATTTAACAAATCCGTAAAAAGTGCAAACGTAGCTTTGCAATACCATGAGTTTGTTAAAACAACAGTTAGACACCAGCATCAGAATCAACAGTTTGAATTGGATTGCCGTTAGCGCCTGGCTGTTGTTTTTAATATTATCTGCTGTTTATTTATCCATATCCTAATTTTTAGCTGCCAAAAACAGTATCTCTTTTTTTGAGGAAAAATTATTTCTCCGCAGAATTTCTCCCGCAATAACCGTCATATTCCATTTCCTGGCAAAACAAGTGCTTGCGAAAACCTGTTACTGTAATATTAAAAAAAAGCAAAAACATGGATAGCATCAACGCAAATCAACCTGAAGATAACTTTAAAAGTTTGGCCGGTAAAGAGGCATTAAAAAAGATGAAAGAGATCGTAGAAAAAACGCAGTCGTGTTTTTTTTGTACTGCAGTTAAAACCGGTTCGCCGATGGCGGTTAGGCCGATGTCGGTACAAAAAATAGACGATGAAGGCAATTTGTGGTTTTTAAGCGCGAACGACAGCCATAAAAATGCTGAGATTAAGCAAGACGACCACGTTCATCTGTTGTTCCAGGAAAGCCACCATTCTGGGTTTTTAAACATCTATGGTGAAGCTTTTACTTCGGAAGATAAAGAAAAAATTAAGGAATTGTGGGAACCAATCCTGAAAACATGGTTTACAGAAGGTGTGGACGACCCAAGAATTAGTGTGATAAAAGTAGTTCCAACGGAAGCTTATTATTGGGACAATAAACACGGCAACGCAATTGCTTTTCTTAAACAGGCGGCATCGGCAGTAATTGGTAAAACTTTTGATGATTCTGTAGAAGGCGAGCTTAAAGTTTAACTCGATAAAAACAGTATAAACAATTGCTTTTTAACAACTGTAATTGTTATTTTGCGTACAAAGCTCCAGTTAAATGTTTAACTGGAGCTTTATAATTTCTATGCATCTTGTTTCTATCATTACTGTAAATTACAACCAACCTGCAGTTACCGAAGCTTTATTGCAATCGGTTTCCATCAAAAACGATTATCCTTCTATCGAAATGATTGTGGTGGATAACGGCAGCCATCATAACCCGGTTCCAGTTTGGCAGAAAAAATTCCCCTGGGTACAATTTATCCGTTCCGAAAAAAACCTTGGTTTTGCGGCGGGCAATAACCTCGGCATCCGCGAAGCAACGGGCGATTACCTTTTCCTGATTAATAACGATACAGAAGTTACGCCTGGTTTAATCGGCCGTTTAGCAAGTCAGTTAGAACAGCATCCGCAAATCGGGATCATTTCGCCTAAAATAAAATATTTTGATGATCCGGATACTTTGCAATACGCCGGTTTCACCAGCATGAATTATTACAGCGCGCGCAACCATTGCATCGGGCAGTTTGAAAAAGATAACGGCCAGTACGATCATTTAACGGGCAAAACCGGTTTTGCGCATGGTGCCGCCATGATGGTACGCAAATGTGCCTTAAAAAAAGCCGGGTTAATGCCCGAACAATTCTTTTTATATTATGAAGAATTGGATTGGTGCGATCATTTCAAACGCGTTGGTTACGAAATTTGGGTTGATATGCAAGCTGTGATTTACCATAAAGAATCGGTTTCGGTGGGTAAAAACAGCATGCTCAAAACGTATTTTATGAACCGCAACCGCATGTTGTACATCCGCAGAAATGCACCGTTTTTTAAGCGGATGGTATTTTATGTGCATTTTCTGTTCATCGTAACGCCGCGCAATTTGCTTTCGTATCTCCGCGAAAATAACACGGCTTACATTGGCATCATGTTCCGTTCAATCTGGTGGAATTTAACCAACCGCACCAACAGCCGTTATCTGGGTTATCCAATAGAAATGAAATGATCTTTTTTTTCTGGCTCAGCCTGATTATAATTTTCTACGCATTTGTTGGTTACGGACTGGTTTTATTTTTACTGGTGAAAGTCCGCAGGATTTTAGCAGGTAAAAGAAGCATCGACACTAACCTTTCCACTTTGCCAACTTGTACGCTGATAGTCGCCGCTTATAACGAGGAAGATTTTATTGAAGAAAAAATTAAAAATACACTGGCCTTAAATTACCCAAAAGATAAAGTCAGTTTTTTATTTGTTACCGATGGTTCGAGCGATAACACGCCGGAAATCATCAAGAAATACCCCGAAATACAGTTATTGCATTCCCCGGAAAGGCGCGGAAAAATTGCAGCCGTGCAACGTGCCGTAACAGCCGTTACAACCGAAGTGATGGTTTTTACCGATGCCAATACTTTTTTAAATCCGGATGCACTGATTAAACTTTGCCGCCATTATGCCGACCCGAAAGTTGGTGCCGTTGCCGGAGAAAAACGCGTGCATATCAATGCCACTTCGGACGCGACGGCAGGAGAGGGCTTTTATTGGAAGTACGAATCGAAGCTTAAAGTTTGGGATTCTGAACTGAATTCTGTAGTCGGCGCAGCCGGAGAATTGTTTAGTGTAAAAACAGCATTATACGAATCTGTTCATCCCGACAGCATTATTGATGATTTTATGATTTCGATGCTGATTGCCAAAAAAGGTTATCGAATCGTTTACGAACCGGAAGCTTACGCAACCGAAACTTCATCGGCCAACATCAAAGAAGAATTAAAACGCAAGGTCAGGATTGCCGCCGGTGGATTGCAATCTATCATTTGGCTCAAAAGTTTATTGCTGCCATTTAAACAACCGTTGCTGTCATTTCAATACATCAGTCACCGCGTTTTACGTTGGACTATTGTTCCATTTTTGATGATCGCAGTTTTTGTCCTCAATATTTTAATTGTTGCACAAACAAACTTGTTAATTTATAAGCTTCTTTTGGCCGCGCAAATTCTGTTTTATGCAGCGGCATTGTTAGGCTGGCTTTTAGAAAAACAGCAAATTAAAGTTAAAGCTTTGTTTATCCCGTACTATTTTGGGGTGATGAATTATGCCGTAATCGCTGGTATTTTCAGGTATTTATTTGGAGAACAAAGCGCAGCTTGGGAAAAATCTAAGCGAAAGTAATTGAGAAGAAAGAACTTTATCTCTTATTTAACTTTGTCCAATCTTCAATATTAATATTGTCAATCCTACTTAAATGATCAACATTATTGGTTACCATAATCATATCGTTTGCAATCGATGTAGCGCCAATCGAAATATCAAAATCATCAATTAATAATCCTTTCTTTCTGAGTTTTGCTTTTTCTTTAGCATAAATATTCAATGAGTTGTAAATAGGAATAATGGCAAATTTGGGAATAAAAGCTTCTACAATTATTCTCATTGTTTCAATCGTTTTGCTGTTTTCAACGCCATACTTTAATTCGGCAACTGTCATTTCCGAAATAAAACAATTTTGTTTTCCAACCTCAGTTATCTTTTTATTCAAGCTATACTATCCTTTCATGTAAAAAATGCATATATTAGTATCAAGCAAGTACTTTTTCAAAGTAGTTCTATGTTTCTGTTAAATATCCTTGATGCTCTCAGTTCAGCAATAATCTCTTCAGCAGTTTCTTCTGATTTATACGCACCAAAAAGAGATTCTAAAGTAGGTTCAGGTACTACTTCTTTTTCTTTCAATGATTGTGAAAGTTTAGAATCAGATCAAGCTTACTTTCCGAATTTAGGTTTTTTAAAAATTCAAAGTAATAGTCTGCAAGGTTAATATGTTTACTTGATGAAATCATAATAAAACTTTTTATCAAATTTAATAATTCCAATCGAAATAATAAGGAGGATTAAGTTTAGATACTTCTTCTACCACCTCAAATCTTCACTCACAAAACCTTTAATATCTTAAACTCTTTATTATTCAACTTAAAACTTTCACCAACCTGTTTGCCTTTTAGTTGCAAACCCATCGGCGAAGCCACAGAAATAGCGTAATACTTTTTTCCGTTGATAAACAAAGCACCGGCACTAACGGCCAGATAAAAATCGCCTTGATTGGTTTCTACTAAACTTCCCGTTTGTGCCAAATTGTTTATTGTATCCGGGTTGATTTGTTGCAATTGCGCTTGCATTTTCCGCGCTTCCAATAATTGCCTGGAGTTGAGGTCGATTTCCTGTTGCATCATGGCGCGGCCGGTTTCGTATTTATCGCCAGCACTGCTTTTGGTATCGTTTTCTGATGCTTTTCGCGCTTCGGCAATGGCTGTTTCAGCATCTTTTATCCGTGCTAAAATCTGTTCAGCACAAAGTTGGTGAAGCTGCTGTTTAATGTTCAAGTGGACTAATTTATTGAATTGTAAAGATGAACAATCCTGGTTAAAACATTCGGCCGCTTTAGAAGTTAGTTTTATGCCGATAAAAGAAGCATCTACATGAACAATATATCTTTTTACAATATAGCAGAACCAGACCCGGAAATTAAACCAGATCAATCACCTGAAGAAAACCCGCGGCCAGAAATTCCGCAAGAAGATCCTTCGCCTTTTCGTTCGCCGGAAAGCCCGGTGCCAGAAAGTTTTCCGGAAGAAACTCCTATTCCTGCATATAGCCCAGAATTTCCGGGAACGCCTTCGCCGTCAGAAATACAGCGTTTTTAATAAATTAGTTGAGGGATGTTATTGAACCTGCTGTAATGCTTTGATTAAAGCCGTTTCCCATTTTTTTATGTACAGATCGTTTCTTAACAATTTATTATTAGAAACTAGATCAATAAAAATCCTTGTCAATCCATCCCATTTATCTAAATCACCAGCATCTCTTATTGTCCATCCTATTTCCTCTAAGGTCCAATTTGATTTTGCTGAATTTCTAACCATAGAAGTCGTAATCCAATTTTCTTCAATATCTAATCCACCTCTTGCAATAGGATAAATATGATCTATAGTTGGAAATAGCTCCCAGTATGCCATATGTGTTTTCCGACATTTTCCAGTTCAAATGAGCGGGAAATACTTCTGGTAGTTCAATTTTTAATATTCTAAATATTCCTGGAAACAGTAATTTTTCTGAAGAATATCTATCAGTAAATCCGTCCCTTAAAAAAACTTTAGTCATTTGAAAGGGACTATACACTCTTTGTTTGATTAGATAATTCTTAAAAGGATACTTTTCGTTTGCTAAGGCAATGCAGTTTTCCTTGTCATTATTTAAGAGATGTAAGCATATTTCTTTTATAATTTCTCCTTTGTCCATAGGTAAAATATACTTGCCAAACTAATCCAACCGCTTTTTTGATGCCCTAAAAGAAGCATTACCAGCCCGGCGCAAAAGTTAAACCAAACACTGGTTTTTGCACATCCGTTCGCTGGAAAGGAATGGCTACATAAGGTTCCAACACAAAAGCACCAAATATATTTACGCGTAAAGAAATACCGGTCGACATAGCCGGAACACGATTATAACCGGCCGGATATTCCAACTGCCCGAAGCGGTTATAAACCGGGTTTCCGCTGGCATCAACCAAATACTGGTTGGCATCGGGTTCTTTTTTAAAGGCAATTTTGTCACCTGCGTTCCAGGCCAAACCAGCGTCAAAAAAGAAATTCAGTTCAGAAAACAAAAATTTTGATTTGATCTGCGATAGCCTTTCCGGTCCGGTAAACGGTAACCTCACCTCGAAATTTACGACAGCAGTGCGGCTTCCCTGCAACTGGTCAATAGTGAAATTACCGGTATTTCTCGAATTGTTATTGTAAAAACTGGTGGCTTCGTAACCCCGGATCAAATACGGATAACCAATAAACAACGGGAACAATGCCTCGCTGCTGTTGCCAAAACGGCCATAACCATAAATACGGCCG
>CAZZVO010000184.1:0-8260 GCA_964657505.1 uncultured Mucilaginibacter sp.
CTTCCTGACCGGTGGGATATATAAAGGCCCAAAACCAGTTAAAGGATTTTTGTGATTTTTGCGGGAATATTCCCGGAATATAACTGAAGATTTGCTGAAAGAAGATGATCATCAAACCAATTATCCCATTGACTTGCGGGCTTAACCATACGCAAGCCGACATGAATACCATACAATAGCCAAGCATCCAGATCACGCCGGCAAGCATAAAATCGCGGTAGTTTAGATTAAAAGTCCAGCAAAATCGTATTAAGGTCAGTTCAAGGAATACTAACAAAAGCCCCCTTAGTAAGAGATAACAGGATAGTGACTTTTGGTTATTAATTTTTTGGCTGTATAAAAAGGCTGATGTCCCGGCAAAGAAGACAAAAGCAGGGACACAAAAATGGGTGATCCACCGGGTAAAAAAGACAGGTATCGTCTGCCCCCCGGCAGGAATACCGGAATATACCCTCACATGGTCTATGGCCATCAACACCATAACAATACCGCGTAAAATATCGACCGACCGGATCCTTTTTGTGGAAGCCAGTCTAAATTCATCATTCCGGTTTAAAGTATTCGTCATTTAGCCTGTTTACTGACTAAAGTTAACGCCTCAATTAATGAAAAAAAAATAACCTGATAAGTTGCAGGATAACCTACATACTTTTCCATATTAACAGGATGACAGGCCATTACAAGCGTTAAGGCTATTTTCCGGGTCGGCAAATGCGTTTTTTATTTTATAGCTTTGGTCAGCTATGGAGCAAAAACAGTCAGTAATTAATCTCCTTTTTCAGAAACGTTATGCATTCCAACTGCTTTTTTGGGTAATGTATGCCATCTTCATGGTGCTGTTTACGCAAGGCTATATCGAAAAAAAAGGATGGTTATTTTCTTTAATGCCCATGTCATTGTACATGTTGCTGATGGGGATTTTAGTATACGGACACACGTTGCTGTTGATTCCCCGATTTTTGGAAAGGAAGAAGATAGTGCCATATGTTTCCGGCTTGGTTATTTTTATGCTTTTTTATACAATTGCAGAAAGCGTCAATCAGCAATTTTGGAATAATAAAATCTATCCAGGGGATAATGGTACGATACCATCATATTTTATATGGAATATTTTTTATGCATTCTGCTTTGTCATCAACTCCAGCTTACTTTATTTCACTCAAAAATGGTCGGAACAAAGGCAGCAAGTTAATGATATCCAGATCATCCAGTTGGAAACAGAACTAAAATATCTTCGTTCACAGATCAATCCTCATTTTTTGTTCAATGGATTAAATACCATTTATGGTACTATAGATATAGAAAACCAGGAGGCGAGGGATATAGTTGTACAATTTTCAGACCTTTTGCGGTATAATCTTTATGAAGCCGATACAGAGTTAGTAGAAATCGGGAAGGAAGCTGTATTTCTTGAAAATTACGTGGCCTTGCAGAAAGCCCGCAGTAATGATAACCTGACTATCATCCTGGACCTTCAAATAGCTGACCAATCGTTAAAAATCGCGCCTTTAATCTTTGTTGCGTTTATAGAAAATGCCTTTAAGTACACTACGCGCAAATCGATAGGGAATGAAATATTAATTTCATTGAGGCAAAGCGGTAAAAGGATCGCTTTCAAATGCAGTAACGCTTATGCAGAACAAACTAAAGAAACAAAAGGAATAGGCCTGATAAACGTTAAGAGACGGCTCGAATTGATATATAAAGACAGGTACGAGCTAAATGTAACTTTGGACAAGGGGATTTATACAATAAGTTTAATCATTGATTTATGAGGAACATTCGCTGTTTAATTGTCGACGACGAGCCGGTCGCAAGAAAAATCATTCGTGAGTTTGTTGAAAGAACACCCTTTTTGACACTTTGTGGCCAATTTGAGGATGCGATATCTACAAACGCCTTACTGGAAAATAACCAGGTTGAACTTATTTTCGCGGATATAGAGATGCCCGTGATGTCAGGAATTGAATTTGTGAAATTATTGCAAATTAAGCCTATGGTAATTATTACAACTGCCTTCCCTGAATATGCCCTTGAAAGTTACGAACTTGATATTATTGATTATTTATTAAAACCCATCTCCTTCAACAGATTTGTCAAAGCTGCACAAAAAGCGAAGGAATATCATGATTTAAAAGTTAATGCCTCTCCTAATACCTTATCATCCTATTTATTTGTGCGCTGCGAACGACGAATTGAAAAAGTGGAACTGAGTGATATTCTCTATATCGAAAGCGTTGGCAATTATGTAAATATTTACTTCGAAGGCAAAATGTTCACCGCTTATTTGACTTTAAAGAGTCTGGAGAGACAATTGCCTTCAACCGAATTTATCAAAATACATCAGTCTTTCTTAGTCAGCTTTTGTAAAATTAATAGTATTGAAGGAAATCATATAAAAATTAATAATAAAATATTACCGGTTAGCCGCAACTATAAAGATAACGTAATGAGTTTGGTTGAGCAGCGGTTGCTAAAGCGTTAAAAAAATAAACCGCACTTCTAAACAGCTGATAAGTCAACGATGTTCAAATACGTGCCCTTTTAAATAATTGTCAATTTGATATGAAACGATTTGTTACTATTTTCCTAATATTTTTATTGCCCTATGTTACTAAGGCACAGGAAGGTTCCAGATCCAATGCGGAAATATTTAAAATCCTTGATTATTGGTTAGATGCAGGACAAGCTTACAACCATATTCCATCTATTGAAATAGGCGTTATAAAAGATCAAACATTGCTTTGGAGCAAGGGATACGGTTATGCAAACCGCGAAGAAAAAATAGCCGCCACCAACAAATCAGTTTATAGTATTTGCTCTATTACAAAAGTTTTTACGTCTATAGCAATAATGCAGCTTAGAGACCAGGGTAAAATCAGGCTGGACGATTCTGTTTCCGTTTACCTGCCCTGGTTTAAAATAAAGCAATTGTATCCTAACAGTGGGCCAATTACTATTGAAGCATTGCTGACCCACTCTTCAGGATTACCGAGGGAATCTGATTTCCCCTATTGGACGGGACCTGATTATCATTTCCCTTCGGAAAACGAAATAAAGGAAAAGTTAAAGGCGCAATTAACCCTATATCCTGCCTCAACTGTTTTTCAATACAGTAATCTCGGGGTGGCCCTGTTAGGACAGATCATCGAAAAGGTTTCCGGACTTTCTTATCAGGATTACATTGAAACAAACATTTTGAAACCTCTTAAGATGAATGATTCGAAATTGTCGATGCCAACGGATTATTCGGAAAACCTGGCCGTCGGCTACGGTGCTATAAAACGTGACGGAAGCCGGGACCGGCTGCCTGCTTTCCATACCGAGGGTATGACTTCGGCTGCGGGGTTGAGTACCGATTTGGATGACCTTGCAAAATTTATAAAATGGCAGTTCAGCGTGATAAAGGGCGACAGCACCAAAATCTTAAAAAGTTCTTCATTGCATGAGATGTACAATGTCCATTGGGTTGATCCTGATTTCAAAATATACTGGGGCTTAGGATTTATCATTTCCCAATTTAACGGGAAAAAATACGTAGGCCATGAAGGTGAATGCCCGGGATTTCATTCGCTGATTATAATGCAGCCTGACACTAAATTAGGCATTATTTTTCTTTCTAACGGAGGCGAGGTCAATCCATACAAGTTTGTTACGCCCATGGTTGGGCTTCTTAGCCAGCTAAATGCTCAAGACACATCAAGAAAAAGTAGCGAAGACAAGTTAGCGGAATATAGCGGTTATTATAATGCACAACCCTGGGGAAGCGAAAGGATAATTACACAGTTGAATGGAAACCTGATTGTGCTTGACCTTCCTGCTGATGATCCGGTCGCAGGAATGCGAAAATATAAATATCTAAGCAAGGATAGGTTTGTCAGGATAAGGGAGGACGGCTCATTAGGGGAACCACTTTATTTCGAAAGGAATAGTGACCAACAAATCACCAAGATGTGGTCAAATAGTAACTACGCAATAAAATTAAACAAATAATAATATTTACTCCTAAGTTGCCAATATCGGATTAGAATGCAGGTTTGTTCATCCAAACACAGAGGGGAATTATTTTAAAATAGCTTAAGTTATCATCCCCGTTTATTATTAAAGGTTTTGTTATATGGTTATTTGACCAATGCTTAACGTCCAGCCACAATTTTATAAACACACTGTTAGCTGTTCGTTGCCTTCTCAGTTAACTTTTCCGTCAACTTGTTAATCATTTGCTCCCAATATGCTTTTGTTACTTCTCGTTGACTTTCGTTGAGTAGTTTGTCAATATGAAAAGCAATCGTTGTTTTGTTTTTATTTGATAGCACTCTCATTTGTAAAGAGGCTTCATTTGTCCATTCATTTAATTTCCATTTTGTTCTTATGTGAGAATAGTTTTTAAATGTTGAAAATTCTTTGTCTGCACCTTCAAGCCATAGATTAATACCTTTTTCTGAGAATAGAAAATCCCAAACTTCATTTTTATTCAATGATATACTTTTTCTTATACCAAACTGCCATCCTGCATCTTTTGTTAGCCCAGTTTTCTTTCCCATTTTATTCAACTTTAAATGCTATCGCCTCAACTTCTACGAGGTAATCCGGGTTTGCTAATCCCGCTACAACAATAACAGAAATTACAGGTGGATTTTTTAATTTCTTAAGGAAGTTTTGAGAACCTGCAAAACCTTTTCGTATATCTTGTCCTTGTACTACATAAATTGTCAATTTGAATAAATCGTCAAGTGTAGCATTACAAGAAATTAAAGCTGTTTCTATATTTTTTAACGCGTGTTCAGTTTGCAGTGTGATGTCGCCTTTGCCAATTATTTCTAAATTTTTTGTGATTGCATTTTGTCCACCAATGAATATTGTGTTCCCATTCCCTTTTGTGACAGCAACTTGAGAAAATGCTGGATTTTTTAATAGTTCGTCTGGATTTATAAATTCTATTTTTTTATTCATATGATATTTTTACGAAACATGGGTTTGCAATGACCTCTAACGAACAAGTATTGCCGATGGTGGGGGAGTTGAAAAACCTCTGCCCGACAACCGACGTTCATTATTTATTCAAAAATTAATAATTTATCTTAATGTTTAAGAGTTCCTTCGGCACTAACCGACTCTGAAAGCAATTTACTGTCGATTGCTCCAACGTCGAGCCGCACTATTGGCAATACTCTTGTTACCTGCTATTTTTTTTATAAAACGGGTGAAATCATCACAAAATTTTTCTCTTTCTTCATCATGTATTCCATGTCCGGCATTTTCATAATATATTAACTCTGCCATTTTATTTGTATTTATCATTTCTTCTACATTTTCTTTTTTAGTTGCCCAACTTTTACCGCTTTTCAGTCAGTTCTGCCTGATTTAAATATTCCCTCTCCTTCGTCTTTGACTTAAATAACGACTTATTGAAATCATTGCTCTTTCTAATTTAGCGAATTAAACTTAATGTATAACGCAAGTTAGCATTATCAGGTTAAAATATTGTTAGGCAATACGATAGTTTTCCATAGGCAATTGGGGCTGAAATATAATGATTTAAAAGAAAATTATCGACTGCAAAGATAATTTAACCGCTGTCTGAAGTTTCCAAACTTCGGACGACTACTCCTGTAGTCTTCGACTACACAAAAACTAAAAAGTCGTTCTACTTTCGTAAAGCGGCTCGTAGGCCGTAGGGGAGTCTAACCCCTTCGGTAATTCCTTAATATATCCATAAGTGTTTTGGCCCTACATTGATAATGCGCTTAAACTCCGTAAATCTGTTATAAAATGGTTCGAGAAACACCCAGTTGGGTGCACTTTAAGCAAGAAGTTGAGTTACTTCTGAACCCCTTAGATAAGCGATTTAAGGGTTTTTTTTGTTATTAGTTTTAAATATATTTAGTTATACAGCGAGCGAGCTGCGAAACCCTCTGGCGGCATAATATGATTCTGCACCATTATGATAAACAAACACGGTATCGTAACGCCGGTCACAGAAAATTGCCCCGCCCAATTTTCGGATATTGTCGGGTGTCTTAATCCAGCTTGATGTTTTAAGATCAAATTTTCCCATATCCTGCAGTTTCCGGTATTGCTGTTCAGTTAAAATTGTTACGCCCATGGCTCCGGCCATATTTATGGCGCTATCTGCCGGTTTATATTCTTTTCTTGAATTTAAGGCTTCATGGTCATAACAAAGACTGCGGCGGCCTTTGGGGCTCTCTGCCGAGCAATCATAAAAGATGTATTCGCCTGTAACTGCGTCATGTGCCACAACATCCGGTTCGCCTTCAGTTCTTTCCATTTCGTTAAGCGACCATAATTTTCCTGCATTGGCTTCCAGCCTTGCCTGTACATCGGCCCAGGCCATACTTTCATGGCGGTGCATGTGTTGCTCAAAACGGGCTTTTAACAGGACAAGGAGTTCTGTTTGTTGCTGCGGTGAAAGGTCAATACTGCTCATTGTTTTAATTTTTGTGGTTTACTGGTTTTCTTTCTTAGTTGCTTGAGCCTATCAATGTTTACGATAGGCGATTTTTTAAACTTACCTTTTTATTTGTTTGCAACTTATCCGTGCTTTTTCTTTTTATTCATTTTAGCCTTAGTGCCAAAGCTATAGTTATAAGTTTTTGAATTGCTGGCTTTTTTCTCATGAAAGGCAGCCCCTGGAGCAGGTTTTGTTTTAACTGTAGATTTTCCCCCAGTTAAAGTTTCCTTTTTACCTTTTTCAATTATTAAGGTATCCGGCAGTTCCATCACTGGTATCTTTTGGCCGCTTAGCTGTTCAATTTTTCTTATCATATCCAGTTCCAGGTCTGTAGCCAGGATTATGGATAAGGTTTCCGTACCGTTGTCCCCCGTATTATTGAGCGCCCTTTTAAAAAAAATTTCTTTATCAGCAGGAAGATCAAAATGCAGGAGGAACGGCACACCCGACAGGTCGATATCCTCCTCATCTTCATTAACTATCATCAATACCCTCGCCTTTTCATTTGCTTTGAAATCTTCGACAGCGTTAAACACATCCAAACCGTTAACTGAATACCTGTATAAGGCCGCTATCTTGTTTGAAGCCGTATTAATGCTTTTATAAAGTTTTTCTGCGGTATGGCGGGAATTAACAAACACTACCATTTTAGTGAACAGCTCCTCATCGTCCACAAAAATATTCAACAGGTTTAACTTTGTTCCAAAATTGGGTACCTGGTATAATGCCTGCGGGTGCAGGTTAAGCTTTGTCTGGCCTGTTTCTTCTGCTTCTATTATGGGCGGCTGTTGTTGCATAAAAGGAGCAACCATTTTACTTAGCCTGTTATGCATAACAGTGGTAAAAACCAGGCGTTGCGCTTTTGTAATGCTGTTGGCTAATTCCTGCACGGGCAACTGCAGGCCTTGCTTAACCATTAATTCGGCATCATCAACCACAAAAACCTGTATCTTATTAAGGTTAAGGCCCAATTTCAGGTAAATGGAACGCGCCCTGTCGGGTGTGGCAACAACAATATCAGCGCCATTAGCAAGGGCATCCATTTGCGCTTCTATTCCAGATAAGGGCTGTAAGCCGACTATAGCAAGAGATTTGTTTTTGTTCAATGCCAGGAACTGTTTTAGCACGGCCTCCACACTATCCTTATCAGGCAATAAAACCAGCGCCTGGGGAACGCCATCGGGTGCATGGTTAAAGCGGTTTAATATAGCCAGCACATAGGTTGTAGTTTTGCCGCTACCTTCCGGCGCAACGGCTATTAAATCCTGGCCGCCAATAATACGCGGCAAGGTTTTCAGTTGTATTTGCTTAGGCGCAGCAAAACCCGCATCCGCAACCGAACGCAATAATTGTTTGTTAAGCTTTATTTTATTTATCCAGGTCATTAGCGCAAAGGTAGTAAAAAGCCGACTCCTCAACCGGAAAAGCCGCTATGTAACCATAACAATTGCAGGCCGCTACTCAATCCAAGCATCAAACAACCTGGCCCTTATGTTTATATCAATTCATCCCTTAGCACAGGCATGCTCATGCAATGGAAACCGCCCCTGGCACGGGAAAGTTCGGCTGAGGGCATTAAAATGAGCGTATCCTTCATGGTTTGCGGATCAAATTCGTCACGCTCAAACTTTTGAAGCAGATCGGCTACCTTAACTATTTTAAAGCCATTTTGCTTAAAGGCCTCAACGGTTTTGGTATTCCGGTCATAACCAAGTACTACACCTTCTGATAGCGCAAGCAGGTTGCAGGAATCTGTCCATTGCTCACGCGAATCGTAAGGGAAAACAT
>CAZZVO010000185.1:0-8259 GCA_964657505.1 uncultured Mucilaginibacter sp.
CGGTTGAAAACTAAGGTAGAAATTGGAATAAAAAGTTTACATATATAAGGATTTTATCAACCTTAACTTTAATAATATTGATTTTGAGGGAACTTGTTTTATAGGTTGCTTTATCCGTTTGGGTAATTTTTTTAGTTTTGCAAACGGTGATCAACCCTGATAATAGTCCTCAACCCCCCCGGAAATCCCCTTCCAAAACAAAAGCTACCGCAAAGAAAAAATTGCCGGTTAAAAAGAAAGCCAACAAAAAACAGGAACAGCAATTTCCCTGGAAAATCATGGTCGCAGGGATGTTGCTGGTACTGCTTTCGCCTTTTTATTACGTTTATGTGGTCAAAACTTTTACTTCGGCCTGGCGATGGGTTAGGGATATCGGCGTAAACCCAAATTACCGCACTTACAAAAGTTTTGATATTCCAATCCCAACTAATTACAGTATCCACGGCATTGATGTTTCATATGCGCAAGGCAAGATCGATTGGTACCAGGTAAAAGCCATGCAGGAAGACAGCGTGCACATCACTTTTGCCTTTATCAAAGCTACCGAAGGTTTGCTGACTGTTGACCCGTATTTTAAACGCAACTGGCGGGAAGCAGCAAAAACAGGGATTATTTGCGGGGCTTACCACTTCTTCCGGCCAAAAAAAGATGGCAGATGGCAAGCCAGGTTCTTTTTACAAAACGTGGATCTGGAGAAAGGCGATTTGCCAATGGTGGTTGATATTGAACGGTTAGACAGCGTTCCGCCTGCGCAAATGCGGAAAGAGTTGAAAAATTTCCTGGATTACTTAGAAAAGAAAACCAAAGCAAAGCCCATTATTTATTCCGGGTTAAGCTTTTACCAGGATTATTTGATGGGCTATTTCGACGAGTACCCATTTTGGATTGCCCATTATTATCAGGAACGTTTAAAAATTGCAGCAACAACAAACTGGTGGTTTTGGCAGCATTCTGATAAAGCCAGGGTAAACGGCATTAACCATACGGTTGATTTTAACGCTTTTAAAGGTGATAGTATGCAGTTTCAAAAACTGCTTGTTCCGTAACTAATTGTTGTATAAGGATTTGATAATCGACAACTTTTATCCTGTTGTTAGTTTGTTGATGCTTCTTTTATCACCTTAAATCTTGAAATTGTTGAAGTTTTATTAGTATCATCAATAGTAAAAACAAAATTTATAGGGTAAAAGAAGTACTGGAAATATTTCTGACAGGCATTTCAAATAGAATATGACCGATCCATTTGTAAAATCCGCTAACCTATTTTTTGATTATACCCAACATTAAGGCTTGCTAATTCCCAGATTCTCGTTTTTATGCAATTCAGGGTTTTGAATAATTAGGGCGATAAAAGAAGCAATGCTTTTTTTGGAGATGGCTGTACCTTTTTCGGTGTATCGGTATAGCTTGAAAATATGCTGATAAGAACTATAGTTAACAGCAATATCCTTTTCATGGCCGCAAATAGTTATTGAACAATTTAATTTTTCTCTGGCTGAAGAGGACCGTAGAAGTAAGATGCAGTTGCGCCTCCGTCGATCAGGAAATCTGAACCAGTAATGAATGCTCCGGCGTTAGACAATAATAATTCTGCAACATTTGCTACTTCATCCGCAATGCCCGGACGACCGGCAGGACTTTTGGCAAACATGTTTTTATAAAAATCTCCTCTGGGTCCGTTGATTTCATCCAAAGCCAGTGGTGTGATGATTATCCCAGGCGAAATCGCGTTTACCCTCGCCCCTCTTTCGCCCCATTTTACGGCTTCTGCCATCACCCTTTTTCCGTTGCATCGCTTGGCCATTTGGTAAGCGTGAAGCGTGTCTTTTATGTTTTCGGATTTTAGCATTTCCAACTGAAGCAGTTCTTCTGTTGGCGTTGTTGCTAACAGCCTGTCCTCATCCGCACTTAAAGCAGGCATTCTATAGCCGGATTGGCTGGAAATAATAACGCCTGTTCCGCCCGCTTTAATTACCTTCCCGAACTCCTCGAGTAAAAGAGCTGTTCCATATAAGTCCACTTGCAAAATTTGTTGTATAGAGGCCTGGCTTGGTGATAACCCTGCCGCATTAATAAACATGGAGATTTTGCCTTCTTTTTGAGCGGCTTCAATTAATTCCCAAACAGATTCTTTAGAGGAGATATCCACTTTAAAAGGAATTACGTCAAAGCCGGCTTCTGTTAGGGTTTTAGCAATGGCTTGCGCATTTTCCAGCTTCCAATCTGCTACAAAAATTTTATTTCTATAACCCATTCTTCTAACGATAGCCATTCCAAGCTGACCTGCTCCGGTCAATACAATGATGTCTTTTTTCATACTACTGTTTTTATTGCCTACAACAAACTATTGCGCGAACTCTTGTTTTTCCTGCCAGTCAAAGTTTGCCTTCCGGTTGGCTATCAGCCAGTGATTGTTTTCGCGTACAAATTCATCTTCGTAGATAACGCCTATTGTAGTTTTCATTTTCTTGCCCTTTTCCGTACTGATTAATGTTACCAGACAGTAAGATGTTCCTATGGCCTTATCGCCGGTAATTGATACCTTTTGCTGGCCGTTAAAATGGTAAACGGTTTCAAAAGTTGCAAGAAAGGCACCAAAGGCATCTTCCAGTTGCTTCCTTCCACTTAGTTTTGAAACGGAGGAACCCCCAATTAAGGTTTCAGATGTTGCATTTGCTGTAAAAAGCTGTACCTGTGTGTGCACGTCTTTTTTATCGGCCAGTATCGAAAAGGTATCTACTAATTCTTTAAGGGCGGCCCGGTCTGATAGTTCTTGTAAACTTTTCATGTTTTGTGCTTTTGGTGATAGATAAGCTAATAGTAAAGCAATTATTATTAATAATTTTTTCATGATCGTTTTTTTATTTCTACCTGATTTACAGGAAAATCTTTTTACTTCCCAACACGTTGCTGTAAATGAGCCGGATAGCGGTCGCCTTGAACAGTAGTTTTTGCAAAAGCATCATCAATTGCCTTAACATCACTTGCAGACAAATCAACAGACGCACCGCCAATATTCTCAGTCAATCGGTGCGATTTTGTTGTTCCCGGAATAGGTGCAATCCAGGATTTTTGAGCCAGCAACCAGCCTAAAGCAATTTGTGCAGTCGTTGCTTCTTTTTGTGCTGCAATTTCAGCCAGTAATTCTACCAAAGTTTGGTTGGCTTTTCTGTTTTCTTCACTAAAACGCGGTACAGAATTTCTAAAATCTGTCGAATCAAATTTTGTATTTTCATTGATGGCACCTGTTAAAAAACCTTTTCCCAAGGGGCTAAAAGGCACAAAACCAATCCCTAATTCTTCTAATGTCGGGATGATTTCTTTTTCCGGCTCCCGCCACCAGATCGAATATTCGCTTTGCAAAGCCGTTACGGACTGCACCGCGTGCGCTTTGCGGATCGATTCCACACCAGCTTCCGAAAGGCCAAAATGTTTTACTTTTCCTGCTGCAATCAAATCTTTTACTGCGCCGGCAACATCTTCCATCGGTACATTTGGATCGACGCGATGTTGATAAAATAAATCAATCACATCCGTTTTTAATCTTTTTAAAGATGCTTCTACAACTTGTTTGATACGTTCCGGCCGACTATCCAATCCTTTGTGCGAATCGCCTTCCTGAAACCCAAATTTGGTTGCAATTACTACGTCTTTACGGAAAGGCTCTAACGCTTCGCCAACCAGCTCTTCATTAGTAAACGGACCGTAACATTCTGCCGTATCAAAAAAAGTAATGCCTTGCTCGTAAGCCTCTCTAATTAAATTGATGCCTTGTTGTTTGTCGGTTGCCGGGCCATAACCAAAACTTAAACCCATACAGCCCAAACCGATGGCTGATACTTCTAATCCGTTGTTTCCTAATTTTCTCTTTTGCATGTCGTTATATTTTTTCTGTTATTTTGAATTGTTATTATTTGTCGAGAGCACTCGCTTTCATGGCCAATACCTGCCAGTTTTTTCTATTATTTTCCCTGGTGAAAACTTCCATGTAGGAAAGATGGAGTTCAACCTTATTTCCTGATACAGTAACCGAAAACTTGCCTTTACCTGAAACAATAGCTGTATTTCCTGAAATTGTGGCTGTATTCTCTTCTACCTTAATATTGTTGTGCACAAACGAGCCGCTTTTTAACCGGCTGATATATTGATTCTTCAACTGACTATTTCCATCAGAACCAATCACTGAAAATTTTTCATGAAAAGCTTTTTCTAATGAATCAACCTTGTTTTCTACTTCCCACTTAAATATGTCATCCGATAATTTAAGTACTTCCTTTTCAGCATTTGTTTGCGAAAAGGATTGTAAGCCAATAAAAAGCAAAAGAGCTAAAAGACTTGTTTTCATCATGATTGTTGTTTTTTTTAATTGAGGTTCTGTTTATATTTCATTTGGCATTTTCGATGCTTCTTTTATCACCTAAAATCTTATAATCCCAATGCTCTTTTTATCGGCATAAATTGCATTGTTTCCTATTTTCTGTATTTCACATCTATATCTTCTGGTTTGTAATTGATGCTTCTTTTATCGTACTATTTTCTAATACAAAGCTGAGAACTATCTGCCTGGGAGTTTATATACAGATTACGGTTTCTCTTACCAATATTACTGATGCAGCTTTTCAGGCTTCTGATGAACTATTGCATTGTTAAATTTGTATTAGCAAAACGATCAGGATATGGAAGAAATAATCAAAATAGAGAGCGTAACATCCTATAATAAAATGCGCGGCGTAGAAACCTTGCATCCTTTAGTTACGGTGATCGATTTATCAAAAGCAGAACCAATGGCTGCCCAAACCTTTAATTTTGGTTTGTATGCCATTTTCTTAAAGGAGTTAAATTGCGGAGAACTGAAATATGGCCGTAACAATTACGATTATCAGGAAGGTACACTTGTGTTTATCGCTCCCGGCCAAATAATGGGTGTACAGCCAAACGTAAAAGCATTTGAACCTAAAGGCTGGGCTTTGCTCTTTCATCCTGAGTTGATCAAAGGGACAGCGTTGGGGAAACACATACAGGATTATTCCTTCTTTTCTTATGATGTAAACGAAGCACTACACCTTTCTGAAAAGGAAAGACAAATGGTGTTAGATAGCTTTGAAAAGATTAAGTACGAGTTGCAGCATTCTATCGATAAACACAGCAAAACGCTGATCGCTTCTAACCTGGAATTGTTTTTAAATTATTGCACCCGCTTTTACGACCGCCAGTTTATCACCCGGGATAATGCCCATAAAGGGGTTTTAGAAAAATTTGAAGAATTACTGAATGGCTATTTTTCTTCCAAAAAACCCAAAGAAATAGGTTTGCCTTCGGTAGCTTATTGCGCGGATCAGTTGCATCTTTCTGCAAATTACTTTGGTGATCTGATTAAAAAAGAAACCGGCAAGTCTGCACAAGAATACATTCAGTCGAAAGTGATGGATGTTGCCAAAGAGAGAATGTTTGATCAAAGTAAATCGGTCAGCGAGATTGCTTATGCGTTGGGTTTTAAATATCCGCAGCATTTTACCCGTTTATTTAAGCAGCGGGTTGGGCACACGCCGAACGAATACCGAACGTTAAATTAGAACTAATTGAATTTTTATAAGTGATTGATAATGCTTCTTTTACACATCTAAAGTTAAGCTGCAAGAGAAACAAATTTACAGGCATAAAAAAAGTACATTAATCCTTATACTTTAAATTTTAACACACTTGAGTTATAGTGGTAATTTTAATATGACAAACCAATGAATCAAATCAAAATTAACTCCGTACATTTGTCTAACACTGTTAAATGATTTAGTGTTGTTATTTTAATGGGAAGCAAAGACAGAATTTTACGTTTGAAAGAAGAAACCAGGATTAACATTTTGGATGCCGCACTACAGATTGTAAAGCAAGATGGCTGGCAGGCTTTGAGTATGCGTAAAATTGCTGATGTGATTGAATATACCGCGCCAATTATTTACGAATATTTTTCTAATAAAGACGCTATCCTACTGGAGCTTACCCGAAAAGGTTATTTGATTTTGTCTGATTATCTTGTAAAAGCCAAGGCAGAACACGATTCACCGGCAGATCAGTTGGAAGCTATGTGGATAGCTTACTGGAATTTTGCTTTCGCTAATAAAGAACTTTACCAGGTGATGTTCGGAGTAACAACCAGTTGCAGTTGTGAAGAGGTAAAAGGTTTGCCGGAAGCTGATTTACCCTGGGATCATTTTACAGAAGTGATTGGAAAACTAATGAACATTACGGATATGGATTCGGGCGTTATCTGCACCAAATATTACACTTTTTGGTCTATCGTACACGGTTTGGTTTCTATCAATATTTTGGGCCGCGATTCTTCAGATAGTATTAACCGTCAGGTTTTAAAAGATGCCATATCCGGCGTTATCAAATCAATTACGCCATAATTTTTTTGAAAGATAGTTAACACTGTTAAGTTGTTTCACAATGTTAATTTAATATTAATACAATTTAAATATTAACACATAATGAAAGAAAATATTCACACCCTATGCAATGTAATTAACACTGTTAAAAAATCTAATGATATTAAAACGAGCGTTTATTATATCGCTACAACCGGTGCTTTTTACATCACCAAAATCATGCGAATCCTAAATTATTAGTGCTAAAAACAGTATTCAACCCAAATCACACGCACAAACTTATACCAAAACAATACCCATGAAAAATTTACTTTTAGCAATTATTGCATTCACTTTTTATAGCTGTTCGTCGAAACCAGCAGTTGTTTCGGCTCCGCCGCCGCCGTCATTACCTGTGGCGAGCGTGGTATCCGGCTCACAAACCACTTATCAGGAATATCCGGCTTCGGTAGAAGGTGTGGTTAATGTGGAAGTGCGCCCACAGGTAAGCGGCGCGCTGGATAAAGTATTTGTTGACGAAGGTGCTGCTGTAAAAGCTGGTCAGCCGATATTCAAAATTAATGATCAGCCTTATCGTGCTGCTTTAAATAATTCTTTAGCCAGCCTACATGCAGCCATCGCTTCACAAGGAAACGCACAACTGGAAATTGATAAACTAACGCCGCTTGTAGCAAACAAAGTTGTCTCAGATTATCAGTTA
Organism: uncultured Mucilaginibacter sp.; assembly: GCA_964657505.1. Lineage (GTDB taxonomy): Bacteria > Bacteroidota > Bacteroidia > Sphingobacteriales > Sphingobacteriaceae > Mucilaginibacter_A. The sequence continues at coordinate 7,087 of CAZZVO010000185.1, forward strand.
AAAACAGCAAAAGCAGCTTATCAGGTGGCTAAAGCAAACATAGAATCGGCCAAAGCAAATGTATCTACCGCACAAATTAATTTAGGTTATACGCTGATTAAAGCACCGGTTAGCGGATATATCGGACGTTTATTGAAGAAACAGGGAAGCTTAGTTTCTCCACAGGATGCAGAAGCGTTAACCCAATTGTCCGACGTGCATAACGTGCATGTTTATTTTTCTTTGGGTGAAAAAGATTTTGTCAGCTTTAAAGAACAATATCCAGGCGAAACTTTGAAAGATAAGCTGAAACGTTTGCCAGCAGTTTCCTTATTACTGGCTGATGGAAGCGAGTATGCCAAACAAGGAAAAATTGATGTAATTGACGGTCAGTTTGATAAAACTACCGGTGCAATAACAGTAAGAGCGAGTTTTGCTAATCCGCAAGGTTTGTTACGATCTGGCAACACCGGTAAAGTGCGTTTGAGTTTACAGCACACCAACGCGATCATCATTCCGGAATCTGCCACAATAGAAATGCAGGACAAAGTTTTTGTTTTTGCTTTGGCCGATAGCAACAAAGTTAAAAAAGTACCAATAAAAATAGCAGGTAAAAGCGGCACCAATTATCTGATCAGTGAAGGTGTAAAAGCTGGAGATCAGATCGTATTAAGCGGAATCGATCACTTACAGGAAGGCACGGTTATCCACCCGGAAAAAGCGCCGGAAAAGGTTGCAGCCGTAGCAAAAAATTAATACACACTTAAACTTTATCATCATGTTTCAAAAATTTATAGAAAGGCCGGTACTTTCCACCGTGATCTCCATTTTATTGGTGATCCTCGGTATACTTGGCTTAACCAAATTGCCTTTACAACAATTCCCGGATATTGCGCCGCCAGCTGTGTTGGTTGCTGCGGTTTATCCCGGTGCTAATGCCGAAACCGTGCTGCGTTCTGTTGCGCCATCTTTGGAAGAATCCATCAACGGTGTAGAAAACATGAGTTACATGAGTTCTACGGCCAGTAATGACGGAACGCTTGCCATCACGGTTTACTTTAAACAGGGAACCAACCCCGATCAGGCTGCAGTAAACGTGCAAAATCGCGTGACGCAGGCAACCGGACAGCTTCCTGCGGAGGTTGTACAACAAGGTATCACCACGACCAAACAGCAAAATAGTTTAATAGGTGC
>CAZZVO010000186.1:0-2400 GCA_964657505.1 uncultured Mucilaginibacter sp.
GATTAAATGTTTAATTTTAGAAAAACGAACCGCTTCAATCTTTAACAAATGAACCCAAATTTACCAGATCAACAATCTGAAAACTCGCGCCGTAATTTCATCAAAAAAACAGGTTTAGGCGGAATTGCAGCATTATCGGCAGGAAGTTTAACGGCAAGTGCCAAAGCTTTTGATAGTTTTATGCCGATAAAAGAAGCATTGGCTCTAAAACCAGACGTTACAATCAGGACGATCCCGGAAAACATGGTGAACGGTTTTTACGGAGCCGATGTAAAACCGGTAGCAACGGTAAAAGCCGGACAAATTGTGGCGATTGAAACCATCAACACCGTTGGCATCAACAAGAAAAACCCAGAAGAATTTTACCAGAAAAATAACCTGCCGATTGATGAACATGCGCAGGAAATTATCACGATTTTGAAAACTATCAAGCCCGAACCTTCCGGTTTGCGAGGCCACATTTTAACTGGTCCGGTTTTTATTGAAGGCGCAGAACCCGGCGATATGCTGGAAGTGCAAATCCAGGATATTTTAATCCGCAGCAATTATGGCGTGAACAGCGTTTGGCCTGGCGGCGGCGCAATTCCGGATGATATTAAAACACCTGAAACTTTTGTTTACCGTTACGATAAAAAGAAAAAATTTGCCTCTTTTAAAGAAGGAATTGAGGTTCCTTTAAAACCATTTTTCGGGGTGATGGCGCTTTCTCCTCCGGCAGATTTAGGTCGCAAAAGTTCAATTCCACCAGATTTTTATGGTGGAAATCTCGATTTGAAACATTTGGTAAAAGGCACATCTTTGTTTTTGCCAGTATCAGTTCCGGGCGGATTATTTACAACCGGCGATTGCCACACTGCGCAAGGAACCGGCGAAGTGAGCGGCGTTGCGATAGAAGCCTCGCTAACTTTAGTTGCCAAATTTGTAATCCACAAAGACAAAAAAATAACACAGCCGCGTGCCGAAACGCCCACTCATTTTATTGCTATTGGTTTGGATAAAGATTTGCGCCAGGCGATGAAAAACGCAACTTTGGCCGCCTGCAATTTTATTAAAGATGATCTCGGTTTTACCTTTAATGAAGCTTTATCGATTGCAAGTACGGCCGTTGATTTTGAAGTAACGCAAGTAGTTGATCAAACGGTTGGCGTTCACGCGATGATCCCAAAGTCTATCTTCACCAATAAAAAGTTTGAGTTCTGGAATGCTTGATCGATGCTTCTTTTATCGGTCTTTTTTTATTGCTTGTAAAACTTTAACAGTAACCAAAAGCTGGCCGACATGTCGCTGCGTATGCTCGGCGGCATGAAAAAGCAAACCAAAAACCGTGGAAGGCAATTGCTTGCGGCCAACTCTACGTGGTTCGGTTAAAGTTTCTATGTTTATTTCTTTTAGTTTTTGGAGCGATGTTGCTGTTTGCTGATTAAAAACCTCAACCAAACTTGAAACTGAATTGTGCTGATCCTGAATTTTTCCTTCTGATTGAAGCCATTTCAACTGTGCTTCGTTTAACTGCATATTTTCAGCATAAGTAAACATCCGGTCCAAAACGCCGGTTAAATGTTGTAGATGGAAAGCCGGGGAAGCAGCTCCGCTGGGACGTTCCCAAAGCAAGTGATCGGAAAGATCAAGCATAAATTTATTAACATCTTCCCGGGCTTGCATCAACGCAAAAGCAATGGGCTGCAATAAAACCGGGAAGTCTGGCTGCGGGCCACGCAACCAGACTTCGGGAAGGTCGTCCTCAATCATTCTTGTAAACTATTGCGCGGCAGGTTTATCCAGCGCGGGTTTTTCTGTTGTTTGCGAAACCAGCCAACCGGTCGCGTACATCCACTTTGACATTTTTGCCAGTTTTACTATATCAATCCGTGAAGGTTCGTCTTTTGGTGTATGATAATCGGGGTGAAGCAAAGTGGTAAAAAAGATAGAAGGAATTCCGATTTGCGCATAAGGTAAATGATCGCTGCGGAAATACCAGTTTTCCGGGTGTTTGGCATCATCCCAGGAAAAATCGACCTTAAAATGTGTTTGCTGCTGGTTGGCTTTCATCGCCATATCTACCAATTGACTTGAGTTTTTGTGGGAAGTTGTGCCGAGCAAAGCCGCAGAATCTGGCGCATTTCGTCCAATCATATCGCCATTTAAAACGGCAACAATCGCTTCTTTTTTTACCGTTGGATGCGCGGCATACCAGCGCGAACCCAGCAAACCGCGTTCTTCCGCACCATGCCAAACAAACAAAGCCGAACGTTTTCCCGGTTTTGCCGACCATGCGCGGGCGATGGCGAGCATGCCAACTGTTACCGAAGCATTGTCGTCGGCACCGTTCCAAATCGAATCGCGGTCAACCGGAACGCCAACACCGTCATGATCGTGGTGACCGCTAAACAAAACGTATTC
>CAZZVO010000186.1:2410-8243 GCA_964657505.1 uncultured Mucilaginibacter sp.
GTTTTTTAAAGCAGCATCAGTTCCTGCTGCTTTTGCCACCACATTTACGGATGGATATAAGGAAACTTCGACCCTAAAATCAGCTTTGATAGTTGCATTGGCTTGTTGAAAATCTGCTGCAAAAGAACCTAATGTTACAATCACCGGAATTGGTTTTTGGGTTGAAGCAGGCGTACCTTCCAGTTGGTACAAACCTTCCTGGTAATTATGGCCAACAAAACCCAAAGAAGCTTCCGTTTGCGCATCGGCCACTAAAATTATAGCTGATGCTCCTTTTCTGCGTAAAATCACGCTTTGCTGGCGCACGGCAAGCGAAGTGTAGCGCAATCCCCACAAACTCATCCAGGAAACCGGAAGCGGAGAAGGCGGAACAATTCTCATCGCCACGATCTTTCCGGTTAAATCTTTTGTGGTATCTGCCATCGAATTTAGCCACACAACTTGCCCGTTTAAATGCGTTTCGACAGGTTGGGAAAGCCAAACTTCTTTCCATAACGCTAAATTCTTATTGTTGATGGAGAAAGTGCTGCTGTTGCCAGTGATTGTTCTTTTAAGATTATAGAACTGAAAATATGTGCCATCATCTCCGGCAGGTTTCAGTCCGGCTTCCATCGCTTTTTGCGCTACCCAGACTGCTGCGCGCAATTCGTCTGGCGTTCCGGCGCGCCTTCCTCGGAAAGCATCTCCCGCTAATTCAAAAATATCTTTTTTAAGGTCTGCTTCTTTTATCGATGCTAAAGCAGGAGGATTAATTGGCGAAGAAGATTTAGCAGATTGCCCAAAACCTTGCAAAGAAACACCTGCTAAAAACAGTATGGTAAATATTTTTTTCATAATTTGACTGATTATTGTTGCTGCTCAATGTACATTTATTGTTCGTGATTTACTGGCAGTGGAGCAGAATTATTCATCGCATCAAATAGCAATTCCCGCTTGGCGTGCAGACCTTTTGACTGGCCGATTGGTGCTTCAAACACATCATTTTTTAGGGCTTCCATCGCTTCGGCAATAAAATCGGCAATTGGCATTCCGCCGTGCGATTGGGTTTTATCTTCGCGTCGGTCGTGCCCCAATTCTGTATCAACAGCAGGCGGAATCACTTCAAAAACTTTGATCGAAGTACTTTTAAGCTGATGCCGGAGCGACAGCGTAAGCGAATGCACGGCAGCTTTGGTAGCGCAATAAACCGGCATAAAAGCCAGTGGCGCAAAAGCCAGACCGGAAGAAATATTGATGATGTTTGCAACAGGTTTCGAACTTAAATGCTGTGCAAACAAAGAAGTTAAGTGGATTGGCGCGATAACATTCGTTTCAATCTCACTTTGAATTCGATCCAAATCAACCGGTTTCGTTAAATCGGCAAATAATTGTACACCAGCGTTGTTCATCAATACATTTACTTCCGGGTGGTTTTGCAAAACCCAATTGGCTAATTCTTCCCGGTCTAACGCATTGGCAACATCGCATTGTTTGGTAATCAGCTCAGGATATTTTTCGCTTAAAGCTTTCAAACGTTCTTCGCGGCGGCCGCAGATGATGACTTTGCTGCCTGCTGCCAAAAATTGTTCGGCAAAAGCCAAACCAATACCGGATGTTCCGCCGGTAATTAAAATGGTATTGTTGGAGATTTGCATATACTTCTTTTATAGGGGTAAAACCTATGCAAAGAAATCGTTTATGCGGAGGAATGTTTGTAAAGATGTTGTGGTTGAGGCGAAACAAATTCTATTTGTAAAGATGGATGAACTTGTTTTTTAGGTCTTGGTTGTAAAAGCGTTTGCCATTCAAAAAATGAATCTTTATTTCGTACAAATAGTAGAAGCTGTTTTCTCTCATAGTTATTAGTTGATGGTTAGAAACCTGTTTATAGACAAATTAAAAGGATTTGCAATAATATTAGTTGTTTGGGGACATTGCATCCAGTTCTGCGTGAAATATGATGTTTTAAATACTAAGTTATTTGAATTGATCTATGCTTTCCACATGCCTTTTTTTATGGCTGTTAGCGGATATTTGTATTATCAAAGTGTAAACCGGAGAAATTTTAAGGACTTAATTATCAGCAGGATAAAACAGCTTTTAATACCTTTTTTAATTTGGTCGTTTTTTTATTTATTGGTTTATCGATGGCAGTTTTCACATACATTGATGCAATGGATCAAAAATTATATTTATAACCTACCGTTCTTTTTCTGGTTCATCTGGTCTTTGCTGATCTCTTCATTATGTGTTGTTGCGGTCAATAAGTTCTTTAAAGATAAATTGGTTGCCTATTTTATACTTTTTATCCTGATTCTTTTGCTTCCAAACGGTTTAGGTTTTTACTACACTAAATACATGGTTCCGTATTTTTTTGCCGGATACTTGGTTCATAAATACCATTTCAAAACCAACAAAGTTGTATTTCTATTATCTTTTATCGTGTTCACAGTGATGTGGTATTTCTGGAAAAATGACTACTATATTTATTCAACTACGATGGTAAGCAAGCTTAGCGATTTTAAAGGAATGTATGATGATTCTTACAGATATATTGCTGGTTTTTTAGGGATTTTAGTATTCATCACTTTGATAAAAAAACTACCAGACTTTAAAGTATTCGAAGTTTTAGGCAGAAATACTTTAGGCATCTATTTTATCAGTTCTTTTTTAAATTCATACCTATACTTGCTTGGATTGCATTACGACCAATTTTGGTATAATTTTATTTATACGCCTGTTTTAACCATTATTATTGTTGCTTTTTGTGTAGGATTATCAATGCTGATTAATAAAAGCAAAATTTTAAACCAGTACCTTTTAGGGGGAAGATAGCAAACTTTTTAGTATTCCTGTTACTAACCTATTTGGATGGCAGAAAGGTTTACCACCAATTCCTAAAAACCTTATCTTTGAAAATCCATGGCATTCTTTTATCCCGGGTTTCTGTTTGCTTTGTCTGTGCTGGCCATTCCGGTTATCATCCATTTGTTTAATTTTCGGCAGTACAAAAAGGTTTACTTTTCTAATGTGCAGTTTCTAAAGGATGTGCAAAAGCAGCAATCTTCGCGCAGCAACCTTAAAAACCGTTTAATTTTGGCAGCCAGAATGTTGGCTTTGTTGTTCCTGGTGCTGGCTTTTGCCAAACCTTTTTTGCCTTCAGGCGATGCGGAAAACGCCGGAAAACAACAGGCCATCAGTATTTTTGTAGATAATTCCTATTCCATGCAAACGCTGAACCGCGAAGGTTCTTTGCTGGATGAAGCTAAACGACGCGCCAAAGAAATTGCTTCTGCTTATTCTGTGAACGATCGTTTCCAGTTAATTACGCAGGATTTTGAAGGCAAACAGCAGCGTTTTCTCAACCACGACGAGTTTAACCAGGCTGTGGATGAAGTGAAGATCAGTCCGCAAAGCCGAACTTTTCAGCAGGTTTTAGAACGACAAAAAGCTTTGTTCGAATCCGGAAAAAGTTCCGTCCCATCAATTTACCTCATTTCCGATTTCCAAAAAAACTTGGGTAAAAACAGTATCTCCGCAGATAACAAAACAAAAATTACGCTGGTGCGCATCAAAGCCAGCGCGTTGCCCAATATTGCTGTGGATTCTGTTTGGCTGCTTTCGCCTTTGCATCAACCTCAAGCTGCCGAAAAATTAGTTGTCCGCTTGCATAATTACGGCAACGAAAAAGCGCAAAAAGTCCCGGTAAAATTATTGATCAACGGAGAAACAAAAGCTTTGGGCAGTTACGATTTAAACGCGCAAACTTCCCGTCAGGATACCTTGAAATTTTCAGGATTGAAAACCGGCTGGCAAAATGGCGAAATCAGTTTAAACGATAATCCGGTTACTTTTGATAACCACTTTTATTCCACATTCCGCGTGCAGCAGGATTTGCCGGTTTTACAAATTGCAGACCAGGTTCCCAACAAATATTTAAACGCTGTTTTTGCTTCGGATGCTTTTTTTAAGGCCGATTTTTCTTCCGCAGGAAACGTTAATTATGCTGGCTTGAGCCGTTATTCGGTCATCTATTTTAGTGATGTAAAAGAAGTATCGGCCGGACTTTCGCAACAATTGCAAAATTATGTAAAGCAGGGCGGCACACTGGTTGTTTTTCCTTTGGGAGAAGCAAACCTGGTTTCGTATAAAAACTTGTTGCAACCTTTAAATGCAGATTATCCGGAGAAGCTGGTTACGGAAAACACAAAAGTTACTTCCATCAACCTAAAAAATCAGCTTTTTAAAGATGTTTTTGAACGGATGCCCGAAAATCCGGATTTGCCTCAGCTTAAAAAATATTATAGTTTGAGTTCTAATCAGCGTAATTTAAAAAATAATTTGCTGGAACTGCCGGGAAAAACATCCTTTTTAAGCGTTTACAACAGCGGAAAAGGTAAGGTTTATTTGTCGGCCGTTCCGCTTGATGAAACTTTTAGCAACCTGCCGCGCCATGCGCTTTTTGTGCCTTTGTTGTTTCGGATGGCTTTGTTAAGCGGCCACGAACAACCGCTTTTTTATACTTTAGGTAAGAATGAACTGATGGAAATTGCGCCAATCGCAAAAATGGACGAGCAGCCTTTGCACCTGCAAAAAGGACAAATTTCTTTGATTCCGGATGTTCGCCGGATTAACGGCAATATTTCGCTTTATGTAGCCGACCAAGTTCGGGAAACAGGAAATTATAAGCTGACGCGAAAAGACAGCGTGTTGGCACAAATCGCTTTTAACGATAACTGGCAAGAATCTGATCTTAACTACTTGAGCGACAAGGAATTGAATACAGATTTTGCTGCCATAAAAACAGTATCGTATTTGGCGGCGGGCGGTTTATCTTTAACAAAGCAAATTGCCGAAGTAAATTCGGGCACGCAGTTATGGAAACTTTGCCTAATTTTGGCGCTGCTCTTTCTGGCTGCCGAAGTGCTGCTGATTAGGTTTTACAAAGTAAACTCGCAGAAAAATGCGGTTGCAGTTTAATCCGAAAAATAAATTAAAAAGCATTGATATTGATGGACTTGCTGCTAAAATCTGTTAAAATTATCGATCCGAATACTGCTTTTAACGGGCAAATTCTGGATGTTTTGATTGAAGGCGGAAAGATTTTAAAAATTGCGGCAAATATCCAATCAAATGTGGAAGCGATTGATGCAAAAGGCTGTTACTTGTCGCCCGGTTTTTTTGATTTAAATTGCAATTTCGGCGATTTAGGTTTGGAAACCAAAGAAGATATGCAAACCGGCACGCGCGCAGCATCAGCCGGTGGTTTTACCGGCGTAGCGCTGATGCCAAACATGCAGCCGCCGGTCCATTCAAAATCGGAAGTGCAATATCTCATCAACCAATCCCGCGGAAATCTGGTCAACGTTTATCCACTTGGTGCAATTTCCTACAAAACACAAGGAAAAGATTTGGCCGAAATGTACGATATGTACACTTCCGGCGCGCTAGCTTTTACGGATGGAAACAATCCCGTACAAGACGCCGGTTTAATGGAGCGCGCTTTATTATACGCCCAAGGTTTTGAAGGATTGGTTTTTTCTTATCCCGAAGATCTTTCCATCGCCGGAAAAGCAAAAGTGCACGAAGGCGTGGTGAGTACATTATTGGGAATGAAAGGAATTCCGGCTTTAGCAGAAGAATTGATGGTTTCTCGTGATTTATATCTGGCTGAATATACCAATTCGAGATTGCATTTTACCACAATTTCGACGGCACAAGCGGTTAGCCAAATCCAAAAAGCCAAAGCAAAAGGTTTAAAAGTTACCTGCGATGTTGCCGCGCATCATTTGATTTTGACCGACGAATCTTTGATGGGTTTTGATAGTTTATACAAAGTAAAACCGCAGATCGG
>CAZZVO010000187.1:0-8191 GCA_964657505.1 uncultured Mucilaginibacter sp.
GGATCGAGGTGCGAGGAGAAAGGTTAAGGGAGGAAAGGATAAAGGTAGAAAGGCAAAAGCTGAAAGCCGATTGCTGACAGCTAAATGCTTAAAATTTTGTCCAACCTTCGACATTCTTTTTTTCGAAGCAAACTAACCGTCATTGCTACATCTTGCAGCGGACGGTTTTTCTCGTCTTTTTTTACCGCAGCAATCCGGTCAACCATATCTAAACCCGAAACAATTTCGCCATAAACCGTATAATTTTGGTCGAGGTGCGGCACGCCACCGACAGATTTATACCATTCGCGCTGTGCCGGCGGAATTTTTCGTCCTTTCATCCGCGTTTCTATCAACTTGTCTAATTGTTCATCTGTAAAACGTTTGCCTTCAACCAAATAAAATTGACAACCGCTGGAAGCTTTTTTCGGATTATCATCCCGTGCAGCAGCCAGTACACCTTTTTTATGGAACAAGCTATCGCGAAACTCTGATTCAACGGTATAACCAACATCACCTTCGCCCAAAGCTTGTCCGGGTTTGGCTTTTTTAGAATCCGGGTCGCCGCCTTGGATCATAAAATCCTGGATCACGCGATGGAAAAGCGTGCCGTTATAAAAACCTTGTTTGGTTAATTTGATAAAGTTATCGCGGTGCTTTGGTGTTTCGTTATACAACCGGATGATACATTCGCCATAAGAAGTTTTAATGCGAACGTATTGGTTTTTAGGCAGTTTGGCGAAAGTGCTTAATGTGAAAAGCAGTAAAGTAAAAACAATATAGAATTTTTTCATGATAAAAACGTGAAGTTTCATTGTATCAACTTTTGACTTTTTATCTAATTACATTGTAACCCAATTGTAGTTATTGATATGTTAGACATAAAGTTTCTCTTTTTATAAAAGAAGTAACTGATATAATTAAGTTCGTTGCGAGTACTTATTTTTTAGACATAAACATTCTTAAAACTGATTCATCTTCAAACTCTTTTCGTTTATCTTTTAGTTCTGTTGATAGCTTATTTAAACCATTAATGAATTCCTTTTTTTCTGTTTCTTGTCTAAAAAGTCTAATGTTTGATTCAAAAATTCTTAAACCTTCAATACAAACCCTCCAAATGTCTTTAAACATAAGCCTGAGTGGCTTATCATCTTGCCAATAACACATGTCGTCCTGAAATTTATTCCAAAACCTTTTCATTTCATCAATATGTCCAGGAAGCTTTTCAGATTTTTTCGTATCGTTAAAACTATCAATCATAAGGTTATGAGCAAAGTCATTCCTAATATTCCTAATATTGTCAAGCATATCTGGAAAATGTTCTGGAATCAAGTTAAAAGCTCGTATTATATTAATTTTTGTTACTAGGTTAGTTTTGTCATTAACTAATGTTTGGCAGTTTGGAATGAACGCTTTAAGAAACCTGTCAATTTGATATTCTAATACAGATGTTGCTAATATTACGAATGAACGGTCATCTTCAATTTGATTCAATCTTTTAAAAAAAGGTGGTAAATCATCATTCCAGTCCGACTTTTCCCAAAAATCAAATTGCTTTGGGAAAAGGCATTCTTGTTTATTAGAAGTATACACATTATATTTTTCGTCTTTTTTCATAACGTTTGCCATTTGATACTACTGATAATTATAGGATTACACTTGTTTGCTATTCCTCCTCCTCAAAATAATTAATTACCAAAGATTTCATCACCATTTCCTGTTCCAGCAAAGTATAATTTGGAATAGTTTTTACCAGTTTCCAGTGCGGCCAGCCATCCTGATCCAAGCCTTCCAGTTCGTAAAAACCTAACTGACTGAATAATTTACAAGTCGCAATGTGCATCAATTCTTCCTTTTGCCTTTTGCTGAATTTTTGCGGGCCTTTGCCTAATTCCTGCACGCCGATCAGAAAAAGCATCACTTTAATATCTGGCACGTCCGACTCAAAATCCTGCGCAATCCGTTCCTGCAAAGCGGCCCATTTGGTGTTGATTTCTGCTGCGGTCATGCTGGCAAAGATAATGGTTGAAGCTGTTTTGGCTGTTATAAAATTTAGGGCGATAAAAACAGTATCCAATAGCTGTCATTACATTGTTACAGCTTAATTTAGTGTTTTGGTAGAAGAAGGTTCAATAAAATCCAGTTTCTACTATAAATTTGATAAAAATCGGTCGAAATAAGAGATATTTGCACAAACGCTTATCCATTTATAAAAAAGCATTTTGAATAAACGTAAAGCACATTTAATTTTATCCTGGCTGCTGCTGCTATTTTTTGCAGTTGGCCAGGTTGTGGTTTACGCGCACCAGCATCACGCCAAATACAATGCTTTAAGTTTCCAGCAGCATCAGCAAACCGAACAGCAGATCGTTCATGAAAAATGTAACCTTTGCGACCAGATGCACCACGCGCCAGTCGGTTTGGTGCAAACTCCTGCTTATTTAGTTATTATAATGCCTGTTGTCCTGGTTTATTTACCCGTTCAGCATCATTATAAAGCAAATTCTTTGGTTCATGCCGATGGCTTATCTCCGCCAGCATCAGTTTAATTCTAAATCTCCGGTATAAAAACACTACGCCGGATAATTATTAATTGAACTTTAAAAAGAATTTTTTTTATATGAAAATAAAAATATTTAGCAGCTTATTATTGCTATTAATAAGCTTTGCAACCATTTCAAAAGCAGCACTAAAACATTATAACGACGAAGCCTTAGGGAATTTAACAGGCAAGGTAACCGATAAAGCAGACGGTACACCTATTTTTGGTGCTTCTGTAAATATCCCCGATTTAAAGAACGGTACTTCTACCAATGCCAAAGGAGAGTACGTATTAAACCACATACCCAAAGGGATTTATTTAGTTCAGGTTACTTATTTGGGCTATTCAACCGTTACACAACGGGTAGATCTTACTAAAACATCAGTGTTAAATATCCAGTTGCAGGTTTCGGCAATCGAATCAGGCGAAGTGGTTGTAACAGGTGTAAGCAAAGCAACCGAAATAAAAAGAAACCCAATACCGATGGTTGCGGTAGGCAAAACTTTTTTAGACCAACGTTCTGCCTCCGGAAACGTAATTGATGAAATAGCCAACTTGCCCGGCATCAGCGCGGTTACAACTGGGCCAAATGTATCAAAACCTTTTATCCATGGCCTAGGCTACAATCGCGTAGTAACCTTGCAGGACGGCATCCGCCAGGAAGGACAGCAATGGGGCGATGAACATGGCATTGAAGTTGACCAAAATTCTATCGACCGTATAGAAGTTATCAAAGGCCCAGCAAGTTTAACTTACGGTTCTGATGCCATTGGTGGCGTGGTGAATTTGATTACTCCTACCCCTGTAGCTGAGGGTAAAATTTTAGGTTCTGTACAGGGAATTTATGGGACGAATGAAGGATTATTAAACGGATCATTCCGCTTATATGGCAATCAAAACGGGTTAGTATGGGGAACGATAATTTCCTCTAAAGAAGCTAAAGATTATCAAAACCAGCACGATGGCCGTGTTTATGGCACCAATTTCAAAGAGAATGATGCCAGGGTGATGGTTGGCTTAAACAAATCCTGGGGATATTCCTATTTACACGCCTCCCTGTTTGATGACCAGCAAAGTATTCCAGATGGCAGCCGTGATTCTGTTACCCGTCAGTTCACCAAGCAAATTACAGAAGATGATCTGTTTCGCCCGATAGTATCGGCATCACAATTAAATTCTTATGCAATCCCTACATTACATCAGCATGTACAACTTTATCGCATTTATGATAACAGTAATTTCATTTTAGGTAAAGGAAACCTGATTGTTAATTTAGGTTACCAGTTTAGCCATCGGAGGGAATACACTCACCCGGAAGCAGCAGATATAGCGGGCTTGAACTTGCATTTAACCACTTATACTTATGATGTTAAGTACAATTATAATTTTGCAAACGACTACGAAACCACTGTTGGCATTAACGGGCAATACCAGAACAATACGATTGGTGATGCTACCGCTTTTCCAATCCCTGCTTATCATCAGTTTGATATCGGGCCATTTGTAACCATCAAAAAGAGCTTTGGAAAATTGGACCTGTCGGGAGGGATAAGATACGACAGCCGATCATTTACCGGCCAGCCTGCTTATATAGATACCGCTGGAAGGTTTCCCGAATTATATAGCGGCAGCAATCCTGCTACCACGCCAAATGTAATTTCACAGTTCACCGCTTTAAATAAAACGTTCTCTGGTATATCAGGAAGTTTTGGCGGCAGCTACAATTTCTCTAATGCTTTTCTAATGAAGGCAAATATTTCACGCGGATTTAGGGCACCAAGTATTGCAGAATTATCAGCTAATGGCCCAGATCCAGGCTCACAAATTTATCATGTAGGCAACAATAGCTTTAAGCCAGAATTTAGTGTACAGGAAGACATTGGCGCCTTCCTTACTTTGCCAGGCATTTCTGCAAGTGTAGAGCTGTTTAACAACAACCTTCAGAATTACATCTTTCAGCAGCAGGAATTAAACCCCGATGGTACGCCCGCCGTTAATCCTGCCTTCCCTTTATATGCCATATTTACTTATGTACAAAGCAAAGCCCGTATTAACGGAGGAGAGGTTAATGTAGATATTCATCCCTTGCCTTGGTTGCATTTTCAAAATAGCCTTGCTTTAACTTATGGTGAAAATTTAGGAAACGGAGGTAGAGTAGCCGATAGCCTTAAATATTTGCCATTTATCCCGCCATTGCATACCCATTCAGAATTACGCGGATCATTTAGTAAAGGCATTAATAAGTTTAAAAATCTTTATGCTTTTCTGGGCTTCGATCATTACAATGCTCAAAACCGTTTCTTTTTTGCTTATGGTACAGAAACTTATACGGCCGGTTACAATTTGTTAAGTGCCGGCATTGGTGGCGATATTGTAAATCAGGCTGGCCAGTCTGTCGTAAAATTGTTTATTGAAGGGACCAACCTGGCAAATGTGAATTATCAATCTAACATGAGCCGGTTAAAATACTTTGATAATACGGTTACCGCGCCGGGAGTGCAACGCGGTATTTTTAATATGGGCCGGAATATTAGTTTCAAAGTTATCTTGCCTTTTGACCTTTCGCCCAAAAACAAACAAATATAAAATGAGCTTCTTGCTAAAAGCCTTGCCTTAGCGCAAGGCTTTTAGCATAAATATCCTTATGGTTATAATATTACGCTGGGAACTTACTATCAGATTTGGCTTAATTTTTAGGCCGATAAAAGAAGCATTTACAAAAAATGTGCAAACCTTTACAATCGCAGGTTATCATAAAACCATGAACAAAAACTGTATTTTCCTGCTGCTCGCTTTACTCAGCTTTTTTTCTGCTTCGGCACAAACCGACACGCTTTCCATCACGCTCGAAAACGTTTCGTACCCTTATCCCGTAAAATTATTGCCCTTAAAAATTGAAGGCCAGGATGTAAAAATGGCTTATATGGATGTGCAGCCAACAGGCAATGCCAACGGCAGGTCGGTGCTTCTTTTACACGGTAAAAACTTTGGCGGTTATTATTGGACGAGGGTGATCCGCGCTTTAACGGCAAAAGGTTTTCGGGTGATTGTGCCCGATCAAATTGGTTTTGGCCGCTCCACTAAACCGTTTATCCATTACAGCTTCCACCAATTGGCAAGCAATACCAAAAAGCTGGTAGATACTTTGGGCATCAGCAAAATCACCGTTTTTGGACACTTTATGGGCGGCATGTTAGCAACCAGGTTTACGTTGATGTACCCGCAAATGGTTGAAAAACTGATTTTGGAAGATCCGATCGGGCTGGAAGATTACCGAACTTTTGTGCCATATATTTCTGCGGAACAGGATTATCCGAAAGAGCTGCAAACCACGCCTGAAAGTATCAAAAAATATTATCAAAGCTCCTACTTCCCGGAGTGGAAACCGCAGTACGATTATTTGGTAAACATTGGTGCCGGTATTGCTGCCAGTGCAGATTTTCCGCGTTACGCCAAAGTTGCCGCCTTAACTTACGAAATGATTTACGAACAACCCGTTTGCTACGAATTTGGGGTGATTAAAGCACCAACCGTTTTATTTATTGGCCGCGCCGACCGCACCATTGTTGGTAAAGGTTTTATCAGCGATGCGGAGAAAGCCAGGCACGGCCAGTATCAGTTTTTGGGGAAAGAAACGGCAAAAAAGATCCCAAATTGCAAGCTGATTGAGTTTGATGATGTTGGCCATATTCCGCACGTCCAAATCCCGGAGAAGTTTTTGAAAGCTTTGCTGGAAAATATTTAAAGCTAATAGTTACAAAAACTTCCAAAATTTTTTCGGCGTAATGCATTGGTGCAGTTGTACATCCAGTTCATCAGCATCTTCAATAACAGCAACGGGATCAAAAAAAGATACGCCGATAAATTGCGTTCCTACTTCACATCCAGCCAAAAAGCGGTCGTAAAAGCCGCAGCCGTAACCAACGCGGTTTCCGCTTAAATCAAAAGCCAGCAAAGGCACAATCACGATACTGTTTTTATCAATGTAAAATTGGTTTCCGCTAACTGGTTCCGGGATGCCAAATTTATTTTCGGCGACAACTAATTGTTCATCATCCAAAAAATTAATTATTTTTTTGTGTGTGAAATCTGCTTTCGGGAAAACCCTTTTAATTTGTGGCAATTCTTTTTGCAGATAGTTAATCATCGGCCAAGTGTTTGGTTCTTTTCTCCGAAGCATCGGCAGAAATAAATGAACGGCGTTTATTCCCGAAAAATCCAATTGCTTAAACTGCTGCAATAAAGCCATGTTTAGCGTTTCGCATTCCGTTTCCAAAAGCTGCAACCGCTTTTCGAGATAAATTTTGCGGAGTTCCTGCTTCTTCACATTAGAAAAATATTTTAAAGATAATGCAAACCGGCAAATGCAAGCAGTTCTGTTTTTATTTATATTGAAAGCCGTTTCATGCTTCTTTTATGGGTAAAAAAATAGCGTTGTTTTTGCTGGCCGTGCTGCTGGTTTTGGTGCTGATCGTACTGTTCAAAACGATTACTTTCAAATCGGTTCAACCCACATTTCCTGCTGCAAAAGCTGTTGCCGTTAGCGATAGTGCGGTTTCGCATTTGCAGCAAGGCATCCGTTTTAAAACCGTTTCCGTTTCGGACAGTGCCCAACCGGACAGCAGCGCGTTTCTGGCTTTGCACCGTTATCTAGCTAAAACTTATCCGCTGATCCACCAAAAATTACAGCAGGAAAAAATAGCTGGATATTCACTAATTTACACTTGGAAAGGCAAGAATCTCAGCCTAAAACCTGTTATTTTAATGGCGCACCAAGATGTTGTCCCGGTTGAAAAAGCAAGTTTAGCGCAATGGAAAGTGGACCCGTTTGGCGGCATTATTCAAGACGAAAAGTTGTATGGACGAGGTGCTGCTGATGATAAAATCAGTTTGTTTGCTTTGTTGGAATCTACAGAAAAACTAACAAAGGAAAACTTTCAGCCTGAACGAACCATTTATTTTGTTTTTGGACATGATGAAGAAGCTGGCGGAAAAGGTGTAAAAGCAGTTGCGGCATTGTTCAAATCAAGAGGAATTAAAGCCGATTGGGTTTTGGATGAAGGCGGCGAGATCACCAAAAAAGAAATCCCTGGTTTGCAGGGAAAACCGGTTGCATTGATCGGCACTTCCGAAAAAGGTTATTTATCGATCGATTTAAAAGTAAATATTGAAGGCGGACATTCTTCCATGCCAAAACCAGAAACTGCTGTGGACGTGCTGATTGCTGCGATTCAAAAACTTCGGGCAAAACCTTTTCCGGCAAGTTTTGGTGGCTCTACCGGCGATTTCTTTAAATATTTAGGTCCGGAAATGCCTTTTACTTCTAAAATGGCGATTGCCAACCAATGGCTGTTTAAACCGCTTTTGTTTAAGATTTACGAGAAATCTGCTGGAGGAAATGCGTTGATTCGAACTACCATAGCACCAACAATCTTGCAGGCTGGCGTAAAAGATAACGTGATCCCAACTTCGGCAACGGCAACTATCAATTTCAGGTTGTTGCCCGGCACTTCTATCGATGCTGTTTTTAGGCATGTAAAAGAAGCAATTGCTGATGACCGTGTTCAATTGATTAAAGAAAATGCTTTTGCGGAAGAAGCATCAGCCGTAACTTCAACACAAAGTGAAGGATTTAAACAGTTGGAAAAAGCAGTTGTAGAAAGTTATCCC
>CAZZVO010000188.1:0-8183 GCA_964657505.1 uncultured Mucilaginibacter sp.
CGTTTAACACATTAAATTCGTCTTTAAATTCCTGCAATTCTTCTTCAACTTTTTCCCAAACCTGAGTTTTATCTCCCCAATCAAAACCAACGCCTCGTGCTTTTTCCTGTACCCGCGAAGCTTTAACCAACGCTGGCAAAGAAGCCGGAACGCCGCCCAAAACAGATTTATTGCCTTCTTTCAGCTTCAACTGTTCCCAATTTCGTTTTACATCTTCTTCATTTTCTACTTCAACTTCGGCATAAATATGTGGATGACGGTGGATGAGTTTCTCGCAAACACCGTTCAAAACATCGGTTATATCAAAATCGCCTTTTTCGGAAGCAATTTTGGCGTAAAAAACCAGGTGCATCATCACGTCGCCCAGTTCTTTTTTGATTTCGGGTTGATTTCCTTCCAAAATTGCATCGGCCAGTTCGTAAGTTTCTTCGATGGTGAGGTGCCGCAAAGTTTCCATCGTTTGCTTTTTATCCCAGGGACAATTTTCACGAAGGTCATTTAAAACCGTCAGCAAACGTTCAAAAGCCGCGGCGGGCGTTTGGGTAGCGGGAGGAATTGGAAAGGGCATAATTCTTAAAAAAGTAAAAGTAGGATATTTATTGAACACTGTTTTTATGCCGATAAAAGAAGCATAAAAAAATCCCGACAGGAAATTTTCCTGCCGGGATTTCTAAAATACATACTGTTTTTATCGGTTACAAATTGATAACCAATTCTTCTTTTGCGCGGCGCACTTTTTTGGCGTTGGCTAATTGATCGTTCGCTTCGTCGCGGTAACCGATCGGCATAATGCAAACGCTGCGTAAACCTTTCGCTTTCAGTTCCAGCAAAGTGTCTAAGCCGAGCGCATCAAAACCTTCCATCGGCGTGGCATCCACTTTTTGTTCGGCGGCAGCGGCAAGGGCAGTACCAAAAGCAATATAAGCTTGTTTGGCCGCCCAGTTAAAGCGTTGTTCCTGAGTCAACCGTGCTACCGTGCCAACCATTGTGTTATGGAAACCTTGTAAAGCTTCGGCCGGAATGCCACGTGTTGCAGCCATGTTATTAATGTAAGCTGTAATTTGGGCTTCGGTAACATCGTCCCAAGCAGCAAAAATCAACAAGTGCGAAGCTTCTGAAATTTGAGGCTGATCATAAGCAATCGGCTGGATTTTTTTCAGCAATTCTTGATCTTCTACAACCAAAATGCTAAAGGGCTG
Source organism: uncultured Mucilaginibacter sp. (assembly GCA_964657505.1). Classification (GTDB taxonomy): domain Bacteria; phylum Bacteroidota; class Bacteroidia; order Sphingobacteriales; family Sphingobacteriaceae; genus Mucilaginibacter_A. The sequence goes on from CAZZVO010000188.1 coordinate 1,200, forward strand.
CAAACCGTAAGAAGTTGCGGCCAAGCGTGCGGCTTCTAAAATATAATCTACTTTTTGTTGCGGAACTTTTTGTCCCGTCATTCTTTTGGTGGCGTAGCGCCAGTTTAAATCTTCTATTAAGCTCATTTTATTTTTTAATTAGAGGAGCAATTATACATCCAAATAAATGTTATAACATCTATTAAAAGTCATATTTTAATAGATTTTATGCCGATAAAAGAAGTATTACAATTTAATTGCCCGAAGCATTTCGCGCTTACCTGGCGCGCCCGGTGCTTTTTCTACCTTAAAACCTAACGCTTTTAATTGCCGTTTCAGGTTTCCGGTGATGGCATAAGTAACGAAAACGCCGCCAGGTTTTAAGAAGGAAACGGTATGGGCAACCGCTTCTTCGCCCCACATTTCAGGTTGAAAAGCGGCAGCAAAAGCATCAAAATAAATCACATCGAACAATTGCGGCGATTCAAAATTTGTCAATTCCCGATGCACCATTTCCAGCTCACAAAAATCGTTTATTTTGACTTTGTGGTTGATGGCGGAAGGATACATGCCCAGAAACGCTTTCCACAATTTTGGATCGATGTATTGTCCATAACCGGTTTGACTGATTATTTCTGTGTTCAGCGGAAAAGCCTCAATGCCAATATAATCCAGGTGAAGCTGAGTTTGTGTACAAAAATCTGCCGACAATAAAAAGTTTAAACCTGTGCCCAAGCCAACTTCCAGCACAGAAACTTTTTGTACCGGATTGCCCAATGCTTCTTTTACCGATATAAAATATTGCAGCCCGGATTTCAAAAACACATGTTGGCTTTCCTGCAAAGCACCATTGCGCGAATGATAGTTTTCGCCAACTTCTGGATTGAAAATGGTGTTGGAACCATCGGCAGTTTGGACGATTTGAAGCATTAAATCTTGATGAAAATTAAACTAAGTGTTTTGATAATGAGAAAAGCATGAAATAATAACAACCGAATTTGATGTTACTTTATAAATTAATCTGTTTTCCTGGTCAATCCTTCTACTCCAAAAACCTTTAAAGTCGTGCTTTAACGCTTCTGGTTTACCAATTCCTGCAAAAGGATCGCGCAAAATGTCTTTTATTAAATCACCAATTCGCAGGGCCGTTTTTCTGTCTGTTTTTACCCAATCCTGATATTCTTTAAAAGCTTTAGGAACAAACTCAATGTTTTTCATATAAGCTCATCCTGCTTCAAAATAATAGTTTCTTTTTTTGATTCGTACGCTGCAATCCTTTCTCTTAATTCGTCGGCATACGCAGGGTTACTTAAAATATAATCCGTTTCGTCCGCAGGTTGAATATTGATATTGATCATGGTATGCGGAAACATTTTTTTGATACCTTCTAAAATGTCGGTATCCAATTGATCAGTATGTACTCTAATTGTTGTTTCCATAATCAAATTTAATTAAAGGTAATTATTGCGAAGCGAAGTCTAAGTTAAATGTTTAATGCAAATTAATTATAAGGAACAATAAAAAAGGCCGCCCGTACAGACAGCCTTTTTCAATATTAAAGTTAAGGAACCTATGCTGCTAAAACTTCTTTAACCAAATCCGCAGCTTCTTTTAGTAAGATTGCAGAAAAAACTTTTAAACCAGATTCGTCAATCAGTTTCTTCGCTTCAACCGCATTTGTTCCTTGCAAACGAACAATGATTGGAACCGGAATATCGCCCATTTCTTTATAAGCATCAATTACGCCTTGCGCCACGCGGTCGCAACGTACAATTCCACCAAAAATATTAATCAAGATTGCTTTAACGTTTGGATCTTTCAAAATAATTCCAAAAGCAGCTTTTACCGTTTGTGCGTTTGCTGTTCCGCCAACATCCAAAAAGTTTGCAGGCTCGCCACCAGCAATTTTGATGATGTCCATCGTAGCCATAGCCAAACCGGCACCGTTAACCATGCAACCCACGTTTCCGTCGAGTTTAACATAGTTTAGGTTTGATTCGCTTGCTTCCACTTCCGTCGGGTCTTCTTCTGCCGTATCACGCATCGCAGCAAAATCAGGATGACGGTACAAAGCATTATCATCAATATTCACTTTGGCATCAACCGCCAGAATTTTATTATCAGAAGTTTTTAAAACCGGGTTGATTTCAAACTGGGAAGAATCCGTTGCATCGTAAGCTTTGTATAAAGTAGTGATAAATTTCACCATTTCTTTAAAAGCATCACCGGATAAACCCAAATTGAAAGCAATTTTACGTGCCTGGAAACCTTGCAAACCAACTTTCGGGTCGATTTCTTCTTTATGGATCAGTTCTGGCGTGGAATGTGCAACTTCTTCAATATCCATTCCGCCTTCGGTAGAATACATAATTACGTTGCGGCCTTTTGCACGGTCCATCAAAACAGAAACATAAAATTCTTTGGTTTCTGATACGCCGGGATAATAAACATCCTGAGCCACAAGCACTTTGCTTACTAATTTACCTTCGGGACCAGTTTGCGGCGTAACCAACTGCATACCAATTATGGCTGCGGTTTTCTCTTTCACATCGTCCAGGTTTTTGGCTAATTTAACGCCGCCGCCTTTACCACGGCCGCCTGCATGGATTTGTGCTTTAATCACTACCCAGTCAGAACCATATTCTTCCTTTAATTTTTTAGCAGCTTCCACCGCCTGTTCAACGTTCTCGGCAAGAATGCCTTCCTGAACCTTAACACCGTAGCTTTTCAGTATGGCTTTGCCCTGATATTCGTGAATGTTCATTTTAAAAAGATTTTGGGTAAAGCTACAATTTCGGGTTAAAAATAAAAATGGAAAATTTGTTTGGTTTATTAAATATCAGTATAAGTGAAAATTATTATATATTTAATTAAATTATAAAATTAACAATGAGTAACAATAAAATAATATTGAATGGTTGCATTGATGCATTTAAGGCAGAAAATGAACTTGAAACTAATACCAGTGATACATTTGAACTTTTTAGTTTAGCTCAAATTACTAAAACATACGATTTAGCATTTGAAGATATCGAAAATTCAATTGTGGACGGTGGCAATGATGGTGGAATTGATTCAATAATAGCAATTGTTGATGATTTTGTTCCATTAACGGTGGATGATATTTCTGATATTAATTTCACCAGAAAAACAAATGTTGTATTAATAATTACACAATGCAAAAAAGAAAATTCATTTAAAGAAATTGTATTAGATAAAATAATAACTACACTTCCAGAACTTTTTAATTTAGAAAAAAGCGAAGCAGCATTGTTAATTAGATTCAATAATGACTTAGTTGATCGAGCATTAATGGCAAGGGAGATTTGGAGAAAATGTACAATTGCTGGAGGAAAATTAAAGGTAACGTTTAATTACTGCGCATTTGCTGAAACAATAGAAGTGAATAGTGTTTTTGAAGCAAAAATTGATCAATTAAAGAATTTGGCTAAAGCTAATTTTATTGGAGCAGAAGTTAATTATGTAAATTATAGTAGTGATGAATTACTTAAATTATATCAAGCTCACAAAACACAACGATTTTCAATTAAGTATAAAGAAAATCCTTTTTCTACTAGTTATTTGGATCATGGTATTGGGTATGTTGGAACAGTAAAGTTAGCAGATTATAAAGCTTTTTTAATGGATGAGGACGATCAAACAATAAGAGAAGATTTATTTGAAAGTAATATACGTCATTTTCAAGGACTGGTAGACGTGAACAAAAAAATCAAAGAATCAATAGAAAATCCCAATAAAGAAGATTTCTGGTGGCTGAACAATGGTATAACAATAATTGCTAGTAATCCATCTTTAGTTGGAACTATATTATCTGTTGATAATGTACAAATAGTTAATGGATTACAAACTTCTTATTCAATCTTCATCAATCATAATGGTGATTTTAATGATACTAGATCTGTATTGGTTAAAGTATTAATAAACGAGGATAAACCTACAATAGATCATATAATTGCATCCACGAATAGTCAGAATCCTGTATCTCCAGCATTGTTAAGAGCTACAGATGATGTTCAAAGGGATATTGAAATCTTGTTTTTCAATTCTGGATATTTTTATGATAGACGAAAAAATTTCTATAAAAATCAAGGAAAACCTGTCAGTAGAATTTTTAGCATTCAAACTGCTGCCCAAGCTATAGAATCAATCATCTTTAGTAATCCGTATTCTGCAAGGTCAAAACCAACATCTCTAATAAAAGAAGATGTAACATATAATCGAATTTTTAATGCTAACAATAATTATGGGGCTTATCTAAATTCTTGTCTATTACTTAAAAAAACTATAGAGTTTTGGAGTGGTTTAGAAGATAAAAGCCTCAAAACTCATTTATCAAATTTTAAATTGCACTTAGCAAGAATATCAACATCATTTGTACTAAATAAAGCTTCAATCAATCTTGAACAACTTTCAAAAGTTAACATCGAATTATTTGACGAAAATATTTTCCAGCAATCTATTAATTTAATGCTTGTCTGTATTACTACTTATCAAACTGCAAATACTAATGCTAATTTGATAAATATGGCAAAGACAAAAGGAGTTACAGATGTTATGATTCAAAAATTAAATGAACAAATTGTATGAATAAAAATCAATTGCACCCTAAAATCCCAATCCCTATTTTTGGCAAATGCTAAAAGCAAGGCCAATCAAAAAACCCTACGGAAAAATTAAATTTTAATAATTACTGTATGGAAGCGATGGTTGCTTGTCTGCCAACCAACTTCCAATTATCTTTACGCTTCATCCAAATATTAGTAAATCTACGGGTTACCTTTTTGCCTGTGTTATCGGTAACACCCTGCGGCTTTATTTCTTCCCGCCCCATAACAATGGCTGTATTGCCGATGATGGAAATTTTTTCAATAATCCGTTCAAACGATTCGTAGTTAATTTTTCCGGCTTTAATTAAAGCTGCAACGTCTGGCCTGGTTATAACAACGTTAGCCGGATTATTTACAATTAATTCCGGTGCCCATAATTTTCCAAATAAAGTTACTGTATCACCTTTTAATACAGCTTGTGTTTCCCGTTGTTCGAGATTCCTGATTTCCTGTTCAGCTTTAGTCTGGGCCATAATTTTAGTAGTAAATACTACCAGAAAAATAATAAGGATTGTTTTTTGAATATTTCGCATGTTGGTTAATATTTGGCAAGATTTCTACTTAATAACTTATTGGTCAAAAATGCCCATCGCTTTTAAATACTCAGGTGTAAAAAAACGACATGTTACACTAATTTTAACTGTCGATGAATACTACCCGCTTCTTCGTTTATTAAATTGGTAGGAGTGCTTCCCGAAAATTGCTTAAAGTCTTTTATGAGATGTTGAAGATCAGTGTAACCATGAGTTATGGCTATTGAAAACCAACTTAGAAAAGGATTGTCTTCTTTCATCTTCAACGCTTTGTTAAACCGCGAGATACGATGATACACAATTGGACTTACGCCAATTCGTTCCAAATACTTTCTTTCGAGCTGCCTTGTTGACAAACAGGCTTGTGAGGCAATCCAATCCAAAGAAAAAAGATTAGTATCCGAATTGATCAGGTCAAAAACTTTATCAATTGGTTGCCTTGCTACTTTTACCTTTTGAATTTTACCAATTAAGTACTTTTCAACTATTTGTATCATTTGTCCATAGTCCAGTGTGTTTGCTAACTGTTCATTAACCAACTGAACTTCTAAAGGAATTACAGATTCTGCATCGATATATTTTTCATTAAACTCTTGAAGCGGAATACCCAACAACCGAAACAAAGCACCGGGTTTAAAAACCACTTTTAGCATTAAGTAATCCTCTTCAAACCTTAAATCATAAGTTGATGTTTGCTGTTGCGACAGATAACTAAAGCTCCTAATTTGCTTCTCGCCGGTTTGCTTGTTAATACCAGTTATGCGGCCACGCGGATCAAAGGTTAGACATTGCTCGGCACGGGGATAATAAGATCTGGTTGGGCTGTAAGGCAACCCTTTTAAATTAAAGTGCAGCAGATGGTACTTTTCTATATATTCTTGAACTATAATAGATGGTGTATAAATTTTATAAATCATCGTACTACTTTTATGATACTAAATATAGTAAGAAAGTAATTGAAAATCAGCGTTTCAAAAACCGCCTTATCAAAATTATTTCTCTCCAAACCAACCTTCCCAACATTGCACCCTAAAATCCCAATCCCTATTTTTGCCAAATGCTGAAAGCAAGGCCAATCAAACCATAACAAAGCTAAATACAAATGAAAATTAAACATTTGTTCATACTTCTTTTATCGGGTCATTTTTATAGTAGTTGTGCACAAAATAAAGTACAAGCTATCAACAACATTAAATACATAAATGATACCACCGTAAACTTTAACGGCCTAATCAGTAAGTTTAAAGGCAAGATCATCTACGTTGATATTTGGGCAACCTGGTGTTCTCCTTGCAAACGTGAATTACAGGTTGTAAAAGATGTGAAGGGTTTTGAAGATTTTGCCAGAAAAAACGATATTATAACCTTATACATCTGCTGTGATAAAAATGGAAATAGTTGTAAACCTTTTATTACTGCAAATAAATTATCAGGCTATCATACTTTAGTAAATCCTCGTATCAATCAAGATTTTCACACCACTTTTTCCATGGTGCAAAAGAGACAAGGAAAGATGAAAAGGAGCTTTTATATTCCGCGTCATTTTATTGTTGATAAAAACAGTATGATGGTTGATAGTATGGCAGCGCATCAAGGTAGTGCATCGGTTTATGCCAAATTGAATACGTTGTTAAAGTAACGAATCGACAAGAATTGTTTCTCCCAAAACCAACCTTTCCAACATTGCACCCTAAAATTCCAATCCCTATTTTTGCCAAATGCTGAAAGCAAGGTCAATCAAAAAATCGTACGGAACGCTGCCTATTTTAAAAGGCGTTGATCTGGATGTAAACGCCGGGGAAATTGTAAGTATTGTGGGTGCTTCCGGTGCCGGGAAAAGTTCG
>CAZZVO010000189.1:0-6549 GCA_964657505.1 uncultured Mucilaginibacter sp.
GTCATTACAAAGATTAATTATTTAGAACCTTCCGTCACCACAATAAAATCGCCCATTTTACCCAACTTTTCCCAATCCGGCTGTGCAAAGTTTTCTGAACCGTAAGCAGCTATATTTTTGACGGTAGCTTGAGGTTGATATTTTTTCAATTGTGCCACTGCGCCCAGTTTTTCTTCACTATGAAAACCACCGTTAATATGAAAAATCATAAAACCAGCATGCGTTTTTAAAAACGAAGCAACCGACCAGCCCATCGTTGCATCCCACAGGTTTTGCGCCTGGTACATTTCCATGCCGCCCATCGTATGCCCGCCCATAATTCCGTCGAACTTGGCTAAATAAGCGCCGGTGGCAGTATCGATAGGCAAGGGCGGCAAGTAAGATTTTCCGGTCTTATCTAATTTGGCTAGAGATTTTAAACTCATCCGGCTCACCATATTGGTATACCTGGAAGGCGCGTTTGCTGCAACAACTGGAATAGCATTGCCCTTTGCATATTCGATCAGCGGACGATAATCTTTATAATTCGGCCAGCAACGTGCATCAATTACGAAGTTCTTCTCACGGATCAATCCTGTTAAATATTCGTTTAAAACGTTTTGGCAATCGGTTTCGAACATTTCCATGGACAAGGCAACTTGTTTTGAATGCGCTTCGTTCAGTTTTTGCAGGATCGAAGCTTCTAAAACATGACTGATGGAGTCGTTATGTTCTTCACCAAAAAAAACAACATCTGTTTTATTCAATGCTTTAACAAGTTCATCCAGCGTAATTATTTTTTTCGTGGAAGAATTGTAAATCTTGTAAGTTTTAACATCCTGCGAAAAACCGGAAAGGCAAGTTGCCAGCAGAATTATTAAAAAGCAAATTCTTCTTTTATCGGGTAAAAATCTCATACAAACAAATTAGTCACAATCAGCCAGCAAATTAACCAATAACAACGTTGGAATTTTGAAAAAACAACTCTATATTTGCGCTCTTGTTTTAAAAAGCGTATAATACCAAAAAGATATGAAAAGAACGTTCCAACCTTCACAGCGTAAGAGAAGAAATAAGCACGGTTTCCGCGAGCGGATGTCAACCGCAAACGGCAGAAGGATTTTAGCTGCAAGAAGGGCTAAAGGCAGAAGTAAGCTGTCTGTATCTTCCGAGCGTCGCCACAAAGCATAATCCGGAGTGCTTTTTTCCTGTTATCAACAGGAAGTCCTGATATCGGTTTTGGTTAAACAATTTCCGGTTTCTATAATTTCATGAATACTTTATCAAAAGAAGAACGGTTGTGCAGTATAAAACTCATTGCGGGTTTATACCAAAACGGTTCTTCTTTTTTGTGCTACCCGTATAAAATTAGCTGGCAGGTTAGTGTTGATTTACAGGTTTTTCCGGCTAAAGTCCTGTTTTCTGTTTCAAAAAAAAGGTTCAAAAGAGCTATCGACCGCAATTTGTTAAAACGACGGATGCGCGAAAGTTACCGGCTGCAAAAGCAGGAATTTCTATTTCCAGCTTTGGAAGCGTTGCAAAAGCAGGTTATTTTTTCTGTAACTTACATCGGCAAAGAAATTAACGATACTGCTTTGATGATGAAAAAAATGCAGAAAGTATTGCAGCAATTAACCGAAAAGCTGGCTGAATGAACGCTTTAAACCGCACATTACGCCTGATTATAAGCCGATTTTTTATCTTACTGATCCGTTTGTACCAATATTTACTTTCGCCGTTGCTGGGTGCTTCCTGCCGTTATACACCAACTTGTTCGCAGTACGGATTGGAAGCCATTCAAAAATACGGACCGTTTAAAGGCGGTTGGTTAACTTTAAAACGCATTGGCCGTTGCAATCCCTGGGGCGGCCACGGCCATGATCCTGTTCCTTAAAAAACAATATGAGCTTAATCCTGCAAATAGAAACAGCAACAACTTCCTGTTCGATTGCTTTGGCGAAAGATGGAATGGTACTTTCTGCCAAAACCATCAACCAAAGAAATATTCACGCGGAAGTGATTACTGTTTTTATCGGTGAAATTATTGCAGCAAACGGGTTAACGTTTCAAGAACTGGATGCCGTTGCCGTAAGTTCTGGCCCGGGTTCTTACACGGGTTTGCGCATCGGCGTTTCAACTGCAAAAGGTTTATGTTTTTCGTTAGATAAACCGCTGATTGCTGTAGAAACTTTACAGGCAATGGCAGCAGGTTTTTTAACAAGGGTAAAAGAAGCAACAGGAAATTCCTTGCTTTGCCCGATGATTGATGCGCGGCGGATGGAAGTTTACACAGCTTTGTTCGACCAGGATTTAAAGCAAATCCAATCCACATCCGCAGAAATTATTACTGCGGAAAGTTTTAAAGCAATTTTAGATCAACAACAAATTATGTTTTTTGGAGATGGCGCAGCGAAATGTAAACCAATTTTGGGCGATCATCCAAATGCTGTTTTTATCGATGATTTTTTGAATGATGCTGCCGATCTCAGCCAATTAGCAGCAGAAAAATTTCGGTTACAACAATTTGAAGATGTTGCTTATTTTGAACCTTTTTATTTGAAGGATTTTATCGGCAGTAAGATTGGTTAGCAGTTAGTTTGTGGTTCATAGTTCATGGGATAACTATTAATCGTTCATTGTAGTTCATGGCTAATAATAGGATCTTTTGAAAATCCGTCTCCACATCTTGTTGAAAAATCCTTTTTCTTCTCCCATCGGTACACGGCTTGCATTTGCCGGATGTTCGATCATCCGCCCAAACTTCAGCGAAAAACCTAAATAAGCATTTACTCCGGATGAATTGTAATTGGTAGTTGCATTTTGTAAAAACCGAGCCGATTGAAATAACTGTTCTGTCCCCAAATAAAATTCGGCATTTGGCGACTTGTACATTAATTGCAAACCTGCGCTCCAAGCCCGGTCTTGATTGTAAGAAGCCAAACCCGTAAACCATAGATTTTGATAAGTAAAATGGTTTACCAAAGCGGCGGCTAATCCATTGTAAAACAACTCTTTAGAAACGATAAAAGTTGGTGTGTAATAAAAATCAGCAGTTAATAAATTAAATTTTTTGCTGATAGCTGCTTCTGCTTTGCCATCAATTGGCGCGTAAAAAGCGTGCTGACTTCCGTTAGTGTTGGTGATGCTATCGGCTTCGGTTAAAATACGACTGTCGTTTTTTCTGGCAACTGTTAATCGGTCGATGTCTTGAGACGAGTTAAAATCAAAAGTTACGGCATTTTTTCCCCAGCGGATAAAACCCAGATCCTTAACATTTCCTTGCAAAAGTATCCCGTTTTCCAATTGCGCCTGCAAGCCAAAACTAACAGCGGCGCCCGGGTTTCGGTAACCAATCAAATCGCGTTTACTAAACTTGTAAAGGTAGCTGGACTGATATTGTCCTTGCAAAAATAAGTTTGCTTGCGTATTGTCCTGATTGACGTTAAAAGACGAATGTTCAATGTTTAATTTGTTGTAATAAATGCCCAGCAAAGTGCTCAGTTTCACACCAAAAGCAACATTGGATGATACCTTTCGTCGAAAAGTTAAGCTAAGCTGATGATACGCTTGCGCTTGCACCTTGTCGTTAAATAAATCATTGTTCAAACTTCCGTTTTCGAAGTTTTTGTAGGAATCGAGCAGGAGCAAAGTCTCATCCGTTATGCTTCCGTGAAGTTCTGCTTTGGTTTGTGCGGAGATGCCAAATTCCTGGTCGCCATCCAACCGGTTATACATTTTCAGCATAAACCAATACGTGTTAAAGCCCACGTTTACATTATTCAGGTTGTTTAAACCGTTGGTAAGATTGCTGCTATTGTAAACACCTTTGTTGATGAGCGAGTTAACAGAAGCCTGGCCGTTGCCTGTTAAAATACCTGTTGTGCCGAAGTTTGGGATAAAAAAGTTGAAAGCAAATTGCCTGCTCGAATCAGGAATGAAAGCGCGTTGGACCGGGTTTTCAAAAGAATCAAATAAAGTACCGGTATTGTATTGCGAAAATTGCTGTGCACGAACAGTAGAAACGATGAAAAACAGAAGCAATGCCGAAAGAAATTTCATCATTTAAATAAAGAAGAGATCAAATATTTGAATTTATAGTTGTTATGGAACGATAGTTAGCCTTGCATATTGTTAGATTTTATACGGTAAAAGAAGCATCAGAGGTTTTGCAAAAAAACTTCAATTACTAATAAGAATTGTTTACAACCCGCCACGAAAATAAGTTCCGGCTTTTTCATTAACTATCTGATTTTTTTATGATTGTATCTTTTACATCGATCGGCATATCATGTTCATCAAATACAATTTCTATAGTTACTAAAAATTTTTCGCCGGTTGGCATTTCCTTGCGCCAATATCCGCCGTCTTCTTCAAATTCTGCGTAAAAAGGGTTGCCTAATTCAAAGGCGCGTTGCCGACCTAATTCGTGCATGTTGCCCATATTTTTTAAAAGGCGGTCAACTGTCCATTCTTGTTTCATCTGGTTGTTTGTTAGGCAAGCTTTCTCAAATATACAAAAAGAGAAATTTGTTGATGTTAGTTTTTACCTGGTAAAAGAAGCATTAGTTTTACAATTAAAATCAGCTTATATTATAAACCACTTGTATCTTTTTTGGTAGTTTCTGTTTTCTTTTGCTGAAGATAAAAGTTGGTGTAAAATCTATTTTCGGATGCCGTAAATTGCAGTGCTGCAGCATAATAATCTTTCCAACTTGCATTTTTTTGATTGAATACTTTTGCAAATTCAGGCTGAAGTAAATTTTTTAAAATTGGATAGGAATTTGGCAGATGTATAAAAAATGAAATATTACTTTGTTCTGCCAACAAAGCATCAAAATTGTAATATTGCTGGTCTTGATTTAGAAAATGCTGATGATGATAATTATCCAAGTAACGGTTAACGCCAGTTTGAGAATTGGATAACAACAAGTAATTATCAATCAACACAAAATAAGGTTGTTTAAAATGTAAAAAAGGTTCGCCTAATAAATAATAAGGTAAGTTTTGAAACTTCATCCGACTAAAATCACTGTCAGGATCAGTGCTGATATTGCGTAAATAAGGTGCTAATTCCGATCCATTTTTTACTTTGATCAAAGCTATTTTTTCATCTTCCGAAGTTGTAATTACCGCAAATTCATTTTCTAATTGTTTACGAAAAACAGTTTGGATGGAAACGCCGGTTTCTTTCCTGATCTGGTCAAACAACGCTTTTGCCTTTGGCTTTTGGTTTAAATGTTTTTGCCAATTATCTAATTCGCTCCAAAAATCTTTCGGCTGACCAAAAGCGAAACTGATTGCCGATGCTGTGTTTATCGGGTAAATGTTCTTGATGGTATTTTTGACGGGCTGTTGCTTCAAAAACAAATGAAGATACGCCGCCGAAGTTGTGTCGGTTTGTGTGTAGCCATTAAACAGCAAAGCATCGCTTTTATAGTTTAAACTAAGCGCGGCGCTGGCCGGAAATCCGCCTAAAAACCTAAAAAAATCATTGTTTTGGTAACGAAATAATTGCCTAAACAAAACCGGGAATTGCTTATAATTAACGTACAAATCTGCAATGGAATTTTTATTTTGCTGATCCGAAAGCTGCGTTAAGTTCGAAACTTTGTTTTCCTGCCTTTCATCCAAAAACTCCAGCAACAAAGCTTTGCTAAAACTTCCCGCCAAAACATGCGAATTATTTGCCACGTAAAATACTTCTTTTAATGCCGGAAAATTGATGGTTTGGATGGTTTTGTTCCCGATTTTTTCTGCTTCCAACGCTCCGTTTGTTTGTTGGGCGATAGTTTCCAGTGATAGCTGGAGGTTATTAACTCCCTCATAATTCACGGTAAGCAACATTTCAATATTGCGGGAATTGATGGCCGGATGAAGCGAAATAAAAATACTCTGGTTACCAAACGCAGCTTTTAAACCGTTTTGCTTCAACAAGTTATTGTGCAGATACTTTAGTTCTTCCGCTTTTTTTTGTCCGATAAAAGAAGTAAGCAAAGTGCTTTCTTTAAACAGATCATAAAACCCGGCGTCGTTTTTAAACTCGAAAACCAGCGCGGCATCGTCCGGAATTTGATCGATAACATTCGTTGTATTTTGGCCGGGCAGCTTAATCCTCGAAAAATAAAAAATAGTAATGCTTACGGCTGCTATAAATAAAAAAACCGTAATCAGGATAATTCGCCGCATCTCATCTGTTTGCAACAAAAATAGATTATTCAAATTTGGGTAGGAAGTATTTCTGATATTGTTTACATTAGAAGGTATAACCATGAACAAACAAATCATTATTACGGCTGCCATTTACGGCGTTTTGGCTGTTATCACCGGTGCTTTTGGTGCACACGCTTTGAAGAATAAGTTAGAGCCAGCACAATTAGAAGTTTGGCACACGGCCGTGCAATATCAGTTTTATCACGTTTTTGCCTTGCTGTTTTTATCCACTTTAAACCCGCAAGGCAACAACTTATTGGAGTGGAGTTATTACCTTTTTACTTTCGGGATTGTGCTGTTTTCCGGTTCGCTTTATCTGTTGGCCACGCGGGATTTAATTGGAATGAATTGGATCAAATT
>CAZZVO010000189.1:6649-8167 GCA_964657505.1 uncultured Mucilaginibacter sp.
TAAACTTGGAATATACTTTTGATAAAAGTGAACTGAACGATAAAGAGTTTTTAATTGTTGATGCGCTCGAAATCCAGCCGGAATTAACGGTAAGCGAAGTGAGTAAACTGTTGGGACAAAAAACGGTGATGCCGGTTTTAAAAACGTTGTTCAACAAAAACATCATCCACATTGCAGAAGAAGTTAACGAGCGTTACAAAGCCAGAAAACGCTCTTTTTATAGTTTAAATCCCGTTTATCGTCAGCCTGAACAGTTGAAAGAATTGTTCGAAATTTTAGAAAAACGCGCGCCCAAACAATTGGATGCCGTGATGGCTTTGCTGCAATTATCCAAACAAAAACCGCAAGTTACCAAAGCTGAATTGGAAGAAACCGCACAAGTTAGCGCAGCAGTTTTGAAAGCTTTGGTGGAGAAAGAAGTGTTTTTGCTGGAAGAAAAAATTGTAAGTCGGTTTGCACCAAATGGTGAAGCAATTGAAAGTGAATTTATTCTGAATGAATATCAGGAAAAAGCATTCCATCAAATCAACCAACAATTTGAGCAAAAAGATGTGGTTTTGCTGCAAGGCGTAACTTCTTCCGGTAAAACGCAAATCTATGTTCGGCTCGTTGAAGCGATGATTGAAAGCGGCAAACAGATACTGTTTTTACTGCCTGAAATTGCATTGACTACGCATATTATTGAACGGTTGCGACAATATTTCGGCAACAAAATTGGCGTTTACCATTCGCGTTTCAATGATAATGAAAGAGTAGAAGTTTGGAACAAAGTTTTAAGCGGAGAATATCGAATTGTACTTGGCGCGCGCTCCTCGGTTTTCCTTCCTTTTAACAATTTAGGGTTGATTGTGGTGGATGAAGAACACGAAAATTCTTACAAGCAATTCGACCCTGCGCCGCGCTATCATGCGCGCGATGCAGCCATTTTTCTAAGTACTTTGTATAAAGCAAAAGTTTTATTGGGATCGGCCACGCCATCGTTGGAATCTTATTACAACGCAACTCAGCATAAATATGGTTTGGTAGAATTGAATATGCGTTTTGGCGAAGCTGTTCTGCCTGAAATCCAGGTGGTTAGCATCCCAGAGGAAATGAAAAATAAAACGATGCAATCTCATTTCTCCAACTTGTTGATGCAGAATATTGAAACTGCTTTAGAAAAAAAAGAACAAGTTATTTTATTTCAAAACCGGCGTGGCTATGTGCCGCTTTTGATATGTAAAACTTGCGGCTTTACATCCAAGTGTATCAATTGCGATGTAAGTTTAACCATGCACAAAAGTACGGGTAAATTGCATTGCCATTATTGTGGTTACAAGGAAGATATGTATGCCGTTTGTCCGGCTTGCGGTTCGGCACATTTGGAACAAAAAGGTTACGGAACGGAAAAGATTGAAGATGAATTGATATTGCTTTTACCTTCTGCCAGGATTGCAAGAATGGATTTGGATACCACGCGTTCTAAAATGGCTTTCCAAAATATTTTAAGTGATTTGGAAGATAAGAAAACAGATATTT
>CAZZVO010000190.1:0-4692 GCA_964657505.1 uncultured Mucilaginibacter sp.
TTTATGATTACCGATGGGAAACCAACGTGTTTAAAAGAAGGAATAAAATACTATAAAAACAGTGTTGGCCTGGATCGAAAAGTAGTGAACAAAACGCTGAATATGGCGGCTCAATGTAAACGCTTAAAAATTCCAATCACCACTTTTATGATTGCCAAAGATCCATATCTACAACAATTTGTACGAAAATTTACAGAAACTAACGGCGGTAAGGCTTTTTACAGCTCGTTAAATGGTTTGGGTGAGTACATTTTTGAAGACTACATCCGTAACCGGAGAAGAACAGTTAGATAAAACTTGATGCTTCTTTTATCAGCATAAATTAATTAAACTGAGATCGCCCATTTTATTTCAGATCAAATTCAAATAATACATTTCCGGAAACTTCAAAATTTCGGACTCAAAAAAATTATGAACAACATCACCACGCTTAAAGAATTAAAACAAAGCGGATATAAATCCAGATCGGTAAAAGAAGAACTTCGCGAAAACCTGATCAAACAATTGCAGCAAAAAGAGAACGGTTTTGAAGGTATTATCGGTTTTGAAGATACCGTAATGCCCGATTTGCAAACTGCAATTTTATCTCGCCACAACATTTTACTATTAGGTTTACGCGGACAAGCTAAAACAAGAATAGCACGTTTAATGGTCAATCTGTTAGACGAATTTGTGCCTTACATTGCTGGTTCTGAGTTGTTTGATGATCCTTTAGAACCAATTTCCTGGTTTGCCCGGAACGAAATTGAAACGAAAGGCGACGAAACTCAGATTGCCTGGTTACATCGTTCCGAACGTTATACCGAAAAACTGGCTACGCCGGATGTTACTGTTGCCGATTTAATTGGCGATGTTGACCCGATAAAAGCAGCAACCATGAAGCTAACGTATTCTGATGAACGTGTGATCCATTTCGGTTTGATTCCACGTGCGCATCGCGGTATTTTTGTTATTAATGAATTGCCCGATTTACAAGCGCGTATTCAAGTTGCGCTGTTTAACATTTTGCAGGAAAAAGACATCCAGATCCGTGGTTTCAAATTAAGATTGCCTTTAGATATTCAGTTTGTTTTCACCGCCAATCCGGAAGATTATACCAATCGTGGTTCTATCGTTACGCCGTTAAAAGATCGGATTGAAAGTCAAATTTTAACTCATTATCCGCGAACGGTCGAAATTTCCCGTCAGATTACGCAACAGGAAGCTTCGTTATCCAAAGAACAAAAAGCAACGATTGAAGCTGATGATTTAGTAAAAGATTTGGTAGAGCAAATTGCTTTTGAAGCGCGCAACTCCGAATATATCGACAAAAAATCAGGCGTTTCTGCACGTTTAACCATTTCGGCTTACGAAAATTTGATTAGTAATGCAGAAAGAAGAATGCTGATCAACCGTGAAAAAAATACGTTTGTCCGGATTTCTGATTTTCTCGGCGTTATTCCGGCCATCACCGGAAAAATCGAATTGGTGTACGAAGGCGAACTGGAAGGACCGGCAAAAGTGGCCAATATTTTAGTTGGAAAAGCGATTAAAACTTTGCTGCTCAACTACTTCCCGGAACCGGAGAAGGCTAAGAAAAGTAAAAAGCCAAATCCTTATGCCGAAATTATCAGTTGGTTTAGTGCCGGAAATTCTATTGCTTTAATTGATGATTTGCCTGGCCAGGAATACAAAAAGTTGCTTTTATCAGTTCCCGGATTAAAGGATTTGGTGAAGAAAAATCATCCATCACTTTCAGAAAATAACCAGTTGCTTTTAATGGAGTTTATTTTACATGGTTTGGCTGAGTTCTCGCAAGTAAATAAAGGTTATCTGGATAACGGTTACTCTTTTTCAGACATGTTTGACAGTTTGTTCAACATGCCAAAAGATGACGATCAGGACTTTGACGACCGCTACTAAAATGCTTCTTTTACCGGCATATTTTATACATGACTAATCCTTTTCTCTTAATCGGCGTTTGCATTTTACTGCTAATCGCCGATTTTTATATTGTAAACGGTATCCGTGGAGCTTTAAAAAAGTTCAGTTTTCGCTTTGTTAAACGGTTTACGGTTATTTTCTGGAGCATCTCATTATTAGGAATTGCAGGCGTATTTTTATCTGTTTATTTTAATATTGGTGTTGGGCCGAGAGCAGCAATATTACTTGTGTTTTTTCTTTTGCTTATTGCTAAAGTCTTCTTACTACCATTTATTTTGGTGGATGATATACGCCGGATTTTTTTAAGGATTGCCCGAAAATATAAAAAACCAGAACCAGAATTCCCGGCAAGTCAGCCAAAACCAGAACATATTCCACGTTCCGAATTTTTGATGAAAGCTGGTTTGATTACAGCTTCGTTGCCTTTAGCTTCACTTTCGTACGGCATTATTTCGGGTGCTTATGATTATCGAGTTCGTCGTCAAACCATTTACTTGCCTAACCTTCCGAAAGCTTTTGACGGGATTAAATTAGGCCAGATTTCCGACATCCATTCCGGCAGTTTCTACAATAAAAAAGCAGTTTTGGGTGGCGTAGATATGCTGTTGAAAGAGAAACCTGATTTTATATTTTTTACCGGCGATTTGGTTAATAACCGCACCATCGAAGTAAAGAATTACGTTGATGTTTTTTCCCGAGTAAAAGCACCATTAGGCGTATTTTCTGTTTTGGGAAACCACGATTACGGTGATTATTTCGACTGGCCGTCAGCAGAAGCAAAAAGGCAAAACCTGCAGGATATCATTACCGTCCACAAAAATATGGGTTTTGACTTGTTGATGGACGAGAACCGCAGGCTTAAAGTTGACGGTGAAGAAATCGGTATCCTGGGAATCCAAAACTGGGGCGCATTAAGCCGTTTTCCAAAATATGGAAGAATGGATCTGGCTACCAAAAATACAGACGATCTGCCCGTAAAGCTTCTTTTATCCCATGATCCTTCGCATTGGCGGGCGCAGGTTTTGCCGCAATATCCGCAGATAGATATGATGTTTTCCGGGCATACACATGGAATGCAATTTGGCGTACGATTGGAACATTTTCAATGGAGTCCGGTACAATATATTTACAAGGAATGGGCTGGTCATTACCAGGAAAAAAACCAGCAATTGTACGTTAACGTTGGTTACGGTTTTCTGGGTTATCCTGGCCGTGTTGGTATTTTACCAGAAATTACCATCTTCGAATTTAAATCTGGCGTTAATCCACATCCAATAAAGAATTCTTAATCAATAAGCAGCATATTTGGTTTTCAATTTAAATGAGGAAACTGTTTGTTGCTACTTTTGATTTTCTGCTGTTTAGCAACGTCTTTATGTCTTTGTGCGCCGTTGCACAAGCATTGGTTACTTATATTTTAATTGAAGCAAAACCAAACTATCCGGTACTTGGAATCTTATTCTGCTCCACGCTTTTCATTTACAACTTCAGCATATTAATTACCAAACCACAACATCCAGAACATTCTCCTTTTAAGCGTGTTCATTGGTTTTTCGGGCGTTATAAATTAATGGTTGCGATCACTGTACTTTCAGCTATACTTCTTTTACCACTGTTTTTTTTAGTTTCCAGTCAATCCAAAGTTTTACTGATTGTACTTTCCATTTTGTCTGTGGGTTATGGCATGCCTTTGTTTTCTTCGGGAAAACAGAAATTTGGTTTACGTAATATTCCTGGATTAAAGCTGCTGCTTATTGGCTTAACGTGGACTTTAAGCGTAGTACTACTTCCCATTTTAGAAGCGCGAAACGTAGATCATCTCGTCATTTCTAAAACCGATATACTTCTTTTAACTAGCAAAAGATTTTTGTTCATCACAGCGATGGCTATCCCTTTTGATATTCGCGATTTGTTTCAGGACCGGAAACTTGGGTTAAAAACTATTCCGGTTGTTTTTGGCGAGAAGAATGCCTACCTGCTTTGCCAAATCTTGCTGGCGGGTTACTTGGTACTGCTTTTTCTATTTCGCGATCATGGTTTTAATACCACTTTTTTCGCCTTAACTTTAACCGTGCTTTTAATGGGTTGGCTTATCTTCCGCTCCAATTTTAAAAAGAATGAGTACTATTATTTCTTTTACTTGGATGGTGTTTTGATTCTACAATACGTGTTGCTGGTCTTTTTTACGATGGTTTAAGCTTCTCCTATAAAATTAAAAACTTATTTAAAACACAAAAGGCCTGGTTGTTCACCAAGCCTTTTGCTACAATTTATTTTTTGTTATTGGTTTACAAACTGTTTCGCATTAATCCTTCTTTCGTTTTCATTCAAAAAGATTTTACGTATCCGGATACTTTGAGGTGTAACTTCGATATATTCATCAGCTTGAATGTATTCCATGGATTCTTCTAAAGAAAACTTAATTGCCGGCGCAATACGAACATTGGTATCACTTCCGGAAGCACGCATGTTTGTTAACTGCTTGCCTTTTGTTAAGTTGATCACCAAATCGTTATCGCGGATATGCTCGCCTAAAACTTGTCCTTCGTAAACTTCTACACCTGGGTCGATATGGAAACGGCCACGATCCTGCAATTTATCTATGGCAAAAGCAGTAGTTTTACCCGTGTCCATTGATACCAAAACGCCGTTGGCACGCCCAGGGATTGTTCCTTTCCAAGGTTCGTAAGCTTTAAAACGGTGTGCCATAATCGCCTCGCCGCCAGTGGCAGTTAACACGTTATTACGCAAACCGATAATGCCGCGCGC